>NZ_JBSFNM010000088.1:0-31085 GCF_053587085.1 Kitasatospora sp. NPDC003701
GCCAGCAGATCCGCCACCGTCGCCTCCGGCAACCCACGACCCGTCGCCGCCCACTCCCCCAGCACCAGACCACGCTCACGCACCGTCAGCACGTCGAGCGTGCGGACGGGACGGTCGGGGCGCTCCAGGATCTGCTCCAGCAGGGCGAGCAGCCGCTCGGCGTGCTCCTCGACGACGGAGCGCTCGAAGACGTCCGGGCGGTACTTCCACTCGAAGGTGAGGTGCTCGCCGGGGTTGGTGATGAAGATCAGCGGGAAGTGCGTCGCGTCGACGTCCGTCACCTGGCGCAGGCCGAGGCGCTCGCGCAGGCGGTCCCGCAGGCCCTCGTCGGCCGGGGTGTTGCGGAGCACCTGGAGGGTGTCGAACAGCCGGCCGAAGCCGGTGCCGCGCTGGATCTCGCCGAGGCCGGTCTGGTGGTGCGCCAGCAGGGCGCTCTGCTCGTCCTGGAGGCGGGTGAGGAAGGCGGCGACGCCCTCCTCGCCGTCCAGGCGGGCCCGGACCGGCACCGTGTTGAGGAACATGCCGATGGTGGCGTCGATGCCGGGCAGCTCGGCCGGGCGGCCGGAGACGGTGGCGCCGAACACCACGTCCTCGCGGGCCGTCAGGCCGGCCAGCAGCAGGCCCCAGGCACCGGAGAGCACGGTGTTGAGGGTCAGGCCGCGCTCCCGGCCGAAGGCGGCCAGCCGCTCGCCCAGCCCGGCGGGGGCGTCGACGACGACCTCCTCCGGCAGCAGCGCGGCCCGCTCGCGGGCCTGCGGGGCGAGCAGCGTCGGCTCGGCCAGGCCCTCCAGGGAGGAGCGCCAGGCGGCCCGGCCGGCCTCCTGGTCCTGGCCGGCCAGCCAGCGCAGGAAGTCCCGGTAGGGCAGGCCGGCGGCGGGCGGCCGCTCGCCGGCGCAGCGGGTCAGCACCTCCTGGAGGAAGAGGCCGGAGGACCAGCCGTCCCAGAGCAGCGCGTGGTTGGTGATCAGGATGCGCTGGCCGCCGTCGGGGGCGAGCACCGAGACCAGCCGCAGCAGCGGCGGCGCGGCGAGGTCGAAGCGGGTGAACGCCTCGCGCTCCTTGAGGCCCCGCAGCTCGGCCTCGAAGGCGTCCGCGCCGAGCGCCGACAGGTCGATCTCGGTGAGCGGCACGTCGACGGCGCGCGGCAGGAACTGCACCGGGCGCTCCAGGCCGTCCTGGAGGAAGCCGGCCCGCAGGTTGGGGTGGCTCTCCAGCACGGCGGCCACCGCGGCGCGCAGCACCTCCAGCGGGATCCGGGCGGTCAGCGAGAGCACGTCGCGGGAGGTGTAGACGTCCAGCGCCTGCTCGTCGTAGCCGGCCTCGAACAGCAGGCCCTCCTGGAGCGGGGAGACCGGCCAGACGTCCTCGATCTCCAGCTTCGGGACGGCGGCGCGCACCAGCGCCAGTTCGGCCTCGGCCACCGGCGGCAGCTCGGGCAGCTCGGGGGCGGCGCCGGCCGCCTCGCGGCGGTCGGCCAGCTCGGCCAGGGCGGCCGGGGTGCGGCGCTCGAACACGTCGCGCGGGCTGAGCGAGAGGCCCTCGGCGCGGGCGGCGCCGATCAGCCGGATCGAGGAGATGCTGTCGCCGCCGAGGCGGAAGAAGTCGTCCTCGACGCCGGCCTGCGGCAGGCCGAGGACCTCGGCGTACAGCTCGCAGAGCAGCTGCTCGGTCTCGGACTCGGCGTCCCGGCCGGCCGCCAGGCCGGTGTAGGCGAGCGCCTCGTCGGGCAGCGCGGCCCGGTCGAGCTTGCCGTTGACGGTCAGCGGCAGCGCCTCCAGCACCGCGAAGGCGGACGGCACCATGTACTCCGGGAGCCGGGCGGCGAGCGCGGCGTGCAGCGCCTCGGCGTCGATCGCGGCGTCCCGGGCGGGCACCACGTAGGCGACGATGCGGCGCACCGCGCCGGGGCGGACCAGCACGGCGGCCTGGGCGACGCCCGGCTGCTCGGCCAGCGCGGCCTCGATCTCGCCGAGCTCGATCCGGTAGCCGCGGATCTTCACCTGGTCGTCGGTGCGGCCGAGGTACTCGACCTCGCCGTCGGCCAGGCGGCGGACGAGGTCGCCGGTGCGGTACATGCGCTCACCCGCGGCGAACGGGTCGGCGACGAACCGGCCGGCGGTCAGGCCGGGCCGGTCCAGGTAGCCGCGGGCCAGCTGCGCGCCGGCCAGGTACAGCTCACCGGGCGCGCCGGCCGGGACGGGGCGCAGCAGGCCGTCCAGCACGTAGGCGCGGGTCCCGCGCAGCGGGCGGCCGATGACCGGGCCGGCGCTGTCCGCGAGGTCGGCGACCAGGGCGTCGACGGTGAACTCGGTCGGGCCGTAGTAGTTGACGGCGGTGACGCCGGCCTCGCCGCGCAGCCTGGTCCAGAGCGGCTCGGGCAGCGCCTCGCCGCCGAGCAGCAGCACGCCGGGGCGGTGTTCGCCGGCCAGCAGGCCGCTGTCGAGCAGCTGCTGGGCGTAGGAGGGGGTGACGTCGAGGGCGTCGACGCGGTGGGCGCGGGTGTAGCCGACCACGGCCTCGGCGTCCCGGCGGTCGTCCTCGCCGAGGACGTGCAGCTCGTGGCCGCCGATCAGCCAGATCAGCTGCTCCCACGAGGAGTCGAAGGAGAAGGAGGCGGTGTGCAGGGCGCGCAGCCGGGCCCGGCCGGTGGCGCGCAGCGCGTCGGCGAAGGTGGTGGCCAGGTGGTCGTGGATCAGGTTGCCGAGGCCGCGGTGCGGGATCACCACGCCCTTGGGGCGCCCGGTGGAGCCGGAGGTGTGGATGACGTACGCGGCCGCGTCGGGGTGGACGGGCCCGCCGCGCTCGGCGTCGGTGAGCGGGCCGGCGGGCAGTGCGGCGAGGTCGGCGGCGGTGCGCGGGTCGTCCAGGAGCAGGACGGCGGCGCCGGGCACCTCGGGCAGCCGGGCGGCGACCCGGCTGGTGGTCAGGACGACGGCGGGGCGGGCGTCGTCGAGGAGCAGGGCGAGCCGCTCGTCCGGGTGGTCGAGGTCGATCGGCAGGTAGGCGGCGCCGGCCCGCAGGACGGCGAGCAGCGCGGTGACGGACTCCGCGGAGCGGGGCAGGGCGAGGGCGGCGATGTCGTCGGCGCCCAGGCCGTGGGCGCGCAGCAGCCGGGCCAGGCGGTCGGCGGCGGCGTCCAGTTCGGCGAAGGAGAGCTGGACGGGGGCCGGGCCGCCGGTCAGGCCGGGGCCGACCAGCGCCCGGGCGTCCGGGGTGCGGGCGGCGCGGGCGGCGAAGAGGTCGGCGGCGGTGGCGTCCGGGACGGCGTGCCCGCCGCCGGAGACGGTGGCGGGCAGCGCGGCGCGCTCGGCGGCGTCGAGCAGGTCGAGGCGGGCGAGCGGGGTGTCCGGGTCGGCCGCGAAGGCGGCGAGCAGGCGCAGGAACCGGTCGGCGATCCGGCCGGCCTCGGCCTCGGTGAACAGCTCGGGGCGGTACTCCAGCTCCAGGCGCAGCCGCTCGCCGGGCAGCACGGTGAGGCCCAGCGGGTAGTGGGTGGCGTCGCGGGCGCCGAGCGCGGTGACGGCCAGGCCCTCGACGGTGCCCAGGCTCGCGCGGAGCGCGTCGCCGCCGCCCTGGTAGTTCTCGACCACGAGCAGGGTGTCGAACAGGGCGCCCTCGATGTCGGCGAGGCGCTGGACGGCGCCGAGGCCGAGGTGCTGGTGGGCGATCAGCTCGGCCTGCTCGCGCTGGACGGCCGCGGCGGCGCCGGCCAGGGTGGCGCCCGGGGCGAGCCGTACGCGCACCGGCACGGTGTTGATGAAGAGGCCGACCATGGTGTCGGCGCCGGGCAGGTCGTCCGGGCGGCCGGAGACGGTGGTGCCGAAGACCACGTCGGCGGTGCCGGTGAGCGAGCCGAGCAGGACGCCCCACAGGGTGTGGGCGAGGTTGCCGAGGGTCAGGCCCCGGCCGCGGGCGGCCTCGGCGACGGCGGCGGAGAGTTCGCGCTCGGCGTGCAGGGTGACCACGGCCGGTTCGACGGCGGTGGCGACGCCGGCGCCCGGCGCGACCGGGTGGGTCTGCTCGAAGCCGGCCAGCGCGGCGCCCCAGGCGGCCTCGGCGGCGGCGGTGTCGCGGGTGGCGAGCAGCGCCAGGTGGTCCTTGTAGGGGCGCACGGCGGGCAGCGCGGCGAGGTCGCCGGCCGAGCCGTAGAGCGCCAGCAGCTCGCGGACCAGGATCGGCATCGACCAGCCGTCGAGCAGCAGGTGGTGGCAGGTGATGACGAGCCGGGAGCGGTCCTCGCCCAGCCGCAGCAGGGCCAGGCGCAGCAGCGGCGGGGCGTCCAGCTCGAACCGGTGGTGCCAGTCCTCGTCCATCGCGGCCAGGACCGCGCCGTCCCGGTCCGGGCCGGCCAGGGCGGTCAGGTCGACCTCCCGCAGCGGGGTCTCCACCTCCCGCTGGACGAACTGGACGACGGCCTCCGGGTCCTCGTACCAGAACCCGGCCCGCAGGTTGGCGTGCCGCACGAGCAGCGCGTCGACGGCGGCGGCCAGCCGGGCGCCGTCCACAGGGCCGGCCAGGTCGAGGTGGGACTGCACGACGTAGACGTCGCGGGCCTCGTCGTCGTAGAGCGCGTGGAAGAGCAGCCCCTCCTGCAGGGAGGAGAGCGGGTAGACGTCCTCCAGGGCCGACGCGGCCGGGGCCTGGGCCTGCGCGTCGTCGATCGGTGCGGTGGAGTCGTTCATCACGGGGTTCTCGGTCCTGGGGGTGGGGTGGCGGTCGGTGGTGTCGGGGGCGGGTTCGCGGTTCATCGGCGGCGCCTGCGCAGCCGCGACTCCAGCTTGTCGATCTGGGTCTGCTTGAGCCGGACGAGGTCGAGGTCGGACGGGGTCACCCCGCCCGCGTCGCCGCCGGCGGCGTGCCGGGCGAGCGCGTCGAGCGCGGCGAACCAGGAGTCGGCCAGCGCCGCCACCTCGGCGTCGTCGAGCAGTGCGCCCGGCCAGCTCCACTCGACGGCCAGCTCCGGGCGGCCGTCGGGGCCGGCCTGGACGACCGCGTCGATCTCCAGCGGGTAGCCGGCCGCCATCAGCGGGTCGGGCCCGGCCGCGGCGGCCGCGGTGGTGCGCTCGTCCTGCGGGGCGAACGGCCAGCCGCCCTGCGGGCCGGCGCCGGTGTCGGTCCGTCCGCGGTAGTTGAACAGCACCTCGGAGCGGGGCACCGCGGCCAGCAGCGGCGCGGTCTGCGCGTTGAGGTGGCGCAGCAGGCCGAAGCCCAGGCCCCGGTCGGGGGCGGACCGAAGCTGCTCCTTGACCTGCTTGAGCACCTGCCCGGCGATCGTGCCGCCGGTCATCGCCTCGGCCGGGTCCAGCCCGGCGAGGTCGAGCCGGACGGGGTGCACGGTGGTGAACCAGCCGACGGTGCGGGCGAGGTCCGGGGTGAGCCCGGCCGACTCGCTGCCGCCCCGGCCGTGGCCCTCCAGGTCGATCCGGACGGCCGGTGCGGCGCCCGGGCGGGCCGCGGCCACCCCGAGGGCGAGGCCGGCCAGCAGCACGTCGTCGACGCCGGCGCCGAAGGACTGCGGGAGGACGGTCAGCAGCGGCTCGGTGCGGTCGGCGGGCAGGGTGCGGCGCAGCGTGCGCAGGGTGGCGACGGTGTCCCGGGCCGGGTCGGCGGTGAGGGTGGCGAGCGGGCCGGCCGGGCCGCCGAGGGCGTCCCGCCACTGCCGGGCCTCGGCGATCCGGCCACGCTCGTGGGCGTGCGCGAGCAGCTGCTCGGACCAGGCCCGCAGGCTGTGCGCCTCGGGTTCGAGGGCCGGGCGGCCGCCGGCCGCCAGGGCCTCGTAGGCGGTGCGCAGGCCGGGCAGCAGGGTCCGCCAGGAGACGCCGTCGACGGCGAGGTGGTGGACGGTCAGCAGCAGCCGGCCGTCGGTGTCCGGGCCGGCGTCGAACCAGACGGCGCGCAGCACCCGGCCGGTGCCGGGGTCGAGCGCGGCGGCGGCCGCGTCCGCCTCGCGGGTGAGCAGGGCGGTCAGGCCGGCGGGATCGGCGGCCCGGGTGTCGACCCGGCGCAGGGTCTGCGGGTCGGTCAGTGCCGGGGCCCGGTCGGCGGCCAGGATCTCCTGGGTCCAGAGGCCGTCGGTGCGGTCCAGCCGCAGCCGCAGCGCCGGGTGGCGGGCGGCGAGGGCCGCCAGCGCGTCCCGCAGCGGCTGCTCGCGCAGCCCGGCCGGGACGGTCAGCAGGACGTGCTGGTTGAACCGGTCGACCGGTCCGCCGCGCTCGCGCAGCCAGTGCACCACCGGCAGGGCGGGCAGTTCGCCGTCGGCCGGCGGCGCGGCGGCGGACGGGCCGCCGGGTGCGGGGGCGGCGGGCGTGCCCAGGCCCTTGGCGGCGGCGAGCGCGGCCGGGGTCGGGTACTGGAAGACGTCCTTGGCGGCGATCGGGAAGCCGGCCGCGCGGGCCCGGCTGACCAGCTGGATGGAGACGATGCTGTCGCCGCCGAGGGCGAAGAAGTTCTCCTCCTCGCCGACCTCGGGCAGGCCGAGGACCTCGGCGAAGACCCTGGCCAGCGCGCGGCCGGGGGTGTGCCCGGCGGTGACGGGGGCGGCCGCCGGGCGGCGGGCCGGGTCGGGCAGCGCCTTGCGGTCGAGCTTGCCGTTGACGCTCAGCGGCAGCGCGTCCAGCACGGTGACGGCGGCCGGGACCATGTGCTCGGGCAGCACCGCGGCGACGGCGGTGCGGACGGCGTCGCCGCCGACCGAGGCGCCCGGCTGCGGGACGACGTAGCCGAACAGCTGGCGGGCCCCGCCCTCGGTGACGGCGCGGGCGACGACCGCCGCCTGGGCCACGCCGGGCGCGGCGGCCAGGGCGGCCTCCACCTCGCCGAGCTCGATCCGGAAGCCGCGGATCTTGACCTGGTCGTCGGTGCGGCCGAGGTACTCCACCTCGCCGTCGACCAGGCGGCGGACGAGGTCGCCGGTGCGGTACATGCGCGCGCCCGCGGCGAACGGGTCGGCGACGAACCGGCCGGCGGTCAGGCCGGGGCGGCCGAGGTAGCCGCGGGCCAGCTGGACGCCGGCCAGGTACAGCTCACCGGGCACGCCGACCGGGACCGGCCGCAGCCGGGCGTCCAGCACGTACAGGCGGGTGTTCCAGACGGGGCGTCCGATCGGGACGACGCCGGACCCGGCCCAGGCCCGGTGGTAGGTGACGTCCACGGCGGCCTCGGTGGGCCCGTACAGGTTGTGCAGCTCGATCTGCGGCCAGAGCGCGGCGAAGCGCTCGACCGCGGCGGGCGGCAGGGCCTCGCCGGAGCAGAACACCCGGCGCACGCCGGCGAAGCGGTCCCGCACGGTGCGGTCGGCCTCGGCCACCGCGGTGAAGGCGGTGAGCATGGACGGCACGAAGTGCGCGCTGGAGATGCCCGCGCCGGCGGCGAGCGCGGCCAGGTACTCGGGCTCCCGGTGGCCGCCGGGCTTGGCGAGCACCGCGCGGGCGCCGCTGACCAGCGGCAGGAAGAACTCCCAGACCGAGACGTCGAAGCTGGCCGGGGTCTTCTGCAGGACGCGGTCCTGCGGGGTGATGCTGTAGACCTCGCGCATCCAGTCGAGCCGGTTGACGATCGCCCGGTGGGGGACGACGACGCCCTTGGGGCGGCCGGTCGAGCCGGAGGTGAAGATCACGTAGGCGGGGTGGTCGGGCTCCGGGGCGACCGGCTCGGCCTGCGGCCCGTCGGCGTCCACGGCGAGCACCGGCACGCCGGGGACGGCGGGCAGCCCCTCGGCCGCGCCGGGCACGGTGAGCACGCACACCGGGGCGGCGTCCTCGACCATCGCGGCCAGCCGGTCGGCCGGGTACTCGGTGTCCAGCGGCAGGTAGGCGGCGCCGGACTTGAGCACCGCGAGCAGGGCGACCATCAGCTCCACCGAGCGGGGCACGGCGACCGCGACGATCCGGTCCGGGCCGGCGCCGCGGGCGGCGAGGACGCGGGCGAGCCGGGAGGCGCGCTCGTCGAGGCCGCGGTAGGTGAGTTCCGCCCCCTCGAAGGCCACCGCGACCGCGTCGGGCGTGGCGGCGACCCGTTCGGCGATCCGGGTCACCAGCGTGCCCGGCGCCACCTCGCGGTCGGTGGCGTTCCACTCCCCCGCGAGCCCGCGCCGCTCCTGGGCACCGGTCAGCTCGACCCGGGCGGCCGGGCGCTCCGGCGCGGCCAGCGCCTGCTCCAGCACCCGCAGCAGGCGGGCGCCGAACAGCCGGCCGGTGGAGCGGTGGAAGAGGTCGCCCGCGTAGATGACGGTGAGGTCGGTGTGGTCGCCGTCGGCGGACTCCACGAAGGTGAAGGCCAGGTCGAAGCGGGCCGCGTGCACCGGGTCGGGCAGCAGCGCGGTGCGGGCGCCCAGCAGGTCGTCGAGGCCGCTGGCCTCCTTGCGGTGCTGCACCATCACCTGGAACAGCGGGTGGCGGCCCAGCGAGCGCTCCGGGTTGACGATCTCGACCAGCCGGTCGAACGGCAGGTCCTGGTGGGCGAGCGCGCCCAGCACGGTCTCCCGGGCGCGGGCCACCAGGTCGTCGAAGGTCGGTTCGCCGGACAGGTCGTGGCGCAGCACCAGGGTGTTGACGAAGAAGCCGACGACCGGCTCCAGCACCTCGTCGGCGCGCCCGGCGACCGGGGTGCCGAGCGCCACGTCGGTGGTGCCGGCCAGCCCGCCGAGCAGCAGCGCGGCGGCCGCCTGGGTGACCATGAACGGCGTCGCGCCGGTGCGCCGGGCGTAGTCGCGCAGCGCCTGGTGCAGGGTGTCGGGCAGTCGCAGCCGTACCGCGCCGCCCCGGCCGGTGGCCTCGGCGGGCCTCGGCCGGTCGGTCGGCAGGGCGAGTTCGGCCGGCAGCCCGGCCAGCCGCTCGGTCCAGTAGCGGGACTGGGCGGCGGCGCTGCCGTCCGGGTCGGCGAGCAGGTCGGCCTGCCAGAGCGCGTGGTCCGCGTACTGGAGCGGCAGCGGCTCGAAGACCGGCGCCGTACCGGCCAGGCGGGCGGTGTAGGCGTGGTCGAGGTCGCGCAGCAGCACCCCCTCGGACCACTCGTCGCCCGCGATGTGGTGCAGCGCCACGCTCAGCACCGAGCGCGCGGGCCCCGCGGTGAGCAGGGTGGCGCGGACCGGGATCTCCTCGGCCAGCTCGAAGGCGTACGCGCCGGCGGCGGCGACCGCCTCGTCGAGCCGGCCCGCGGCGACCTGCTCCGTGGTGAAGGGCACCCCGGCCTGCTCGGGCGTCAGGATGCGCTGGTGGGGCCGGCCGTCCCGGTCGGGGAAGACGGTCCGCAGCGCCTCGTGCCGGGCCAGCACGTCGGCGAAGGCCGCCCGCAGGGCGTCGGCGTCGACGGCGCCGTCGATCCGCAGCGCGCACGGGATGGTGTACGCGGTGCTGGGACCCTCCAGCCGGTACAGGAACCAGAGCCGGGCCTGGGCGGCGGAGAGCGGCAGCGGCTCGGGGCGGGGCCGCGCCACCGGGGCGGGGCGGCCGGTGGCGGCGGTGGCCAGGCGGGCGGCGAGGGCCGCGGCGGTGCGGCTCTCGAAGAGGTCCCGCACGGCGACCTCGACCCGCAGGGCGGCGCGCAGCCGGCCGACCACCCGGGTGGCGAGCAGCGAGTGCCCGCCGAGGTCGAAGAAGTCGTCCTCGACACCGGCCTGCGGCAGGCCGAGCACCTCGGCGAAGACGCCGCAGACGACGGCCTCGCGCTCGTCGCGCGGGGCGCGGCCGGCGGGCGCCGCGAAGGCGCTCGCCTCCGGCTCGGGCAGGGCCTGTCGGTCCAGCTTGCCGTTGACGTTCAGCGGCAGCACCGGCAGCGGCACGATCGCGGCCGGGACCATGTACTCGGGCAGCGACCCGGCCAGCGTGCGGCGCAGCGCGGCCGGGTCGGCCTCGGTGCCGGGGGCCGGGACGACGTAGCCGATCAGGCGCTTGACGCCGGTGGCGGTGGAGCGGGCCAGCACGGCGGCCTGGGCCACCTCCGGCAGGGCCGCGAGCGCGGCCTCGACCTCGCCGGGCTCGATCCGGAAGCCGCGGATCTTCACCTGGTCGTCGTCGCGGCCCAGGTAGTCGAGCGTGCCGTCGGCGCGCCAACGGACCACGTCGCCGGTGCGGTACATGCGCTCGCCGTCGCCGAACGGGCAGGCGACGAACCGGCCGGCGGTCAGGCCCGGGCGGTTGCCGTAGCCGCGCGCCAGCCCCTCCCCCGCGATGTACAGCTCGCCGGGCACGCCGGCCGGGACGGGCCGCAGCCGGGCGTCGAGCACATAGACCCGGGTGTTGCCGATCGGCCGGCCGACGAACGGGGTGGGGCTGTCGTCCAGCGCCGCGCCGAGGGTGTCGACGGTGTACTCGGTCGGGCCGTAGAAGTTGTGGCCGAGCACGCCCTCGGTGTCGCGGATGCGGCTCCACAGGGCGTCGCCGACGGCCTCGCCGCCGACCAGGAAGAGCAGCGGGCGGTGCTCGGCGGAGTCGAGCAGGCCCCATTCGACCAGCTGCTGGCCGAACGACGGGGTCACGTCCAGGGTGTCGATCCGGTCGGCGAGCAGCCGGGCGACCAGGGCCTGCGGGTCGCGGCGCAGGTCCTCGCCGTAGACGTGCAGCTCGTGGCCGCCGATCAGCCAGAGCAGCTGCTCCCAGGAGGAGTCGAAGGAGAACGACGCGGTGTGCGCGGCCCGCAGCCGGCGCCCGCCGGCGGCCTCGACCGCCCGGGCGAAGACCGTTCCGCCGTGGTGCTCCAGCATGTTGGCCAGGCCCCGGTGCGGCACCTGGACGCCCTTGGGGCGGCCGGTGGAGCCGGAGGTGTGGATGACGTAGGCCAGGTCGTCGGGGTCGGGGCGGACGGGGTCGGCGTCCAGCGCGCCGAGCCGGTCGGTGGTCAGGGTGCCCAGGCCGTACCCGGCGAGGGCCGGGCGGGTGCGGGCGACCTCCTCGGTGGTGAGGGTGACCAGCGGTTCGGCGTCGGCGAGCATCAGGGCGATCCGCTCGTCCGGGTGGTCGAGGTCGACCGGCAGGTAGGCGGCGCCCGACTTCAGCACCCCGAGCAGGGCCGCCACGAGCTCGGCCGAGCGGGGCAGGGCCAGCGCGACCACGTGTCCCGGGCGGGCGCCGAGCGCGGCGAGGTGGCGGGCGGTCAGCTCGACCCGCGCGGCCAGCTCGGCGTAGCTGAGGCGCTGCCCGCCGAAGACCACGGCGGTGTCGTCGGGGGTGGCGGCGGCGCGGGCCTCGAAGGCGTCGACGACGGTACCGGCGGGGACGTCCCGGCCGGTGGCGTTCCAGCCGTGCAGCAGCGTGGCGCGCTCCTGCTCGTCGAGGACGTCCAGCTCGCCGACGGGCGTCCCCGGGCTGGTGGCGACGGCCTCCAGCAGCCGCAGCAGGCGGGCGCCGACGGTGGCGGCCTGCTCGGCGGTGAACACGTCGGCGCGGTACTCGACGGTGAGCTGCGGCGCCTCGCCGGGGAGGGTGAGCACGGTCAGCGGGTAGTGGGTGGCGCCCCGGTTGCCGATCCCGGCGACCCGCAGGCCGCGCGCGGTCAGCCGGTCGGGGTCGACCGGGTAGTTCTCGAAGACCAGCAGGGTGTCGAACAGGGTGCCGTGCCCGGCGAGCGCCTGGATGTCGGCGAGGCCGAGGTACTGGTGGTCGAGCAGGGCGGACTGCTGGGCCTGGAGGCGGATCAGCGCCTCGACGGCGGGCTCGTCCTCCTCGGGGCGGAAGCGGACCGGCACGGTGTTGCTGAACAGGCCCACCATGGACTCCACGCCGGGCAGGTCCCCGGGGCGGCCGGAGACCGTGGCGCCGAAGACCACGTCGGGGCGGCCGGTGAGGCGGCCGAGCAGGATCGCCCAGGCGCCCTGGACCAGGGTGTTGAGGGTCAGTCCGTGCGCGCGGGCGGTGCCGGTGAGCGCCGCCGCGAGGGCGGCCGGCAGCGGCAGGTGGATCTCGGCGCCGGCCGCGGCCGGGCCGGTGGCCGGGCGGCCCAGGGTGTCGGCCAGCAGGGTGGGCGCCTCCAGGCCCGCCAGCGCGGTGCGCCAGGCGCGGGCGTCGGCTCCGGCGTCCCGGCCGGCCAGCCAGCCGAGGTGGTCGGCGTAGGGGGTGGTGGCGGGCAGCGCGGCGCCGTCGCCGCCGTCGCCGTAGGCGGTGACCAGCTCGCGCAGCAGGACCGGGGTGGACCAGCCGTCCATGACGATGTGGTGGCGGGTCAGCACCAGGCGGTGGTGGTCCGCGCCGAGGGTGACGAGGGCGCAGCGCACCAGCGGCGGCCGGGCCAGGTCGAACCGGCGGGCGGCCTCCTCGTCCTCGATCCGGGCGATCCCGGCGGCCTGCCGGTCGGCGGGCAGGGCGGTGAGGTCGTGCTCGGTCCAGGGCACCGTGACGGTGCCGGCCACCAGTTGGAGCGGCTGCTCGCCCAGCGCGGTGAAGCCGGAGCGCAGCGCGGAGTGCCGGTTGACGACGGCGTCCACCGCCCGGCGCAGGGCCGGCAGGTCGAGCGGGCCGCGCAGGTCGAGCGAGGTGAGCGAGGTGTAGAGGTCGTCGGTGCCCTGGCCGCTGCCCTCCTCGCCCTGGCCGGTGCCCTCCTCGCGCTGGTAGAGCGCGTGGAAGAGCAGGCCCTCCTGGAGCGGGGAGAGCGGCAGGACGTCGACGGTGCCGGGGTGCTCGGCGCCGATCCGGTCCAGCAGCGGCTGGGTGACGGCGGCCAGCGGGACGTCGGTGGGGGTGAGCCCGCCGGCGTCCGGGCGCTCCGCGTACGCGGCGAGGGCGTCCAGCGCGGCGAACCAGCGCTCGGCGATGTCGCGGACGGCCTCCTCGGTGAGCACGCCGTGCGGCCAGGAGAGGGTGACGGCGAGTTCGGCGCCGTCGGGGCCGTCGTGGACGAACGCGCCGACCTCCAGGGCGTGGGCGGCGGGCAGCCCGGGGTCGGCCCCGGCGGCGACGGCGTCGCCGGCCGCGCGGGCGGGCGTCCAGTCGGCGCCGTCCGCGGTGAAGCGGCCGAGGTAGTTGAAGAGCAGCTGGGGCTGGTCGGCGTCGGCCAGGGCGGGGCCGGAGACCGGGTCCAGGTACCGGAGCAGGCCGTAGCCGGCGCCGGCGTGCGGCAGGGCGCGCAGCTGCTCCTTGACCAGGGCCAGGGCGCGCCCGGCGGCGGCGCCGCCCGACAGCGCGTCGTCGAGGTCCAGGCCGGCCAGGTCGAGCCGGGCGGGGTACTCGGTGGTCAGCCAGCCCACGGTGCGGCCGGTGTCGGCGCCCGGGACGAGCCCGTCCTCGCGGCCGTGGCCCTCCAGCCGCAGCAGCAGGTCGGCGCGGGCGCCGGCGCCGTGCCGGTCGCGGCGGCGGCCGAGCAGGGCCAGGGCGAGGCCGGCGAGCAGGGTGTGGTCCACGCCGGCCCGGTGGGTGGCGGGCACCGCGGTGAGCAGCGGGGCGGTGCGGTCGGCGGGCAGGGTGAGGCGCAGCCGGCGGGTGGTGGCGGCGGTGTCGCGGGCCCGGTCCAGCGGGCGGTCGCCGAGCAGCGGGCCGGCTCCGTCGGCCAGGACGGCCTGCCAGCGCGGCAGTTCGGCGCGGACCGGGTCGCCGGTGGCCGCCTCGGCGAGGCCGAGGGCCCAGCCGCGCGGCGAGGTGGCGACCGGGTCGAGCGTGCGGCCCTCGTAGGCGGCGTGGAGGTCCGGGAGCAGGATGCGCCAGGAGACGCCGTCCACGGCCAGGTGGTGGGCGGCGAGGGCGAGCAGGCCGGGGGCGTCCGGGCCGGCGTCCAGGTGGACGGCCTGGAGGACGACGCCCTGCTCGGGGTCGAGCCGGTCGACGGCGGCGGCCCGCTCGGTCGCGGCGGCGGTGTGCAGCTCACCCGCGGCGACGGTGACGTGGCGCAGCCGGTCGGCGGCGGGGGCGCTGCCGGTGGGCCGGATCTCCTGGGTCCAGGCGCCGTCCGCGCCGACGTGCAGGCGCAGCCGCAGGGCGTCGTGGTGGTCGGTCAGGGTGTCCAGGGCGGCGGCGAGGCGGGCGTGGTCGAGGCCGGCCGGGACGGTGATCACGGTGTGCTGGCTGAACCGGGTGACCGGGCCGCCGCGCCCGTGCAGCCAGGCGCTGATCGCGGTGGCGGGCAGCGGGCCGGTGCTCTCGACGCCGGACGGGCGGGCCGCCGGTGCGGTCTGCTCGGCGACGGCGGCGATCCGGGCCACGGTGCGCCGTTCGAAGACGACCCGGGGGGTGAGGGCGAGGCCGGCCCGGCGGGCGCGGCTGCCGAGCTGGATGGCGGAGATGCTGTCGCCGCCGAGGGAGAAGAAGTTGTCGTCGACGCCGACCGTGTCCAGGCCGAGGACCTCGGCGACGAGGTCGGCGAGGATCCGCTCGGTCTCGGTGCGCGGGGCGCGCGCGGCGCCGTCGGCGGCCTGCCGGGGGGCGGGCAGCGCCTTGCGGTCGAGCTTGCCGTTGAGGCTCAGCGGGAGGGCGTCGAGGCCGATCAGGACGGCCGGGACCATGTGCTCGGGCAGGGCGGCGGCGAGGGCGGTGCGCAGCGCCTCCGGGTCGGCGGGCGCGGGGGCGACGTAGCCGACGAGCTGGCGGGCGCCGCCGGGGGTGAGCTCGCGGGCGGTGACGGCGGCCTGGGCGACCTCGGGGAGGGCCTCCAGGGCGGCCTCGATCTCGCCGAGTTCGATCCGGAAGCCGCGGACCTTGACCTGGTCGTCGGTGCGCCCGAGGTACTCCACGGTGCCGTCGGGGGCCCAGCGGACGAGGTCGCCGGTGCGGTAGAGCCGCTCGCCGTCGCCGAACGGGGAGGCGACGAACCGCTCGGCGGTCAGGCCGGGGCGGCCCAGGTAGCCGCGGGCCAGCTGGACGCCGGCCAGGTAGAGCTCGCCGGGCGCGCCGACCGGGGCGGGGCGCAGCCGGGCGTCCAGCACGTACAGGCGGGTGTTCCAGACGGGGCGTCCGATCGGGACGACGCCGGCGCCGGGCTCGGTGCGGTGGTGGGTGACGTCGACGGCGGCCTCGGTGGGCCCGTAGAGGTTGTGCAGCGGGACGTCGGGCAGCGCGGCGTACCAGCGTTCGACGACGTCGCCGGGCAGCGCCTCGCCGGAGCAGAACGCGCGGCGCAGGCCGCCGCAGCCCGCGGCGGCGGTCGGCTCCTCCAGGAAGGCGCGGAGCATGGACGGCACGAAGTGCAGGGTGGTGACGCCCGATCCGGCGATCAGGTCGGCGAGGTAGGCCGGGTCCTTGTGGCCCTCGGGGCGGGCCAGCACGACGGCGGCGCCCTCGCAGAGCGCCCAGAAGAACTCCCAGACGGAGACGTCGAAGCTGGCCGGGGTCTTCTGCAGGACGCGGTCCTCGGGGGTGAGGCGGTAGGCGTGCTGCATCCAGGCGAGGCGGTTGACGATGGCGCGGTGCGGGACGACGACGCCCTTGGGGCGGCCGGTGGAGCCGGAGGTGTAGATGACGTAGGCGGCGGAGT
Organism: Kitasatospora sp. NPDC003701; assembly: GCF_053587085.1. Classification (NCBI taxonomy): domain Bacteria; kingdom Bacillati; phylum Actinomycetota; class Actinomycetes; order Kitasatosporales; family Streptomycetaceae; genus Kitasatospora; species Kitasatospora sp. NPDC003701. The sequence goes on from NZ_JBSFNM010000088.1 coordinate 15,391, forward strand.
CCGGGTCGACGGCCGGCAGTGCGGTCGTGGTGGCGCCGGCCGGGGCGTGCCCGGGGCCGATCAGGACGGCGGCGGCGCGCGCGGCCTCCGGCAGCCGGTCGAGCAGGCCGGGCACGGTGACGACGCGGACCGGGCGGGCGTCCTCGATCATGTAGGCGAGCCGGTCGGCCGGGTAGTCGGCGTCCAGCGGCAGGTAGGCGGCGCCGGTCTTGAGGACGCCGAGCAGGGCGACCATCAGGTCGGCGGAGCGCGGGACGGCGACGGCGACCACGGTGTCCGGGCCGGCTCCGGCCGCGGCCAGGGAGCGGGCGAGGGCGTCGGAGCGCTCGGCGAGCGCCCGGTAGGTGAGCGTCTCGCCCTCGAAGACGACGGCGGGGGCCTGCGGCGTGGCGGCGGCCTGTTCGGCGATCCGGCTGACCAGGGTGCCCTCGCGGACCTCCCGGGCGGTGGCGTTCCAGTCGTGCAGCACGGCGGCGCGCTCGGCGTCGGCGAGCAGCGGCTGCTCGCCGAGCGGCCGGTCCGGCTCGGCGGCGAACCGGGCGAGCAGGGCGGCGCAGCGCCGGGCGTGCAGGTCCAGCGCGGCCTGGGTGTAGAGCTCCGGGTTGGCCCCGAACTCCAGCACCAGCCGGTCGTCCGGGGTCTTGGTGACGGACAGCGAGAGGTCGTCGACCGGGCCGGAGGCCAGGGTGACGGTCCGTCCGGGGCTGCCCGCGAAGTCGAGGTCGAGGTCGAAGGGCTTGATGTTGAGCAGCGGGCCGTGGAGCCGGTGGTCGGTGCCGACGAGGCCGAGGTCGCGGCGGATCTCCTCGCCCCGGTGGCGCTGGTGGCGGCGGGTGGCGGTGAGCTCGGCGGCGGACCGGCGCATCAGGTCGGTGTGGCTGTCGGTGCCGGCGACGGGTATCCGGACGGGCAGGATGTTGACGGCCATGCCGGGCACGCGCAGGGTGCCGGGGGCGGTGCGGGCCATGAAGTGCATGCCGAGCACGACGTCCGGCGTCCCGGTCATCAGGTGCAGGTAGCCCGCGAGGGCGGAGACGGCCGCCTCGGCCCAGGTCGAGCGGGCCGCGCGGGCGGAGGCGAGCACGGCGGCCGAGTCCTCGGCGGTCAGCTCGACGCGGTGGTGCAGGGCCGCCGGTGCGGCCTGGGCGGTCGCCTCGGTGAGGCCGACGACGGCGGGGCGGTCCGCGAAGCGGCTGTTCCAGTAGTCCCGGCCCTCGGCGGCGGCCGGGGAGGCGAGGTACTCGCGCTCGGCCTCCACCAGGACGGCGAGCGGGCGGAACGGGCTGTCGGGCACGGCCGTCCCGGGGGTCTTCGCGGCCCCGGCGAGGGCGGTGTAGACCTCGGCGACCCGGCGGGTGAAGAGCGCGACGCTGTACCCGTCGATCACCAGGTGGTGGAACCACTGGAACCAGAGGTGGCGGTCCGCGCCGACGCGGACCAGCAGGGCTCCGTGCAGCGGACCGGCCTCGGGGCCCTCCAGCGGGGTCGGCGCGGCGAGCTGGGCCCGGACGAGCGCGGTGGCGGCGGCCACCGGGTCCGCGGCGGCGCCGGTGTCGAGCCGCGGCAGCTGCCAGGCCTCGGCGTCGAAGGCGGTGGGGAGCTGGACCGTGCGGCCCTCGTGCTCGGCGAGCCGGACGTGCAGGCCGTCGGCCTCGGCGAGGGTGCGGCGCAGGGCCTGCTCCAGCAGCGCGGGCTCGAACGGCCCGGTGATCTCGACGTACTGGCCGACGTTGTAGGCCGGGTTGTCCGGGTCGATCCGCTGCGCGGCGAGTACCCCTGCCTGTGCCGCCGTCAGCTCCTGGAGGACTGCGGCCGGCTCGACCTGCGTGGTGTTGGTGCCCGCCTGAGGCATGGTCGGCCCTTCCCGGTTCGGTGCGGCCCCGCCGACGATGCCAGCCCGGGGCGCTCGTTGGTGCGCTGTGGTGCGTGATGCGCTGTGGTGCGCTGTGGTGCACTGTGATGCGCTGTGGTGCGCGGGGCCGCGTTGAGCGGCCCGGGGCTCGGGGTGGCCCGCCGGTGTGGGAGCGGCGGGCCACCCGGCCGGGGCCTAGAGGCCCTTGAGGATGGTCTCGATCTGGCCGAGCACGTCGATCGAGGTGCCGTACCGGTCGGTGGTGGCGTACGTGACCGGGATGACCTTGTTGGCCTGGACGGCCTTGAGGTTCTTCCAGGACGGCTGCTTGTCGAGGTCCTTGGTGTCCTGCGGGACCTCGCCGGTGGCGGCCGTCCTGGGCACCAGGATGATGTCGGCGTCGGCGAGCACGTCGAGCTTCTCGGTCGAGTAGGTGACCTCGTGCTCCTTCGGGTCGGTGGACGCCTGGGAGAAGGTGGCACCCGCGTCGGTCAGCACCCGGCCGACCCAGGAGCTGCTGGTGTCGACCAGGAACTCGCCGCCGCCGTAGGAGGACGCGATGGTCCACTTCACGGAGTTGAGCTTGCCGGCGTAGTCGGCCTTGATCTTGGCGGCCTTGGCCTCGTAGTCCGACTTCAGCTTCTTGAACTCGGCCTGCTTGCCCACGGCCGTGGCGATCTTCTCCTGGGCGGTGAACAGGTCGCCCGGCTTGTCGATGCCGAAGTAGAGGGTCGGCGCGATGCCTTCGAGCTTGCTGACACCCCAGTCGAACGCGGTGGCGCCCTCGACCACGATCAGGTCGGGCCTGAGGGAGGCGACCTTCTCGACGTTGATCTCGATGCCGGAGCCGATCGCCTCGATCTTCTTGGCGGCCTCGGTCTGCGAGGGCAGCAGCTCCATCGGGTTGTTGTCGTCGATGGTGCTGGTGCCGACCGGCTGCACCCCGAGGTCGAGCAGGGCGCCGGTGGCGTAGGAGACGGAGACGATCCGCTTGACGCCGGCCGGGACGGTGACCTTGCCGTTGGTCGCCTCGATCACCTGGGAGGCCGCGGCGCCGCCGGTCGAGCCGGTGGCCGCGTCGCTCTTGCTGTCGCCGTTCGAGCCGCAGGCGGTGAGGCCGAGGGCGGCGACACCGGCGATGGCGGCGATTCTCAGACCACGGGACGGCAGGGCACGGGTGTTCATCGTTCTCCTTGGGGGTACTGCGTGGCTTGCGCGGGGGCGCTCGGTGGGGCGGTGCAGCGGGCGGGGGTTCCCCCGCGGGCCTGCTGCGGTCAGGCTGCTGAGAGGTGGGCGGACCACACCCGGACGGTCGGGGTGCCGAGGTCGGCCAGGTCGGCGAACTCCACCCGTGCGCCCTGGGCGCGCCACCGCTCGATCAGGTGCATCAGGCGCATCGAGTCGAGCCCGAGGTCCCGGAGGTCGTCGTCGTCACCGACCGCGTCGGGCTCCTCGCCGAGGAGTTCGGCGATGTCGGCGCGGATGCTCTCGGCGTCCAGGACGCCTGCGGACCGGGTCGGGGTGGTGTCGCTCATGGCGTGGTTCGTTCGCTTCCGGGTCGTGGGGGAGTTCGCCGGCCGGCCCGGCGGGTCGGACAGGCGTCGGCCGGCGGGTCGGCCGGGTCGGCCGGGTGTCGGCCGGCGGGTCGGCCGGTGGGTCGTCAGCCGGTGACGCCGAGGCGGCCGTCCTCGGCCCGCAGCTGACGCCCGGTGTGGCGCAGCAGCAGCGAGTCGCAGATCTCGCCGGAGCGCACCGCCAGGGTGGAGAGCAGCGACGAGGTGATGCCGTGGGTGTGCTCGGTGCCGCCCTGGAGGTAGATCCCCACCTCGACGTGGTCCTCGGTCAGCACCCGGTGGTCGCGGTCGACGCGCAGGCGGCCGAGCTCGTCCGTCCGCAGGCTGGCGCCGAGCTCTCCGAGCAGGTCGCGCGGGTCGACGTGCTCGTAGCCGGTGGCGAGCACCACGGCGTCCGACTCCAGGGCCAGGGTCTCGCCGGTGGTCAGCGAGCGGACCTCGGCGACGGCGCCGTCGGCGAGCTGCTCGACGCCGGTGAGCCGGGTCGCGTTGAGGATCCTCAGCCGCTCCCGGCCGGCCACCTTCTCCTGGTAGACCGTCCGGTAGAGCTGCTCGATCAGGTCGCCGTCGACCACCGAGTAGTTGGTGTTGGCGTGGTAGCCGAGCAGGGTCCGCTTGGCGTCCTCCGGCGCGGCGTAGAACTCGTCGACGGCGGACGGGTCGAAGATCCGGTTGGCGAACGGGCTGTCGTCGGCCGGGCTGTAGCCGTACCGGGTGAGGACGGCGCAGATCTCCGCCTCGGGGAAGGTCCGGTGCAGGAACTCCACGGCCTCGGCGGCCGACTGGCCGGCGCCGACGACCGTGAAGCGGCGGTGGCGCAGCTCCTCGCGTCGCTCGATCAGGTCGGGGGCGCGGAACAGCAGGTCGCGGGTGTGGATGACGCGGTCCCCGGCGGTCACGCCCTGGGGCAGCCGCGGCTTCAGGCCGGTGCCCACCGCGATGTTGCGCGCCAGCCGGACCTCGCGGTCCGCCGGGTCGGTGACCGACTCGGAGACCACCTCGACGAACTCGACCCGGCCGTCCGGGGAGGTCACCGGGCGGACGGCGGTGACCCGGCGACCGTAGGCGGTCCGGTCGGCGAACTCCGCGGCGCACCACTCGAAGTAGTCGTGGAACTCCAGGCGGGTCGGGTAGAAGGACTTCTGGTTGATGAAGTCGGCGAGCCGCCCGCGCTCCTGGAGGTAGGTCAGGAAGGTGAAGCGGCTGCGGGGGTCCCGCATCGTCACGAGGTCCTTGAGGAAGGAGACCTGCATGGTCGCCCCCTCCAGCAGCATCCCGCGGTGCCAGCCGAATCCGGCCTGCTTCTCCAGGAAGCCGACCTTCAGGGCCTGCTGCGGGTCCCGGCGGTTGTGCTCGTCGACGGCGATGGCCAGAGCCAGGTTGGCGGGACCGAAGCCTATGCCGACCAGGTCGTCGGCGCCCTCGCCTCGGTCGATTGCGCCGTTCTCGCGCGACATGATCGATCCTTCCGTTGCTTCTTGCTTCTCGGCCCCGCCGGTGTCCGGTCGACCGCCGCGGCGGCCGTCCGTCACTCGCTCACTCGTTCGCTGTAGGTAAGGCTTACCTAACTTCTATCACTGGAAAGAGTGAGTCAAATCCATGTCGTACCCGAACCAACCATCGCGACCTGCCGTCCTTCCGTCCCGACCGCCGCATCCCGGCGCGATCGCTGCGGAGCCGGCCGCACATCGGGCACCACCTCGGTGCCCACCGGCGGCCCGCCGAACGCCGACAGCACGCCGTGGCGGACGCGCCCGTCCAGCACCCGCGCGCTCCCCACGCCGGCCCGGACGGCCCGCAGGCAGCCCTCCATCTTCGGGACCATGCCACTGGCCAACCCCGGCAGGAGGTCCGCGAGTTGGGAGGCCGTCAAGGAGCGGACCACCTCCTGGGAGCGCGGCCAGTCGCGATAGAGGCCCTCGACGTCGGTGAGCATCACCAGCAGCTCCGCGCCGAGCGCGGCGGCCACCGCGGCGGCGGCGGTGTCCGCGTTCACGTTGTAGACGTCGCCGTCGGCGCCGCGCGCGACCGGGGAGATGACCGGGATCCTGCCGTCCGCCAGCAGCGTGCGCACCATCGAGGGGTCGACGGCCGCGATGTCCCCGACCTGTCCGAGGTCCACCCGCTCGCCGTCCACCACCGCATGGCGCCTGACGGCCGTCATCGTGTGGGCGTCCTCTCCGGTCATGCCGACCGCGAAGGGGCCGTGGCGGTTCACCAGACCGACCAGCTCGCGCTGCACCTGACCGGCCAGCACCATCCGGACGACCTCCATCGCCTCCGGCGTGGTGACCCGCAGGCCGTTGGTGAAGTGCGACGTGATCCCGAGACGCCCCAGTTGGGCGCTGATCTGCGGACCGCCGCCGTGGACCACCACCGGCCGGACACCCGCGTAGCGCAGCAGGACGACGTCCTGGGCGAAGGCCGCCTTGAGGCCCTCGTCCACCATGGCGTTCCCGCCGAACTTGATCACGACGATCTTGCCGCGGAACCGCTCCAGCCAGGGCAGCGCCGCGAGGGGGCCACCCGTGTGCGAAGTTCCAGCAACCCCGGCGCGCCGTGCGCGCCCGGCCAGGCCGTTCTCCACCGATCCCCCTGCACTCAGGATGCCCGCACCAGGATGTGCGGCATTCGCTCCCCTCCGCTCCGCACCCGCTTCGCGAGTGCCGGAGGGAGCGCGGTTCAGTCGCTCAGAACCACTTAGGCAAGGGTAACCTTACATTTCTTCACCCTTCACGTCACCATCCCGTGCGAACGTCGCTCCCCCGTGCGAACCTCGTGCGAATCCCGGGCGCGCCCGAGGAGGCGGACCAGGGCCCCTCGACAGCCCCCATCGCCGCGGTGCGTCAGGGCCGCCAGTACCCGAGGGCGTGCAACCGCCCCTTCGGGACGGCGAGTTCCCTGCGGGCGAACTGCGCGATGGTCCGCGTGGCGACGGTGTCACAGGCGACCCACACATAGGCGCTCGCCGGATCGCCGATCAGCCCGGGCAGAGCCGTGCGGACATCGGCGACGAGCCTCGCCCCGGCACCCTCGCGGGGCAGCCGGCGCACCTCGTGGCGGGCCGGGCGGATCCGCAACGGCAGCCCGTCGTCGCTGTCGTGCTGGGTCTCCAGCCAGACCGTGGCCGGCACCTCGGGCAGCGCGGTCAGCAGGGAGTTGAGCGCCGGCACGGAGGCGCGGTCGCCGATCAGGACCATCCGCCCGGGCAGCGGGTCGGGTGCGGCGAAGGCGGAACCCTGCACTGTCGCCCGGACGGTGTCGCCGGGCCCGGCCCCCCGCGCCCACCGGCTGGCGGGACCGTCGTGCAGCGCGAACTCGACGGCGAACGCCCCCGCGGCCGGGTCCGGGTCGACCAGGGTGTACGCCCGCTGGTGCGGACGGCCCGCGCCGGGGAACCAGATCCGCACCCACATGGTCGGGTGGACCCCGGCGGCCGCGAGCAGCCCGCCGTCCGCGAAGTGCACCCGGCGGCAGTGCTCGGTGACGTCCTCCGTGCCGGTCACCGTCAAGGCGAAGTCCTTGCCCCGCATCAACTTGAGGACGACGCCCTCCCAGCCGTGCCCCTGTCCCATGACAGCCTCCGGTCGACAAAAGTTAGGGAAGGCTAACCTAGCCTCCGGCGTGTCGGGCGTCGACCCTCCTGCCGCCACCGGTCCGGCATCGACGCGATCCCCCGCTCCCGGCCGGCCCCCGCTCCCCCGCTCACCGGGTCATCAGCTGCCGCCCTCCACCGGCGAACCCGGCCCCGCCGCCCCGGCTCCGGTCCGCGACCACACCTTCGAGTGGCCCGGCCGGAAATCGCCGCGGCCGGGCCGGCCGCGCCGCCATCATCGGTGTCCGTACGAACTCCGAGGTGACCGGGAGAGCACCGTGAGCGTCCGCGTCCCCGCCAGACCCCCGTGGCAGCAGAACCCGTGAGGAGAGCCGTGAACGACACCACCGCCACCGCCCCCGAGCCGGCCCCCGACCCCGAGCTGGCCCGCTACCTCGTCGCGCACGCCGCACCGGCCGCCTGCGCCGACGCCCTGATCCGCGACCACCTCGGACGGGTGCTCATCGTGGACCCCGGCTACAAGCCCGGCTGGGACCTGCCCGGCGGCATGCTGGAGGACGAGGAACCCGCCCCCGCGCTGCTGCGCGAACTCCAGGAGGAGCTCGGCCTGGAGGCCGAGATCGGCCGGCTCCTCGCCGTCGACACCGTCCCCGCCGAACGGTGGGGCCGCGCGATCATCTCCCTCGTCTACGCCGCCCGTCCGAGGACGACGGTGGACGCGGCCGCGCTGGTGCTGCAACCCTGCGAGATCCGCGCCGCGAAGTTCGTCCCGGAGGAGGAGGCGCTGGCACTGCTCGAGCCGACGGTGGCCCGGCGGTTCGCCGCCGCGGCGGCCGCCGAACGCGGCGCGCACACGGCGCTGCTGCGCGACGGGCACCGCCGGCCGATGCCGCCGCGCGACCACTTCGCCCAGCTGCCCGCACCGATGGCGGCGGCCACCGTACTGCTGCGCGACACCGCCGGCCGGGTCCTGGTCCTCGATCCGTCCTACCAGCCGCAGGCCGAGCTGCCGGGCGGGACGGTCGGGGCGTGCGAGTCCCCCGAGCAGGCCGCGGCCCGCGAGCTGCGGGAGGAGCTGGCGCTGGAACTCCCGGTCGGGCGCCTCCTGGTGGTCGACACCGCGCCCGCGTCGGCCACCGGCCACGGCCGGGCCGTGACCTGCTTCCTCTACGACGCGGCGCCGCTCACGCCGGCGCAGGCGGGCGCGCTGCGGTTCGCCGACGGTGAGGTCCGTGCCGCCCACTGGCTCGACCCGAAGGAGGCCGCGCGGCGGCTGCCCCCGCACCTGGCCGCGCGGCTGACCGCCGCGCTTCGAGCACGGGAGGAGGGCGGCATCGTCCATCTCAGGGCGGGTGACCCCGCCACCGGGCAGGCCGGTGCGACGGGCGGCGGCACACCGGCCGCGGCCGCTCGGCACGGTCGTCGACGGGACGTGGAGCGAGGGCGGTCCGGGGTGTGAACCGCCGCCGAGCCGAGCGGCGGCGGGTGGCGCGAACGGCGGCGAGGGAGCCGCCGGAGTCGAGCGGGGGCGGCCTCAGGCCTCCGGCAGCTGCTCCTCGTGGTCGGCCGCACCGGCGGGCTCCAGGAACGGGGCCCGCTCGACGGGCTGCAGGTGGTGGCGCTCGGTCTGGACGGGAACGGTGGCGGCGGGCTCGGAGAAGGGCTGCCACAGGGGGCGCAAGTCGGCGGTCATGATCGCCAGTGTGCCAGTCCCACGGCCCTCCCGTTGCACTCCCCACCCCGATCGGCCCGGTCGCCCCGTCGCGACCGCCCGGCGGGGCGGTGCGGGCGCGGACGGATCCGGCCGGGCGAGGGCGCCGGCGCCGCGGTTCGCCCCGCTCCCCGGCCGCCGTCGAAACGGCGGCAGCCACGGCAGGGCACGCCCTCGCCCGGCCCCCTCCCCGGTCGGGGCGGCCCGGTGGCAACGGCCCTGGTAGCGTCGGGCGACCAACCAGAATGATCATCGGAAGGGCAGCAGCCGTGCGGGAAGTGACATCTCACCAGGTCGGTCAGGAACGCATCGATCGGGCGCTCGACGGCATACGCCGACAGGCGTTCTACCGCTGGCACGGACTCCGTTACGACTCGCTGACCCTCGACGGCCTGGCGCGGCTGCGCGACGAACTCCTCGACCACGTCGGCGCGTGCACCCTCCAGGACCCGGCGCTCACCGGTGACTCCGGCCGGCTCGTGCTGCGCACCGCGGCGGAGAGCGCCCTCGGGGTGCTGGGCCTGGGCGCCTTCCCGGACGGGGACTTCGAGGTCTTCTTCCCCCTGATCGACGAGACGCTCAGCAGCGAGCAGCTCTCCTTCGGCGACTCCGTGGACCAGGCGCCCACGGCACGGACCTGGTCCGACACCTTCGCACTCTGCGCGATCACGGGCATGCTCCGGGAGCCGGCGCGGGTGGTCGGCCCGCTGCTCAAGGAGGACTACGCGCCCGCGATCCGTGACGGGGTGCCCTACTCGCGGCTGGAGTCGGTGTCGGATCCGGCCGACCTCGCCGAGCTGGAGGCGCTGTGCGGGTACCTGGCCGACATGGTCGGCACCTGGCCCGCGATGCGGCTCGCCCCGGAGCCCCTCGCCAAGCCGGACGCACCGACGCGGGCCGAGGCGGCCCGGCGGCTGGACGCGGCCGGTGCGCTCACCCCGGACCAGCGGCTGCTCCGCGTCCTCCTCGACGACGACCGGGCCGCCTTCGAGCAGGCCCTGGCCGAGCGCCTGCACCGGCACCGTGACGGCGTGGGCCTCGACCCGGAGCCGAGGACCCTGCTGCCGGTCGGCACCATCGCCCTGGCCGCCCTCGCCGTCCAGGCGCACGACTGGCAGCTGGAACTCCGCTCCGGCTACCTGCCGGAGAGCCTGCTGCACGCCCCGGCGGAGTAGGGGCCGGGCGGGCGCGTTCTCCCCCGGGTTCGGCGCCCGACAACCGGGTACCCGAGGCCCTGGAGGAGAGGAGAACCGCGATGCCCCGAGGATCGAGCCCCAAGCGCGAGCGCCAGTACGAGCACATCAAGGAGAGCGTGCTGGAGCGCGGCGAGAGCGAGCAGCAGGCCGAGGAGATCGCCGCCCGGACGGTCAACAAGGAGCGGGCCCGGCACGGCGAGTCGAAGACCGCCAGCCGGAGCTCCACCCACGACATCTCCTCGGGCCGCCGGGGCGGGCTGCGGTCCCACGAGGGCGCCCGGGGCCGCACCTACGACCAGTTGTACAACGAGGCCAGGCAGCGCAACATCAAGGGCCGTTCGAAGATGAACAAGCGGCAGCTGGAACACGCGCTGGAGCGCTGACCCGGCCCCGGCCGCGGCGCGCCCGCACCGAGAGGTGGCCATGATGACCAGACCGACACCCCCGAATCCGGACACCGAACCGTTCCCGCACCCCGCTCCCCTGCCGCGCCCCGGTGAGGAACCCGACCCCGTGCCGCCGCCCGTGCCGCCGTTCCCGGACCCCGATCCGGGGCCGCCGCCGCAACCCGGACCCGCGGGGGTGTGACCGGCCGGGCCGAGGAGGGCGCCCTCTCGGGCCGGCCGGTCACACCCCCGCGGTGTTCGGCCGCCTGGGTCGGTGGGCCGGTGGGCTGGCGGGCCGGCCGGACAGGTCGACGCTCGCCGCCGCGGCGGCCGGATGCCCACCGCGGGCGACGGAGTCACAATGGGAGGTACCTGCCGTTCCCCCGGGTTGGAGGCCTCCGTGAGCGACCTCAAGTTCGAGCAGAAGGCCGCACTGTCACGCCAGGAAGCCGCCGACCGGCTCTCCGCCCTCGCGGACGCGCTGAGGCACGACGGCAACGCCGAGTTGGACCTCGGCCCCGGGACGCTGACCCTGCGCATTCCCGACGAACTCCGTACCGAGATCGAGGTCGAGGTCGAGGACGGCGAGATCGAGATCGAGATCGAACTCAAGTGGCGGACCTCGTAGACCGACGGCACGCCGCCGAGCCGGCTCTCCCGGCAGGGGTTCCGCCGCCGGTCCGCGCCGGCCCTCGACGGGCCGTCCGCCCGTCGGCGGTGCGCCGCGACACCGTGCCGCGCCGGCGGCCCCACCCGGCGGGAGCCTCGGCCACCACCACCGCGCCCGACCGCGTCTGGTACGCCGCGTACGGCTCGAACCTGTGCGCCGAGCGGCTGGCCTGCTATCTCCGCGGCGGCCGGCCGCCGGGTGGCGCCCGGACCTACCCCGGCTGCCGCGACGGGCGGCCGCCCGAACGGGCCGAGCCGGTGATGCTGCCCGGGCTGGTGTACTTCGCCCTGGAATCGGCGGTCTGGGGCGGCGGGACGGCCTTCTACGACGCGGCCGGGGTGGGCGAGGTGCCCGCGCGGGCCTATCTGCTCAGCGCCGGGCAGTTCGGCGACATCGCCGCCCAGGAGATGCACCGGGAGCCGGGAGCGGACCTCCCGCTGGCCGGCGCCCTCAGCGGCGGCCGGGAGCGACTGGGGCCGGGCCGGTACGAGACGCTGGTGTGCCCGGGCTCCCTCGACGGCGTCCCCGTCCTGACCTTCACCGCGCCCGGCGGCCTTCCCGAGGCGGACCTGAGACCGCCCCGCGCCGCCTATCTGCGCACCATCGCCGCCGGTCTGGTCCAGGCGCACGGCTGGAGCCTCCGGCGGGCCGCCGACTACCTCGGCAGCCGCCCGGGTGCCACCGCGCGGTGGAGCGCCGCCACGCTGCTCCGGGCCCTGGAGGACCCGGCCGGCGACGGCTGAGGGCACCCTCCCCCGGCGGTGGACCGGCAGCCGGCCCGGGGCCGGCCGCGCGCACCGCCGCGGCCCGCACGCCCCGGCGCTCCTCGGCTCCTCGGCTCCTCGGCGACCGCAGGAATGGTGAACGCCCTTGCGGGGAAGGGGTGTTCGAGCGCGGCAAATGGTTCAGACCATTGACGGCTCGGGGTCGCGGCTCCTACGGTGGGGACCACACCGACCTGGCGCAGGCATGCCAAGAGATCCACGGCCGCCGCACCCCCACGCGCGCGCCCTGCGTCGGGCGCACACTCCATCCACCCCCACGGAGGAGCACCATGCGCAAACGTCATCTGGCCGGCGCGGCCGCGGCCGCGATCGCGCTGCCGCTCACGCTGGCCCTGCCGGCGCAGTCGCACGGCTTCATCAACCTGCCGCCCAGCCGGGCCGCACTCTGCGGCGCGGGCGTCGTCACCAACTGCGGCGACATCCAGTGGGAGCCGCAGAGCGTCGAAGGACCGAAGGGCTTCCCCACCCGCGGTCCGGCCGACGGCACCATCTGCGCCGGCGCCGACGCGCGCTGGGCCCCGCTGGACGCCCCGCGCAACGGCACCTGGCCGACCACCGCCGTGACGGCGGGCCAGCAGCTCACCTTCACCTGGAACATCGAGGCCCGGCACGCCACGACCACGTTCAAGTACTACCTCACCAAGCCCGGTTACGACGCGACCCAGAAGATCACCCGGGCCAACCTGGACCTGACCCCGTTCCTGACCGTCAACTACAACGGCCGGCAGCCCGCCGCCACGACCACCCACACCGGCACCCTGCCCACCGGCCGCACGGGCCACCAGGTCATCCTGGCGGTCTGGGAGATCGCCGACACCAACAACTCCTTCTACTCCTGCACCGACGTGAAGTTCTGATCTGACGTCAGTGCCGCCCCGATGTCCGTCGGCCCCCTGCCCGGCACAGCTGTCCGAGACCCCGGTCCGGCACCTTCCCGCACGCGGTGAGGCGCCGGGCCGGGCACCGGAGCGCGAGCCGGCCGCCCCGCGCTCCGGGTCGCGCCCGGTTCGCGACCGGGAACGACCGGTTCACGACCGCGAAGGACCGCGCCGACCGCCCGAGACGCGCGGCGCCCCGCCGGTGCCGCCGGCCCGCGTCGACGCGGAGCCGCCACCACCGTCCGCAGCGGCCCCGCCGCCCTGGACGCACACGCCCTCCAGGAGCACGGTCAGATAGCGGCGGGCGGTCTCGACCCGGGCGTCGGGGCCGGCGTGGACGGTGGCGGCGTAGGCGATTCCGCACATCAGCGGGACCAGGTCGTCGGAGGTCAGATCGGCCCGCACCACCCCGGCGGTCCGGGCCCGGTCGAGCAGTCCTCCGCCGACCGACCACAAGGTCCGCTTCAGCTCGGTGGTGCGCGGCAGGGCGTCCGTGGGCGCGGCGGTGACCGCGGCCAGCGAGGCGTCGGTGACCTGCGCCTCGACGGTGCGGGTCAGAAAGCCGGCGAGGGCCCGCCCGGGGTCGCCATCGGCCAGCGCCTGCTCGCCGTGGGCGGTGAGCGCCTCCAGGCAGGGCGTGGCGACGGTCTCCAGCAGCGCCTCCGCCGTGGGGAAGTGACGGTAGACGGTGCCGACGCCCAACTGGGCGCGGCGGGCGACGTCGTTGAGCTGCAGTGGCGTTCCCTCGTCCACGAGGGCGCGGGCCACCGCGACGATCCGCTCCCAGTTGCGGGCGGCGTCCTTGCGCAGGGGGGCGGTCGTCATGGCAGGAGTCTAACTGGATGACCCATCCGTATCGCCGTGGCCCGTCACCCGCCGCCCGACCACCGGCCCGTCGCCCATCGGCCCACCGCCCCTTGGCCCGTCACCCGCCGCCCGTCACCCGGCCGCGAGGGGGGCGAGGCGCTCGCTGAGCCGGCGGACGGCCTCGGCGACCCGGGGGTCGGCCGCCGGACGGAAGGGGGCGACCGGCCGGACCCGCGGTCCGATCACGAGGCCGGTCCGGCCGGTCAGCGAGCCGTCGGTCGCGGCGAAGACCGAGGGCCTGGCCGCCACGGACGCCGGGCCCGAGGTCGAGCGTGCGAACCTGCGCCGGACCAGCGGCCAGAGCAGCCGCAGCCCCGGCGAGACGATCCTCGGATCGGTCATGGTGCCGTCGGTCATGGCGGTCGCGGCGCCGCCCGGGTCCGCCGCGAAGACCGAGACGCCCGTGCCGTCGAGCCGGCCGGCCAGCTCCAGCGTGTAGGCCAGGTTGGCGAGCTTGGCGCGGCCGTACCAGTGGAAGCCGTAGTAGCCGCCCGGCGGCTCGACGGCGTCGAAGACGCGCTTGGCGACGCCGATCGCACCCGAGGTGACGTTCACGATCCGGCTCGGCGCGCCGGCTCGCAGCGCGGGCAGCAGCAGTTCGGTCAGCAGGTACGGCGACAGGTGGTTGACCGCGAAGGTCGCCTCGATCCCGTCGACCGAGTCCTGCCGCTCCGGGAACATCGCCCCGACGTTGTTGACCAGCACCGCCGGCGGCCCCTCGGCGGCGATCCGGCCGGCCAGGGCGCGGACCGCGTCGAGCGAGGCGAGGTCGGCGGCCAGGAACCGGGCGGGGTGCGCCGGTGCCGTCGCGTCGATCCGTTCGACCGCACGGGCGCCGCGCTCCGCGTCGCGCCCCACCACGGTGACCGCCAGGCCCGCCGCGGCCAGCCCCAAGGCGGTCTCCAGCCCGATCCCCGCCGTTCCTGCCGTGACCACTGCCGTCCGCTTCATCACGCGACCCGTTCCGTCTATGTGGATGACCTATCCGGTTGTCCTCACCGTAGCAGAACCGGATGACCTATCCGGTTGTCGAGGCAAGGTCGCGGAAAGGTCGCGGGCAAGGTCGCGGGCAGGGTCTTCCGGTCCTGAACCCCACCCGCGGCGCGCGGAACCGGGCGGTGACGGTCCGTCGGCGGCGCGCGGCCCGGCCGCGCCACACCGCATCGCATCGCATGCCACCGGGCCGCCGGTCCAGCCCGGTGCGGCCGCTCCCCGACCGTTGCGGGGCCGGCCTCTGCAACGATCACGGCCGGCTGTTACCCAGCCGATGGGCAGCCGTGACACGACCTCCCGGGGACCGCGACACGGCCCTCCTACCGTCGGTCAGGACGCGCCGCCCGCACCGGTCGGCCGCGTACTGCGACAAGGAGAGACGCCGTATGTCGAAGCACCGCTCCACCCGCACCACCAGCTCGACCGCCCGCCGGGCGCTGGCGGGCTGCACCATAGCGGGGGCGGCCCTGTTCGCCACCGTCTCCGGCGGCCAGGCCTGGGCCGACGGGGTCCGGCCCGCGGCTCCCACCGCCCCGTCCGCCGACAACCCCGACCAGCCCGCGGTCGCGGCTCCGGCCGGTGCGAAGGCCGCGCCGACCACCACCGCCACCCCCAGCGCCAAGCCCGCCGACCCCAAGGCCCCCCAGGCCGCACCGGCCGTCGCCACGCCCAGCGCCAAGCCCGCCGACCCCAAGGCCCCCCAGGTCGCGCAGCCCGCACCGGCCGCAGCCGGCGCCACGCCCACCGCCACCCCGAGCAGCGGGGTTCAGCCCGGCCAGGCCCCGCAGGTCAAGACGGTGCCCCAGGGCGCCGCCCAGGCCGGTGACGGCAGCGGTGCCCTCGACGACGCCGGCACCAAGCTGGTCGGCGGCAGCGCCGCGGCCGCGGTCGGCGCGGGTGCGCTGGGCTTCACCCTGCTGCGCCGCCGGTCCGGTGCGCGCGGCTGACGCTGGTTCCGGGCACTCCGACGGCTCCGCGGCAGCAGCCGCTCCCGACGGGTCCACCGCCGCCCGGCCCGCGTACGAGGTCGTACGCGGGCCGGGCGGCCGGCCCGGCCGGGCCGGAGCCGGGCCCGGAACCGACCACCAGGCGCAGCCGACCACCGAAGCGGGCCGCGAGCCGCACGGTTCCCGCACCGCCAACCCGGACGAGGACGCCGCCCGACAGTGGGTCTGGGGCCCGCCGGGGCCGCACGAGAACGCCACCGTCCTGGTCTACCGGCGGATC
>NZ_JBSFNM010000089.1:0-30862 GCF_053587085.1 Kitasatospora sp. NPDC003701
CAGGGCCTCGGAGTGGTCCGCGCCACAGGTTCGGTGCTGTGAGGCCGGGCACATCGTCGACGGTGCGTGACGGGTCCTCGGCCGCCCGTGCCGGATTCGCGGGTCGGTGACCCGGGTCGGGGTGGCCCGCACCACAGCCCTCACCCGTCGCGGGTCGGGTGTGACTCACCGTGACGAATTCCGGGCGGGCGGGGGCTCCGGAGCGGCCGGGAGCGCCGTTCGGAACGGGGTGCCCGTCGCCGCGCGGGGCGGTCTTGCGCGGCACTCCCTCCCGGGCAGATAGTTAGTTGAGCGCAACTAACGACTTTCTCGGGCCCTTGGGGGGTCGCCATGGCGATCGCGGCGCAGGACCACCCGCGGTACAAGTGGGTGGCGTTGTCCAACACCACGCTCGGCATGCTGGTGGCCACGATCAACAGCTCGATCGTGCTGATCTCGCTGCCGGCGATCTTCAACGGCATCGGCCTGGACCCGCTGGAGCCCGGCAACGTCAGCTACCTGCTGTGGATGCTGATGGGCTACATGCTGGTCACCGCCGTCCTGGTGGTCACCCTCGGACGGCTGGGGGACATCCACGGCCGGGTCAGGATCTACAACGCCGGGTTCCTGATCTTCACCCTCACCTCCGTCGCGCTCTCGCTGGACCCGATGTCCGGCGGGGGCGGCGCGCTCTGGCTCATCCTCTGGCGGGTGGCCCAGGCGGTGGGCGGCTCGATGCTGATGGCCACCTCGGCGGCGATCATCACCGACGCGTTCCCGGCGCGGCAGCGCGGGATGGCCCTCGGGGTGAACATCGTCGCCGCCATCGCCGGCTCGTTCATCGGACTCGTCCTCGGCGGTGTGCTGGCCGAGTGGAACTGGCACTCGATCTTCTGGGTCAACGTGCCGATCGGCGTGCTCGGCACGGTCTGGGCCTACCGCTCGCTGCGCGACACCGGCGTGCGCCGCCCGGCCAGGATCGACTGGTGGGGCAATCTGACCTTCGCCGTCGGCCTGACCGCCCTGCTGGCCGGGATCACCTACGGCATCCAGCCCTACGGCGGCCACACCATGGGCTGGACCGACCCGTGGGTGCTGGCCGGGCTGATCGGCGGCACCGCCGTCCTCCTGCTGTTCTGCGTCGTCGAGCGGCGCACCGCCGAGCCGATGTTCCCGCTGCGGCTGTTCCGCGACGCCTCCTTCACCGGGGGCAACGCCGCCACCCTGTTCGGCTCGGTGGCGCGCGCGGTGGCCTGCAGTTCATGCTGATCATCTGGCTGCAGGGCATCTGGCTGCCGCTGCACGGCTACCAGTACGAGGACACCCCGCTGTGGGCGGGCATCTACATGATCCCGTTGACGGTCGGCTTCCTGATCGCCGGACCGCTCGCCGGGCACCTCTCCGACAAGTACGGCGCCCGGCTCTTCGCCGCGGGCGGGCTCGCGCTGATGGCCGTCTCCTTCGGCGGTCTGCTGCTCCTGCCGACCGATTTCGGGTACGTCTGGTTCGCTCTGCTGATCCTGTTGAACGGGCTGGGCGGCGGCCTGTTCGCCGCGCCCAACACCTCGCTGATCATGTCGGCGGTCCCGGCCGACGCCCGCGGCGCGGCGTCGGGGATGCGCGCCACCTTCCAGAACGCCGGCATGGTGCTCTCCATCGGCATCTTCTTCTCGCTGATGGTGGCCGGCCTGGCGGGCTCGCTGCCGCACGGGCTGGAGAGCGGGCTGACCGCGCAGGGCGTGCCGACGGGGACCGCGCAGGGCATCGCCGCCCTGCCGCCCGTCGGCACGCTGTTCGCGGCCTTCCTGGGCTACAACCCGGTGCGGGAACTGCTCGGCCCGAACGTCCTCGGCCAGTTGCCGCCCGGCAACGCGCAGACGCTCACCGGCCGGGAGTTCTTCCCCCAGCTCATCTCCGGTCCGTTCCACGACGGCCTGGTGGTGGTGTTCTGGTTCGCCATCGTGCTCTCGCTGCTGGGTGCGGCCGCCTCCCTGGTGCGCGGTCGGCCGGCGACCGGTGCGCCCCGGGCGGACGGTACGGTGAAGAGCGCACCGGGCGCCCCCGAGCAGGCGTCCCGGGTCCGTCCGCGCAGTTGAGGAGGGCCACCGGCCGATGGCGACGGAACCGAGCCCGACGGGGGCCGACCGCCCGCAGCCCACGGAGGCCCCCGCCCTGCCGGCCGGGGACCTCGCCCGGCTCCGGCTGGCCGTGGCCCGCCTGCACCGGCAGATGGTGCAGGCGTCCACCCGGCTGGACCTGACGTTCGCCCAGCTCTCGGCGCTGGCCCGGATCGAGGAGCACGCGCCGGTCCGGCTGGTGGACCTCGCGGCGCGCGAGGGCGTCGCCCCGCCGTCCATGAACCGCACGCTCGGTCCGCTGCACGCCGACGGGCTGATCGCCAAGGAGACCGACCCCCGGGACCGGCGCTCCGCACTGATCACCCTCACCGAGCACGGCCGGGACACCATCACCCAGATCCGCGCCCAGCGCTCGCAACTGCTGGCCCGCCGCCTGGCCCGGCTCTCCCCGGACCAGACGGACACCCTGCTCGCTGCGCTGCCGGTGCTGGAACTCCTCGCGGAGGAGCCCGAGGACGGGAGCTGACGGCCGACACGGGTGTCCCGGCCGGAGCAGACTGCAGTGCGGGCGGCCCGCGCCGGTCCGCGCGGCCTGCCCGGTCGGCCCTCGCCCGCCGAGCGGGAAGGGCCGACCGGGGACAGTGGTCAGCCGCGCGGGCCGGGCCGGCTCATCCGGCCGCCAGCTCCGCCACCAGCCGCGTCGTGAGCGGGACCGGGATGCCGTGGCGGTCGGCCGCGCGCAGCAGGGCGCCGCCGATCGCGTCGAGCTCCAGCGGGCGGCCCGCCTCGGCGTCGCGCTGCATGGACGACCTGCTGTCGGCGGGGAACGCGTCGTAGCGCGCCAGGACTTCGGCGGCCACCGTCCGGCCCCCGCAGGCCCGGCCGACCGCGGCGGTCTCCTCCACCAGGGCCGACAGCTCGCCGCGCCACTCGGACCGGACGGTGCCGATGGGCTGCCGGTGGCGGGTGGTGAGCAGGGCGAAGGGGGCCAGGAAGGCCAGCTTGCCCCAGAGGACCTCGTTCTCGTCCGGCAGGACGCGGGCGGTTACGCCCGCTCCCGTGAACAGGCCGGCGAGCGGGGCCGACCGCTCCGGGCGGCCGGCCAGGTCGATCTCGACGAACGGGCTGCCGTGCTCGATGACGCCCGGCGCGGTGCGGGTGGACTCGACGCGCACCACGGCGGGTACCACCCGCTCGTCGCCGTAGCGCGCCCGCAGGGTGTGCGGGTGCTCGACGCCGTTGAGCAGGGGCACCACCAGACCGTTCGCGAGCCACTGCGGCGGGACGCGGTCGAGTGCCGCGTCGAGCGCCGTGTTCTTGACCGTCACCAGGCACAGGTCGACGGGCTCGCGCAGCAGGCCGTCCGCCTCCACCGCCGCGGTGAAGTCGCCGAACTGCCTGCTGCGGACGCGGATGCCGTCCTGACGCAGCGGAGCGGCGGTCTCCTCCCGCGCGAGGCAGATCACGCGGTGCCCGGCGCGGGAGAGCAGCGCGGCGAGCAGGCCGCCGACTCCTCCGGGGCCGAGCACGGCGACGGTCGAACGGGCGGGGATCGGGACGGTGTCGGTGGTGAGCTGTCCGGATGCGGACATGGCCGGGTTCCTTTCGGTTTGCGGGTCGACACCCGGAACGGGTTGTCGCCCTGGACCCGGCACGATGATCTCCTCCGGCCGGGGCCGGGTCAATGCCGGCCCCGGCCGGGCAGTCCCGGTACGAACCCGGCCGCTGCGGTGGCGCCCGGTCGTGTTCTCGACGGCGCGACGGGGTCAGCCGGCCGGCCTGTTCCCGGGGCGCCGCAGGTGTTCGGCGAGGGCGAGGAAGACGAAGAAGTTCGGAATCGTGCTCACCGCGGCGCCGGCCGGCGCGCGCCACCGCCCGGCGACCTTGAGTTTGACGAAGCCGCTGAACACCTTGATCTCCTGGATCTCGTGCCACGGCGTCGACTCGCGGGCCGACCCCACGCCGTCCCTGGTCACCCACAGCCTGCCGAAGTCGAGCCGCTCCCCGGAGTTCAGGATGGCGACGGCGCGGGGGAGTTGCGCGCGGGTGACGGCCTGCTGGACGGCCGGCCCCCACTCCTGGGGGTTGGCGAACCTGCCCTTCTGGGCGACCTCGCCCGTCCGGTCCGCCCGGCCGCGCAGCACGACCTTCGTACCGTCGACGTCGGTGAGCGTGTACTCGTAGGAGGTGTAGCCACCGACCCCGGTGTGCCGGACGGTGTTCTGGCG
Organism: Kitasatospora sp. NPDC003701; assembly: GCF_053587085.1. Classification (NCBI taxonomy): domain Bacteria; kingdom Bacillati; phylum Actinomycetota; class Actinomycetes; order Kitasatosporales; family Streptomycetaceae; genus Kitasatospora; species Kitasatospora sp. NPDC003701. The sequence continues at coordinate 4,286 of NZ_JBSFNM010000089.1, forward strand.
GACGGAGGTGCTCTCGTAGCGGACGGCATGGACCCGGCCCTTGACCACGGCGGTGAGACCGTGCTCGTAGAGATCGAGCCGAAGGCCCCGGTTCTTCTTCGTCGTGGACCGTTCGATCCAGATGCCGAACGGGACCATCAGCAGCAGCATGAGGGGGATGACGGCCAGGACCGCCGCCTCGGTGAGGGACAGGACGAGCGCCAGTCCTCCGAAGACCACGACCCCGGCCACCGCGCAGCCGGCCGAGCTCGCCTGCGACTGCGTGCCCGGATGGACCGCCTGCCGCTCTCCCAGCCGGTTGCGGACCGCCGCCCCGTCGATCAGTGTCAGGAACTCGTCCCGGCCGTCCGCACGGCCGTCCTGTCCGGTCATTCTCGCCCTCTGCAATCCGGCCCTGCGCACACCGGCGGGAACGACCGCCGGGTGCCTGGCCTCGTCATCGTGTTCATCGTGTTCGTCGCGCGCGGGTACGGGGGCGCCGGGCCGGCGGGCCCGCTCCGCCCCGCGACCACACGGCCGGCGGGCAGCGGGCCCGCCGGCCCGGCGAGGACTCAGCCCGCCGCGGCGAAGGCGGCTTCGAGCCGGGGAACGTAGTCGGCGAGGGCCGGCGCCCAGCAGCCGTAGTTGTGGCCGCCGTTGCAGGTGGGCGACAGGGTGGAGCCGTCACCGTAGTCGACGTGGCGGTTGGCGATGCCGAGCTGGTTCAGGCGGGTCCGGACGGTGCTGGTGGCGATCGAGGTGAAGTGGTCGATGGGCCCCTGGTCGCCGGTGTAGAGGGTGATGTCGGTGCCGGCCAGCTTGGCCAGGTTGGCGCCCGCGGCCGGGTTGACCTCGTTCCAGACGTGGTCGGCGTTGAAGATCGGGTAGGGCGAGCCGAAGATCGCGTCGCTGTCGACGTAGGGCCCGTAGCCGACGCACTGACCGGTGCCGGAGGTGCTCGCGGCGCACCAGGCGCCCGGCAGGTTGAGCTCGGTGGCCAGGACCGTCGCGCGGATCTCCGTCATGCCGAGGTCGATGCCGCCGGACAGCGAGGCGACGTGGCCGAACAGGTCGGGCCGGTACTCGGCGTAGCGCAGGGCGCCGTAGCCGCCCATCGACAGGCCGACGACGGCCCGGTGGGACCGGTCGGTGAGGGTGCGGAGGTTGGCGTCGATGAAGGGGACGACCTGGCCGGTGTGGAAGGTCTGCCAGTTGGCCTTGCCGAGCACGGTGTTCTGCATGACCCAGTCGGCGTACCAGCCCTTCAGACCGCCGTCCGGGACGACGGTGATCATCGCGTCCGAGCGCAGGGCCGGGGCGGCCGCGGCGTCGTCCACGGTGCCGGCCCCGCCGTGCAGGAAGTACGTCACCGGCCAGCGCCGGCCGGGGTCCGCGTCGTAGCCCCGGGGCAGGAAGATCCGGATCTTGTGGGTGCCGGAGAGCTGAGCGGTGGTCACGGTGAGCGTGAAGTCGGTGTCCGAGTGCACCTCGGGGGCACCGACCAGGGTCAGGCCGAACCCGTCGGTGAAGGCGGGCACGGCGGGCACGGCGGGCACGGCGGGCACGGCGGGGAGGGCGGGGAGGGCGGGCCGGTCCGCGTGCGCGGGCGCGGCGACGAGCAGCGCGGACACGGCCATCGCCGCGGCGACGACGGCCGCCTTCGCGTGCCGGCGCCAGGCGGGCGGGAGCGAGGTCATCAGTGGTCCTCTCGGGGTGGCGTGCACGATGGTCGGGGCCCCGCAACAGGGTGCGGCGGGGGCCGGGCGGGCCTACAGCGCGCAGTAGGCGTCGACCGTGGCCTTGCCGGTGTCCTGCTGGCCCTTCGTCCCGGCCAGCAGGTGGAACTCGTTGTTGGCGCGCGCGACCTGCCTGCTGCCGTCGTCGCTGGTGTACCAGTCGCTGAAGTAGCCCAGCACGGCGCCGTTGTGGCTCCAGGCCCACTGGCCGCACGGCAGTTGCACGTGGACGATGCCCAGGCCGTAGCCGACGGTGCCGTCGGCGGTCACCGGGACGGTGGTCTTGAGCTCGGCTTCCTGCGCGGGTGCCAGGAGCCGACCGGTCACCAGGGCCCGGGAGAAGGCGGTCAGGTCGTCCAGGGTCGACACGATCGCCCCGGCGGGCCCGAAGGCCTGGACGTCGGAGACGGTGACGTCCCGGATGCCGATGCCGATCACCGGGTACTCGTACCCGTGCAGGTGGTTGCCGGAGACGGTCGGATCGGCGGTGGGGAAGCCGGTGTCGCGCAGGCCGAGCGGTTCGATGATCCGCTGCCGGATCTCGGTGGCCGCGTCGTTGCCGGTCACCGCCTTGATCACCATGCCGGCCAGGACGTAGTTGGTGTTGGAGTAGCTCCACTGCCGGCCCGGGGAGCCGGTGGGCCGGTGCTGCTTGAGGCCGAGGTCCACCAGGGTCTGCGGCGGCCAGGGCCTGTCGGTCTCGGTGTTCAGCGCGTAGGAGAGCGAGAACGCCGTGTCCTTGGCGTAGTCGGGCAGGCCGGAGGTGTGGTTCAGCAGCTGGCGGACCGTGATCCCGGTGCCGTCGTAGCCGTTCGCGGCAACCGCTCCGGGCAGCCACCGGTCGACGGTGTCGTCGAGGGAGAGCCGCTGCTCGCCCTCCAGCTGGAGCAGCACGGTGGCGGTGAACGCCTTGGTGTTGCTGCCGATCCGGAACTTCGCCGCCGGGTCGGCGGGCACCCGGGTGGACAGGTCGCCGACGCCCGCGTGCACGTACCGGGTGGTGTCGCCCCGGCGGACCAGGCCGATCACGCCGGGATATCCGTCGGCGACGCCCTGCTGGGCGCCGGCCTGCAGGACGGCGGCCGCGGTCGGGGTGTCGGCGTGCGCCGGCCCGGCGCCGGCGAGGGCGGCGAGTACCAGTGCGGCGCCGACGGCGGTCGGACGTAGGGGCTTCATCGGACTCCTCGGGCTTCGGGTGGCCGGGCGGCGCGCGGCGCCCGCGTCCGGGCCCGAGCGGGCCGGCCGCCGGCGCCGCGTCGACCCGGTACCCCCGATGCTGCTGTCCGGGCGGCCCGGCGGACAGGCCATGGCACCGGCCACATGTGACCGGCCGTCCCGCGTGGGCGCCCTGACCGGTGGTGGGCCGGGCCCCGGCGGTCAGGGCGAGCCGGCCGGCGCGGGCGGGAAGGTGGCCGGCGCGTAGTGGCTGTGCTGGTGCCGGAAGGTGCGGCCGAGGTGGTGCTGCAGCCGCTCGTGCCGGAACTGGTAGACCGCGCCGGTCTGCCGCAGCACGCCGCGGTGGTAGGCGTCGTCCAGGAACGCGACGGTGTGCCAGGGCAGCCGGCCGGTCAGCGGCAGCCAGACGCGGGACAGCACCAGCCACTGGCCCCAGGCGGTGAAGGCGAGCAGGTAGGAGACCGTACCGCCGATCCCGCCGATCGCACCGATGAAGAGGCCGTCCGAGACGCCCCAGTTCAGCGGTCCCAACGAGTCCTGGAACAGGTCGACGACCAGGCGCCCGCCGCCGGCGATGGTCAGGGTGAGCGCCGGCGCCAGGACGAGGAACTGCCGGCCCACCGTCGCGCGGTTCGAGGAGAGCAGACTGACCGGGGTGGCCGCGGAGGTGACGTCCACGGGTGCTTCGAGCGCGGCCGAGAGCCCGAAGACCAGCCCGGCGGCCGAACCGAAGGTCAGCCCGAAGCAGAGCATGTTGATCAGGGTGCCCCGGACCACGTCCGGATCGGTGAGCGGGGAGCCCGCGTACAGGGCGCGCTCCAGGGCGAGGGCGCACGCGCAGCCGACGCCCATGACGGACCCGCCGAGCAGGCCGTCCCCGAACCGGGCGAGGAAGGTGCGGACCGGCCGGCGCCCGAGGCTCCGGTGGGTGCCGGGCAGGCGCAGTCGCACCCGGGTCGGCTCGAACACCTCCCCGCCGCCGAAGGTGATCAGGATCGCGTACACGGACCCGAAGGCGAGCCCCGCGACCGGCCCCATCAGGCTCCCCTGCAGGAGGACCTCACCGATCCCGATGCCGAGTTCGAGCCCGAGCGGGGCACCGAGCAGGCTGACGAACAGGCCGACGAGCCAGTCGGCGACGGCGACGCTCAGCGAGGTGGCCGCCACCACGGCGGTGATCCTGGTCGAGCGCGGCAGCGAGTCGCCGAGCTGCCACCAGGCGAGGTCCTGCCGGTCGTGGTCGAGCCGGACGAGGTGGTGGGCGAGGTGGCCGAGCCAGTGCTGGGCGCGCCCCTGGTCCCAGCCCGGCGACCGGGCCGGCCGCCCGGGGGCGTCGCGCTCCGGGGCGCGGTGCCGGTACACGGCGGGGACGAAGCCGGCCAGCAGGTGCTCCTCCAGCGACTTCGCGGTGGGGAACCGCGCGGTGTCGAGCAGTTCGGCGGGATCGCGGTCGGGCGTCTCGCTGTAGGCGGTGCGCGCCAGGATCACCATCAGGGGAGTGGTCAGCACCGCGGCGAGGTCGGTGCCCGCCCCGGCCCGCAGTTCGTCGAGGACGGGGCCCCAGACCGAACCGCTGTCACCGGCACCGGTGCCCGCGGCTGCGCCGCGGGTGACCGGTCGGGCGGTGCGGGGCAGGTAGTGGACCAGGTCGTCGAGGGTGAGGTCGGAGAGCTCGATGCCGGCCGCCCAGAGCAGCGGTGCGTGCGCCTCCTGGACGGCCTCGGCGAACTCCTCGTGCCGGCTGGTCAGGACGAGCGGCAGCGAGGTGGCGTTGAGCGCGTCGAGCGCCTCCCGCCGCAGGCCCTCCGCGATCTCGTCGAAGCCGTCGAGGACGGGGAGGACGAGGTCGGCGTCGACCAGCGCGGCGGCCAGGGTCGACCCGTGCGGGCCCCGCCGGGCCAGATGCGGGTGGTCGCGCAGCAGCCGGCCGATCAGCCAGTCCCGCAGCGCGGTGGTGGTCGGGTCCCAGGAGCCGAGACTGAAGACCACCGGGACCCGGCCGGGCACGCTCGGGGCCTCCAGGTGGTCCAGGACGAACCTGATGGTGAGGATCGACTTGCCCGAGCCGGCCCGGCCGAGAATCACCAACCGCCCGGAGGAGATCCGCCGGTAGACCTCGGCCACGCTCCGCAGGTCCCCGCTGAGGTCCACCTGGCGGGGTACCGCCCCCGGGCCGAGGCGCTGGATGTTGTCCGAACGGTCGGTCAGGCCCGCGGGTGCCGGCTGCCACCGGACCGGGAGCGGAAACGGGTCGTGGACCCGGCGCTGCGCCTCCTCGCGCCGCCAGCGGCGTCGGACCTCCGTCGCCAACTCCAGTGCGGCGTCGGCCAGCGCGGCGTGCACCGGCCTCGGCGCGGGAGGCAACGGCGCCGCGGGTGCCCCGGGTGCCTCGGGGGGCGTGGGGGCCTCGGGTGCCGCGGGTGCCTCGGGTGCCGCGGGTGCCTCGGGTGCCGCGGGTGCCTCGGGTGCCCCGGGTGCCCCGGGGGGCGTGGGGGCCTCGGGTTGCGCGGGGGGCGTGGGTGACGTGATCGGCTCGGGTGCCTCGGGTGCCTCGGGTGCGGTCGGTGGCTCGGGCGGCCCCTCGGCCCGGCCGGGCGGGGCCGCCGGCGGTTCGGGCGGTGCGGGGTCCGGTCCGGGCTGCCCGGAGGCCGACCCGCTGCGCGCCTTCGCGAGCGTGATCGCCAGGTGCCGGCGGTCCTCCTGACTGATGTCGAGGGCGTCGGCCAGCAGGTTCACCGTGCCCAGCCGGTGGTCGGTGGATCTGCCGCTCTCCAGCCGGCGAATGGTGCGCACGCTCACTCCGGACCGCTCCGCGACCTGTTCCTGCGTCAGGCCCGCCTGGCCGCGCAGCCGGCGTAGCAGCGTGCCGAGCTGATCTGTCACCGAGGCGCCTCTCTACTCGCCAGTAAATCGCCGGTGAGCCTACCTGTGACGACCGGTCAGCGATGTCCGGCCGGATGGCCTGTCCGCCGAACATGACGAACGCCACAATCGCTGCCCTCATGGAGGCGCGGTGTGCGGCGGGAAGCGAGGAGTCGACGTGGCCTACCGCTACTGGTGCGGTGAGTGCAGTTTCAGGACGGCCTGGCTGGACGAGGCCGAGGGGGAACGGCAGCAGATCGAGCACTACGGGAGGAGGCATCCCGGCACTCCTCCCGGGGGCCACGTCGAGGTCGGCCGCAGTCCGCGCGGCTGCTGCGGCTGCCTGGTGGTGGCCGGGATCGCGCTCCTGTTGCTGATCGCCGCGGCGGCGTGCCCGCGCTAGCGGCGCCACCCCGTCGCGCGGTGGTACCCGCGTGAGCGGCGGCCGGTCGTGGGGTGAGCGGTCGTGGGGTGACCGGTCGTGGGGTGACCGGTCGTCCGGGGTGACCGGTCGCGTTTGGCCGGTCCCGTGGCCTGTCCTCCCGGGCGGCCCGGACCACAGCATGGGCGTCGGGGCCGCGGCGGGACCGCCGTCCCGCGCCCCCACGTCCCGTGGCCGGGACATCCCGCGTCGCGACACAACCGAGGGAGATCCATGTCCACTTCACCGCAACCGGGCCACGAGCTCACCCGGCGATCACTGCTCCGGACCGGTACCGGGATCGTCCTGGGCACCGGCCTCGCGGTGGGTGCCGGAGTGGCCGCCGCCGGGCCGGCCGCCGCGACCAACGGCGTCGGCCAGACCGGCGCGCCGCTGTGCCAGCTGCCGGGTGACTCGGCGAGCCGGTACGGGCTGGGCAGCGGCGACCTGGGCATTCCGTACCACCGGGAGCACGACAACACCTGGGGCTACGTCTTCGGCGACTCCTTCGACGCCGGCAACACCTACCTCGGTTCCCCGGTGATGCTGAACCAGGCCGACTTCGACCGCTCCGGGGCGTCGCCGATCTCGTTCACCCACGCCATGCCCGACGGAGGCGCCGCCCAGCTGTTCGACTACGCGCACGGCGCCGACAACGGGCACGGGGTGGAGGCCACCCGGATTCCGAACGACTGCATCGAGTTCGGCGGCCGCACCTACCTCCAGTACACCTCCGTGGTGCGCGGCATCGGCCCGGATCCGCTGCCCGCCGGCGAGGACGGCTCGCTGATGTCGGGCGTCGCGTACTCCGACGACTTCGGCCGGACGTGGACCGACCACCCCTACCACTGGGCCGGTCAGTACCAGGGCGTGAACCAGTCGATGTACGGGATGTGGTCCTTCGCGGGCATCGACCCGGACGGCTGGCTGTACATCTTCTCCAAGCGCTGGAACGGCACCCACAAGAACACCGCGGACCAGGGCGCGATCCAGCTGTTCCGGATCGATCCGGACGACTTCCGGGCCGGCAACTTCGGCGCCCAGCAGAGCTGGGCGTACAACGGCGGCTGGTACTGGGCGAGCGACGGCACCCCGCCGGCACCGCTGTTCGGGCCCGGCAACAACATCGGCGAGTTCTCCGTCAAGCGGATCGACGGCCGCTACTGCATGAGCTACCTCGACGTGAACGACGGCTCGATCTGCACCCGCACCGCGTCCCGGCCCGACGCCGCGTGGTCGGCGCCGGTCCCGCAGATCGTCGCCAACACCTTCTGGCCGCCGAGCCACTGGGGCCGGCCGCAGGTCGAGAGCCTGTACGGCGGCTACATCCACCCCGGCAGCGCCGGTGCCACCTCGCTGACCCTGATCGTCTCCCAGTGGACCGCCCAGGGCGCCTACCGGGTGCTGCAGTTCGACGGCATCCGGCCGTAGCGCGGGCCGCGCAGCCGCGGTTGCGCGGGTTCGTCCGGACCGCCCGACGTTCCAACTGCCCGACGTTCCTCCTGCCCGACGTTCGTCCTTCTCGACGTTCCAACTGCCCGACGTTCGCGCGCCGCTCGATGTCGACACCGCTCGACGTCCGCACCGTTCGACGTCCAGATCGGAAGGAGTCCTCGTGGGACTCGCCATCCTCACCAGAGCACTGGTGGGCGTGCTGGTCTTCTCGTCCGCCGGCCTCGCGGCCGCCGGACCGGCAGCCGCGTCCCCCGGCGACGGCAAGAACGTGACCTACCGGGGCACGACGTTACGGGTGCCGGCGTCCTGGCCGGTGATCGACCTGGACGCGGCGCCGAACACCTGCGTGCGGTTCGACCGGCACGCCGTCTACCTGGGCCGTCCCGGAGAGGACCAGGACTGCCCGTCCCACCTCCGGGGGCGCAGCGAGGCGATCCTGGTCCAGCCGGCGGTGTCCGGCGCGGCGGGCGGGGCCCGGGAGAACGCCGCCTCCCGCGAGATCACCGTGACCACCGGCTCGGTCACCGTCACGGCGGCCTACGGCAGCGACCGGCCGGCCGTCACGACGATCCTCGACCGGGCGGGTCTGCCGAAGTCGGGCGGGGCGGCGGCGCAGGGGAGCGCCGCCCCGACGACCGGCACGGCCACCGGCGCCGCCCCGGCCACCGCCACGGCCACCGGCGCCGCCACGGCCACCGGCGCCGCCCCGGCCGCGGGCGCCGCCGGCACCACCGCGGCTCTCGCGGCCGCCGTGGACGGGAGCGCCACCAACTACACCGGCCAGGGCTTCGACCCGTGCGCGGCCCCGAGTTCGTCCACCATGCGCACCTGGATGGACGCCTCGCCCTACGGCGCGATCGGCCTCTACATCGGCGGCGTCAACCGCACCTGCGACCAGCCGAACCTGACCTCGGACTGGGTCGCCCGGCAGGCCTCGATCGGCTGGCACTTCTTCCCGCTGTACGTCGGCCACCAGGCACCCGGTGCCTGCCCCGGTTGCGCCACGATCCCGTCGGCGGCCCAGGGCGCGGCCGACGCCGACGACGCGATCGCGCAGCTGTCGGCCCTCGGCTTCCCGCCCGGCACCCCGGTCTACATGGACAACGAGCACTACGCCCCGCAGTACTCGGGCCTGGTGCTGGGCTACCTGTCCGCCTGGACCACGCAGTTGCACGCCCGGGGCTACCTGTCGGGCGTGTACGGAAGCGCCGGCAGCACGATCTCCGACCTGGTCGCCAACTACGGCTCCTACGCGATGCCGGACGTCATCGACTTCGCGGCGTGGCCGGGCAGCGGTGGCACCAGCACCTCGGATCCGGCGATCCCGGACCACCTGTGGGCGAACCACCAGCGGATCCACCAGTACACCGGTGGCCGCGACGAGACCTACGGCGGCATCACCATCAACATCGACGCCGACTACCTGGACGTCCAGTTGGCGGCCTCCGGGCGGAGGTGGGACGACTTCGGGGACGGCCGGCAGAACCCGGCGATCGGCCGGGAGGCGAACGGTGCGATGATCGCGTTCGCGGTCTCGCCGGACCAGCAGGGGCTCTTCTACCGGGAGCAGACCGCCCCGAACAGCGGCTGGGGCGCGTGGCAGCGGCTCGGCGGTCCGGTCGGCGGCCTGCCGGTGGTCGGCCGGAACCTCGACGGGCGGCTCGAACTGTTCGTCCTGGGCTCCGGCCGGAGCAGCATCCAGCACATCTGGCAGACCGCGCCGAACGGCGGGTGGAGCCCCTGGGACGCGTCCTTCGGTCCGGCCGCCTCCGGACTGACAGTGGGTCAGAACGCGGACGGCCGGCTGGAGGTGTTCGCGGTGGCGCCGGACCGGAGTTCGATCGCGCACATCTGGCAGACCGCGCCCAACGGCGGGTGGAGTGCCTGGAACGGTGACGGCGGCGGCCCGTTCGGCGGACCGACGGGCGGTACCCCGGTGGTCGGCCACCAGGCCGACGGGCGGATGGCGGTCTTCGTCCTCGGGCCCAACGGCAGCAGCGTCGCGATCCGCGAGCAGACCGCCCCGAACTCGGGCTGGGGCGGCTGGAACGGCTCCTTCGGCGGAGCGGCCTCGGATCTGACGATAGGTCAGAACGCTGACGGGCGGATGGAGGTGTTCGCGGTGGCGCCGGACCGGAGTTCGATCGCGCACATCTGGCAGACCGCGCCCAACGGCGGGTGGAGTGCCTGGAACGGTGACGGCGGCGGCCCGTTCGGCGGACCGACGGGCGGTACCCCGGTGGTCGGCCACCAGGCCGACGGGCGGATGGCGGTCTTCGTCCTCGGGCCCAACGGCAGCAGCGTCGCGATCCGCGAGCAGACCGCCCCGAACTCGGGTTGGGGCGGCTGGAACGGCTCCTTCGGCGGAGCCGCCGCGACCGTGAACGTGAGCCGCAACGCGGACGGCCGGATGGAGGTGTTCGCCCTCGCTCCCGGTGGCGCCAACATCTCGCACATCTGGCAGAACTCGCCCAACGGCGGCTGGAGCGGCTGGAACGCCGACGGCACCTTCGGCGGCGCGGCCTGGGTCGGCGCGTGAACACGTCGGGAGGAGCAGTGAAGCGCGCGATGTCACCCTTCGGTCATCCCTTCCGGCCGGTGTCGCAGGCGTCCGGAGCCACGGTCCGGGCCCTGCTGGCGGTCGTCACCCTCGTCCTCGCGCTGGCGGGCACCGGTCTCGCGACCGCGGGCGGCGCCTCCGCCGCCTCGACCAGAGGCGGCCCGATCACCCGCAGCGAGATCATCGCGCGGGCCCAGTACTGGGTCGACCACCAGCCGGGCCCCTACGACCAGGGCGGCTACTCACCCGGTCCCGGCGGCGACTTCGACTACCGCCGCGACTGCTCGGGCTACGTGTCGATGGCCTGGCACCTGGACGCCAACGCCTGGACGGGGTCGCTGTCGGACGCGTACACGTACCCCATCGACCGCGGTGACCTGCGCCCCGGCGACATCCTGAACAACTACACCGAGCACGTGTTCATCTTCGACCGGTGGCTCGACGGCGACGGCGGCTTCTCCTACTACTCCTTCGGCTCGACGCCGGTCCGCCACCTCACCGCCAACATCGGTGACGCCTCCCTGGACGGGCACCCCAACGGCTCCTTCAGCGCCCGTCGCTACCACAACGTCATCGAGGACAGCGCGGTCACGCCGCACCCGTACCAGTCCGGCCGGATGGTGTCCGGCCGTGACGCGGACGGCCGGCTGGAGACCTTCGTCGCGGGCCCGGGCGGCGTCTGGCACACCTGGCAGCTGTCGGCCAACGGCGGCTGGTCGGAATGGGTCGACGAGGGCGGCCCGGCCAACGCCCAGCTGGCCGTCGCACCGAACCGGGACGGCCGGCTGGAGGTGTTCGCGCTCAACGGGACCACGCTCGACCACATGTGGCAGACCGCGCCGAACGCCGGCTGGTCCGGGTGGGCCGGGCTCGGCGGTGGCGGCTCCCGGATCGCGGCCGGCGGCAACGCCGACGGCCGGATCGAGGTCTTCGCCTCCGGCCCCACCGGGGTGTTCCACACCTGGCAGACCGCGCCCAACGGGCCGTTCGCCGCCTGGGCCGGTCTCGGCGGCCCCGCCGCCGCGCGGCTGCAGATGGAGAGCGCGCCCGACGGCCGGCTGGAGGTGTTCGCCCTGTCGGACACCACCTTCGGCCACCTGTACCAGACCGCGCCCAACGGCGGCTGGTCGGCCTGGGACGCCTTCGGCGGCGGCGGGCACGATCTGACGGTCAGTCACAACACGGACGGCCGGCTGGAGGTGTTCGCCTCCAACGCCACCGGGGTGTTCCACCGGTGGCAGACCGGCCCCACCGGCTGGTCGGGCTGGACCGGGACCGACGGCGCCGCCGCCGGCTCCGAGCTCTCCTCGGCGCGTTCGGCCGACGGCCGGATCGAGGTGTTCGCCATCAACGGCGGCACGGCCACCCATCTGTGGCAGACGGCCGTGAACGGCGACTGGTCGCCGTGGGAGACCTTCGGCACCGGCGGTACCGGGGTCGCGGCGGCCACCAACCAGGACGGCCGGCTGGAGGTGCTCGGCAGCAGTGGTGCGGGCGTCTTCCACCGGTGGCAGACCGGCTTCAGCACCTGGTCCGGCTGGTCCTGGCTGAACTCCACCGCGGGCCCGGCACTGGCCTGACGGCGGCGCGGCGCCCGCCCGCAGGTTCCGAAGGGGCCCGCCCGGCCGGAGGATGGTCTCCAACGGCCGGGCGGGCCCCGGGGGTTGATCCCCGCCCCGGACCGGTCCCACGGGTGGCGGGTCGGGTCGGGGCGGGTCGGGTCGGTCAGGCCAGCGGGCGGCAGAGCAGCGCGTCCGGGACGCCGCCGTGCGTCCAGCGCCAGGTCATCGCGACGCCCGCGAGGTACTCGCCGGCGGCGCACTGGCCCTTGTAGTACCCCGGTGCCCAGTCGCTGGCCGCGGAGTCGGCCCCGGTGGAGGCCGGCGGACGGTTGTCGCCCCGGTCGAACCAGAGGACCCGGTTCGTCGCGGGCAGCGCGCCGGCTGCGGGGGCGCACAGCAGCGCCGCCATCGCATTGCCGTGGACGCTGTAGCCGACGGCGAGGTGGCCGGCCGGGCACTGGAGCTTGTTGTAGCCCGAGGCCCAGTCGCCGTCGGTGACGTAGCGCTCGTCGGTCACGGTGACCCAGGCGCCCGGCCCGGTGGCGGGCTGCCCGGCGTCGGTGCACAGGCCGCGGCTGTCGCTGCGGCCCAGGCCGACCAGGCGCTGGCCGTCGGGGCAGTTGCCCTTGCGGTTGCCGCTGCTCCAGTCGGGCAGGGCGAGCATCCGCCGGGACACGTTCTGGTCGGTGTGGTCGAGGTCGAGCAGGTTCCAGCGCGGCGACCGCGGCACCTGGCCGGTGAAGGAGGGGGCCGCGATCAGCCGGTTCCAGTACGGGGCCCGCCAGTCGCCCTGGTCCTCGATGCTGAGCCGGCGGCCGGCCCGGTCGTAGTGCAGCAGGGCCCAGGAGTCCTGCGGCACACCGTCGTTGTGCCAGCCGACCAGCGGCCAGACGGCGAAGTCGGCGTCCCGGGCGGCCAGGATCGCCGTGAAGCGGTCGAACCAGGCCTGCTCCTTGGCGTCGATCGAGCCGCGTCCGCCCGCGCCGAACTCGCTGATCCAGACCGGAGCGGTGAAGTGCTGTCCGGACCGGGTGACGAAGAGCGCCTCCTCGTCGACCACCGCGGCCAGCTGTTCGGGCGTCAGGTCCTGGTAGCGCGGATCACCGGTGGAGCCGGGCCCGCTGCCCGCACCGGTGTTGGCCGAGCCGGTGTAGCCGTAGAAGTGGGCCGCGTAGACCAGCTTGCCGGAGTCGATCAGGGTGTTGGAGAGGGTGGCGACCGGCTTGAGCATCGGGCGGCCGTGGTAGAGCCCGGCCAGCGGGATGCCCTGCCAGTTGATGCCCTCCATGATGATCAGCAGGTCGGGCGAGGCCTGGAGGATCCGGTTGCCCGCCTCCTCGAAGGCGGCGTACTCGTCGTGGCCGTCGCCCATGCCCCAGTTGGGGTCGTCCCAGGTGTCCCGGCGGACTTCGTTGCGCAGGTCGGCGCCGACGACGCGCTTGTTCGCCCGGTACCGGTTCGCCATGAACAGCCAGTCCTCCTCCCACTGTTGGGTGGACTGGCCGCTGTTCCAGCGTTCGTTGCCGTCCAGGCCGCAGCAGAACCGGTAGGAGGTGGTGTGGTTGTTGAGGACGACGGCGAACCCGTCGGCGGTGAGGGCGGCCACCACGGCGTCGTAGACCTGGAGCGGGGTGCGGCCGCGCAACTGGGGGTTGGCGGCGACGGCGACGTCCGGCACGACCGTGGTGTCCCGGATCATCGCGTCCGCGAAGGGGAGCCGGACGCTGTTCAGCCCGAGGCCGTGGAATCCGGCCATGATCTCGGGCAGCGGTGCCCGGTCCAGACCGAGCGGCAGGTTGTACGACACCTGGCCGGCCTGGTTGTTCGCCGGACCGGTGGTGTCGCCGCTGCCCTGCCAGGTGCCCTGGGCGCCGGCCCAGTTGCCGGACCGCAGCTTGAACCGGTTGCCGCTCGCGTCGACGACGTAGCGGCCGCGGGTGCTCAGCGGGCCGGTCCAGGAGGCCGCCAGCTGGGCACCGGTGAGCGCCACGGGGGCGGGCGCCGGTGCGGTGGCGGCCGTGGTGGTGGCTGTGGTGACGGCGGCCGGTGCCGCCGGGGCGGCGCCGGGTGACGCCACGACACATGCGGACAGGGTCGTTGCCACGGACAGCACGCGCAGTGCGAGTCTTCTCATGGTCATCCCGACTTGGGTGAGGGTGATGGACGCCGGTCGCCCCCGCCGGGGACCGGCCCGCATGTACACGGTCACCCGGGATCCTGGCACACCCCGGGCCCGCCCGGGAGGCCCCGCGAGCCACCGCCCGACCGCGGTTCCCGTCCGGCGCGGCCCGGACGGGCGGGATCACCGCGCGAGGATGCGCCGGAGCCAGCGGGAACGGGCGTCGCGGGCGTCCCGGGCGAGCGCCGACCGCGGGGCGAAGGTGTCGAAGCCGTGGAAGCCGCCGGGCCACACGTGCAGTTCGGCCTCGCCGCCGGCCCGCCAGAGCGCCTGGGCGTAGGCGACGTCCTCGTCCCTGAAGGTCTCGGCCGACCCGACGTCGAGGTAGGCCGGGGGAAGGCCGGACAGGTCGGCGGCGCGGGCGGGGGCCGCGTAGGGCGGGAGGTCCGCGGCGCCGTACCGGTCGCCCAGCAGCGCCTGCCAGGCGGTGGCGTTGGAGGTGCGGTCCCAGGTGTCGAGACCGGCCATCTGGTGGCTGGAGAAGGTGTCGTTGCGGTCGTCGAGCATCGGGCAGAGCAGCAGTTGCCCGATCGGGACGGGGCCGCCCCGGTCCCGGGCGAGCAGGGCGAGTGCGGCGGCGAGTCCGCCGCCGGCGCTCTTGCCGCCGATCACGATGCGGTCCGCGTCGATGCCCAGTCGGGCCGCGTGCGCGGCCGCCCAGACGAAGCCGGCGTAGCAGTCCTCCAGCGGTCCGGGGTACCGCGTCCGCGGTGCCAGGCGGTACTCGACGGAGATCACGGCCAGCTCCAGCGGGAGAGCCCACTCGCGCAGCAGCTGCGGAAGGACGGACCGGGCATTGCCCATGATCATCCCGCCGCCGTGCAGGTAGTACAGCAGCGGCAGCGGCCGGGGGATCCCGGCGGGCCGCGCGCTCACCAGTGTGACGTCCGGCCCGTCCGGCGCTCCCGGCACCCGCAGTTCGGCCACCTCGAAGCGGCCGTCGGCCTCCAGCTCCCGGACGGTCGGCCTGGGCCGGGCCGCGACGTCCAGCGCCTGCCGGACCGCCAGGTTCTCCGGGGTGATCGGCTCCCGGGCCCCGCCGCCCAGGGCCGCCAGCGCGGCGGCGAGTTCGGGGTCGAAGGGGGGCGCGGCCCCGGTCGGTGCGGCGGGGCCCGGCTCCGGCGGCAGGTCGGCGGCGCTCATGCCGGACCGTCCCCTCGGGCCGGGAGGCACCGGCCGGCCGTTCGGCCGGGACGGCTCGGCGGCAGGTCCGGGACCGGGGGGAAGGTCGGAGCGAGGCGCATGCGGCGTAGTCAACCACCCGCCGGGCCGGGCCCACAGCTCCCCGGCGCCGGAGGTGACCGGGGGTCAGTCGGCGCGTTCGGGCCCGAAGTGCCGTCCGTGGGGCGGAGGCTGGACCCGTCGGGGCCGGTCGGGCCGGCCCTCGGGCAGAGAAGAGGAACGCCTGATGTCCCGTGATGTGTTCTCGTCGGACCGTGCGAGGTGGTCACGCCGGCTGCGGCCGGTGTGGGCCGTGCTGACGGTGTCGGGGCTGGCCCTCGGGTCGGCGACGCCCGCGCTCGCCCGTCCCGCCCCGGCGGTGCCGGCCGCCCGGGACGCGGTGGTGGCCGGGGCCCCGGCGGACCGGGCCGGGGTCGAGGCCCGGCTGACCCGGCTGGCGCGCCGCCTGGTGGCGGCGGGAGCCCCGGGGGTGATCGTGCGGGTGGACGACGGCCGCGGCCGGCCGATCGAGATCGCCGAGCAGGCCCCCTGGGCCGCGCAGGACCACCGCCTCGACGTGGGCGACGAGTTCCGGATGGGGTCCAACACCAAGACCATGATGGCCACCCTGGTGCTCCAACTGGTCGCCGAAGGCCGGCTCGGCCTGGACGACCCGGTCGAGCGGTGGTTGCCGGGCAGCGTCCCGAACGGCGGGGCGATCACGGTGCGGATGCTGTTGAACCACACCAGCGGCCTGTTCGACTACACCGGGGACAGCGCGCTCCGGCCCGCGATCCTCGGCACGGACCGGCACCGGTGGACCTCGGCGGAGCTGCTCGCGCTGGGCACGAAGCACGAGCCGCTGTTCCCGCCGGGCACCAAGTGGTCCTACAGCAACACGAACTACGCGGCGGTCGGCGCCCTCCTCGAACAGGTCACCGGCGTCAGCCCGGCCGACCTGCTCCGGGACCGGATAGCCCGGCCGCTGGGCCTGCGGCACACCTACCTCGCCACGGACGGCGGCTGGCGCGGCCGGTACGTCCGGGGCTACGAACCGGACGCCGCGCACATGCCGCCGGGTGTGCCCGCCGAGTTCAGGACGGTCGCCGGGGTGCACCACGACGGGCAGGTCGACGTCTCCGGCAACGATCCGAGCTGGGGCGGCAGCGCCGGCGCGGTGGTGTCCACCGCAGCGGACTGGTCCCGGTTCTACACGGCGCTGATGTCCGGGCGACTGCTGCCCGCGGCCCAGCTCGCCCAGTTGCGCACCACCGTCCCGATGGACCCGGAGAACCCGGTGGACGGGCCCGGCTACGGGCTGGGCGTCGAGACGGTGACCACCTCGTGCGGCACCATCTGGGCCCATGAAGGGGGGATCACCGGGTACTCCAGCGCCAACTACACGGACGGCACCGGCGGCCGCACCGCGACGGTGCTCGTGCCGACGGAGTTCCGGTACGAGTTCGAGGCCGATCCGAAGCTGGCCGAGGCCGACCGGGCGCTGCAGACCGCCGTGATCTGCACCATGTTCGGCAAGCCGGTGCCGACCACCGCCACCACGGCGCAGAGCGGCTGACCGGGGCTGACGGGGCTGACCGGGGCTGACCGGGGCTGACCGGGGCTGACCGGGGCTGACCGGGCGAGGTTCGGGCGCTGCGTCGGGCCTCGTCTCCGACGCGGCGCCGACCGCGGACACGGGGCGACCCGCCTCGTGTCCGCGGTTCAGCCGGCGCGGGCCGGCGGGAGCGGCGGGCCCGGGTGCGGTCACCGCGCCGGGATCCGGGAGAATGACCTCCATGACCACCACCCTCGACCACCCCGCCGGCGTCGCGGCGGAGACCGCCCGTTTCGTCGCCGTTGTCCGAACCGCCGATCCGTCGACCCCGGTCCCCACCTGCCCGGGCTGGACGATGACCGACCTGGTGCGTCACGCCGGCAGCGTGCAGCGCTGGTTCACCGTCCTGCTCCGGCAGCGCCTCCAGGAGCCGCCGCGCAGCCGCGAGGTCGACCTGCGGCTGCCGGAGCTGCCGGAGGGCTATCCCGACTGGCTGGCCGAGGCGGCGGCGCAGGCCGGTGCGGAGTTCGCCGCGGCCGACCTGGACGCGCCGATGTGGGCCTGGGGCGCCGACCAGCACGCCCGGTTCTGGGTCCGCCGGATGCTCTTCGAGACCCTGGTGCACCGCGTGGACGCGGAGCTCGCGCTGGGCCTGCACCCCGAGATCGACCCGGTGCTGGCGGCCGATGGGGTGTCGGAGTTCCTGGTCAACCTGCCCTTCGCCGCGGTCTTCGCGCCCAACACCGCCCTGCTGCGGGGCGCGGACCGGAGCATCCGGTTCACCCGGACCGACGGGGACGGGGACTGGCTGGTCCGGCTGCGGCCCGACGGCTTCGGGCTCGACCCGCAGGGTGCGGACGCGAGCGCCGACGTGAGCGCCGACGTGACCGTGCGGGGTACCGCCGCGGACCTGCTGCTCTTCCTCTACGGCCGGCTGGACCGGGCCGCCGACCGCTTCGAGGTGGCCGGGGACGACGAGCTGCTGGCGCACTGGGTGGCCAACTCCGCGTTCTGACCGGTGCGGCCGGGCGTCGGATCTCGATCCGGCACCGCAGAACGGGGGCCGGACCCCGTGCCGCGGACGTCGTCGAGGACCGCGGGGCAGCCCCACCGGGGCCGGGTGCGGCCGGGGACCGCACCCGGCCCCCGGCACCCGGCGGGAGGGCCGGTCAGACCCGGTCGGCCGCGATCAGCACGTACTGGAAGGAGCCGTCCTTGTAGGAGGAGATGAACGCCTCCTCGATGCCCGTGACGAGGGAGGAGGTGGCGCGCAGCTCCCAGTAGGGCAGGGTCGCCGGGGTCAGGTCGATGACGGCCTGCGGCACGAGGCGGTTGTCCGCCATGGCGCGCAGGTACTCCCGGCGGGAGTGGATGTTGCACTCGAAGTGCGCGTTGATCTGGGACACCCACTTCGACGGCTGCCCGTAGGCGGGGTTCCAGCAGCCCGTGATGGTGACGTAGCGGCCGCCGACCGCGAGCATCCGGGAGTGCTCGGCGAAGAGGTCGTGCAGGTCCACGTACATGCTGGACTCGTTGTTCCACGAGCCCGCCACCTGGCCGGTCCCGAAGGGCATGTCGAGCATGTTGCAGACCCGGGAGCGGACCGAGCCGTCGATGCCGAGCTCCCGGGCGCGCCGGTTGCCGAACTCGGCCTGCTTGGCCGACAGGGTGACGCCCTCGACCTTGCACCCGAAGCGCTCGTGGGCCATGACCATGGAGCCGCCGCGGCCGCAGCCGGCGTCCACGAGCGTGGCGTCGCGCGGGATCGCGCCCAGGTTGTCCAGCAGCACCTCGGCCTGTGCGGACTCCAGCCGGTGCAGTTCGGCGATCACCTTCTTCTCGCGCTCGCTGTCGGCCGGGTCCCCCAGCGAGGCGTGGTCGACGTCACCGATGCCGTAGTGGTGGTGGTAGAGGCCGTCCACGTCGCCGAGGCGCAGGTTGACGGGCCGGGCCTCGTGGTCCCAGTAGCGGGCGATGTCGCCCTGGTAGGGGGTCGCCGGGCCGGGAATGGCGGCAGAGGTCGTGGTGGGGATATCGGTTGTGGTCATTGGTCAGCTCCTTGGTTACCAGAAGTCGGGCAGGCTGTAGCGGTAGGTGTTGGTCCGGTGCCAGTAGTGGTTGCCGTCGACCCACGCGGCCACGCCGCGCAGGAAGCGCAGCAGGGCGGGGGCCGGACAGGCGGCGGCCAGGGCGGCCGCCTCGGCCTCGAAGGCGTGCATGAGGTCGTTGTGGACGTCGACGGCCTTCAGGTAGCCGTCGCGGTCGGTGCCGCCCTCCTGCTCGGCGAGCACCACCGGGAGGTTCAGGTGCCGGCCGGGGCTGGCGAGCTCCTTGGTGTAGGAGTACAGGTCGTTGACGATCGTCGTGGCGTTGGAGCCGAGCGCGATCACGCGTTGCAGGGCGGGCAGGGTGTGGAGGTCGGCGGGGAGTTCGTAGCCGCCGACGGTGTCCGTGATGGTCGGGCAGGGGCGGAAGTTGTTGAACTGACGCATCGCCAGGTACTCCCACACCGCGGGGACGTGGTCGGTCTGGGCCCAGGCGGCCTCGGCGAGGTAGCCGAGGTGCAGGCGGGCCATGTCGTGCCGGAACCGGTCGGCCTGGGAGGGGCTCGCCGCGCGGTTGAAGTAGTCCATGGCGGAGCGGTAGGCCCGCCGGGGGGCGTCCTCCTGCAGGGACTCCTCCCAGGCCGGCTGGTACTCCGCGGTGGTGTGCAGGGGATCGAGGGCGGTGTGCGCCAGGAGGAGGCGCCCGCCGAGGCCGACGGGCGAGCCGCCGTGGTCCTCGCAGTAGCAGTCGTCGACCACGTTCTCGGCGACCATCAGCCGTGCGGCGACCATCAGGTGGTCGGTGTCGGGGGCGTCGGGGTGGCAGGCGACCATGTAGCGGCCGATCGAGAAGCCGTCGAACTGGTCCTCCCACTCGGGCGGGTACAGCTGGACCTCGTCCACCGCCCAGGTCTTGATCCGGTCGCCGATCTCCGCGACGCGCTCCGGGTCGGGCTCCGGCACCGGGTGGTGGTAGAGGCCCGGGACGGGATCGCCGGCCTCCGGCGCCGAGCTGCGGCGGCCCGGGTGCAGGCCGGCCGTCCCGAGACCGCTGGGGCCGCCGAGGAGCCGCTCCAGGGCGGTACGGCTCATGACCGTACCGCCGAGGTCTCCGCAATGATCTCCGGTCCGGTGTTCATGGGCATGGATGGGCCTCCCTCCGTGCAGGAATGCGCCTCATGACGGGTCGTCATCCGGCGCAACACAAAGGGGATCCCGCAGGCGGTGCCCCCCTTGCCGTTCGCTGATCAACGGTAGGCGGGGCGGTGCGGCCCGAGGCGCTCCGGAGCGGTCGATCTACTCGATAGGGTGAATGTTCGGGAAGATCGGGTTTGAAGCGCCCGTTCTACGGTCGGCGCCGCCGGTCAGGCGGGCGGTCGATGCGTGCGGCGGCCGCCGGCGGCCGGGGCCCGAGGCGCGGCCGGGCTCATGCGTATACGCAGTTCAGGGGCGGGCCGGCGGCCGGCGGGCGGCCCGAGGGGTAGCTGCCCGGGGTGCGGCGCCGGGCGGGTGGATCGGAGCGGACGGGCCCGGCGGCCCGCGGGCGGTCAGCGCTCGGTGGTCCGGTCGGCGTCCTCGGCCGCCGCGGCGTCCCGGCGGTCCAGGGCCTCGGCGGTCGCGGGGTACTTGCTGCGCAGGCGGTCGCGGAGCGAGAGCACCGGCCCGCCGGTCTCGTCCGAGCCGGAGCCGGAGCCGAAGCCGGAGCCGGTGTCGGTTTCGGAGCCGGAGCCGGAGCCGGTGTCGGGGCCCGCCGCCGCGGCGGCCGGGGTGGTGGCCGACGTCACGGCCGGGTCGGCAGCGGAGCCGGCGGGGGAGCGCAGCTGTGCCACCTCGGCCTCCAGCTCGGCGACCCGGGACTTCAGCTGCTGCGCCTCCTGGGCCGCGTCCCGGTACAGCTGCTTGTTGCGCTTGCCGACGTCCGAGAGCGTGTCCACGCGGTCGGCGAAGGCGTCGCGCTCGTGGACGATCGGCTGGACGATCTGCCCCGCCACCACCGCCGCGATCCAGTCGACCCACTCGTTGATGCGCGTGGTGCCCAGGGGTCCGATCAGTTCGGCGTCCTGCAGGCCGGTGAGCATGGGACGGCGGATCATGTCGGCGATGCTCCGCTGCGGGCCGCTCTGTTCGGTCACGACTGCTCCTCAGTGCTTGCCTCGCGGTGGGGCAGCAGGTGCCGCCGGCGTCACGGTCCGCAGGGCAGGTGCCGGTCTCCTCGGCAATCACCAGCCTAACCACCGGGATTCCGCCGCCGCAGGCCGCCCGGACCCCTGACCTCGGCCGCGGCGTCGCGGGTCGGGCGGCGCGCCGCGGGGAGCCGGGGGGCCGGACGGGTGATTCGGTCGTCCGTGGACGTCGGACGTCGCGGTAGTTCGTGCCGCCAGG
The DNA here is from genome assembly GCF_053587085.1 of Kitasatospora sp. NPDC003701. Lineage (NCBI taxonomy): Bacteria > Bacillati > Actinomycetota > Actinomycetes > Kitasatosporales > Streptomycetaceae > Kitasatospora > Kitasatospora sp. NPDC003701. Next base: position 25,359 of record NZ_JBSFNM010000089.1, read on the forward strand.
GCTTTTCGCCGCAGGCGGCAATTCGGCCGGGCGGGCCATCGGGTCGTGCCCGGACGGGCAACTCGGCCGGGGTCGTCCGGGCAGTCGCCGTGATGGACCGCATTGTCGGCCCGGATCCCTTGCAGGCGGGGCCAGTTGGCCTTTCCCGCCAGGCCTCTGACCTCCGCCGCAGGGCACGGGTGTCGTGTACAGAGCGACTCTTGACGCGTTCTGTCGTTACTGGTTGGGTTGCGCTGTGGCATCACGGGAAGCACACGTATCTCACGAACCTTCCATGAATTCGACTCACAGTGATGCGGTAGCCGTTGTCGGTCTGTCGTGTCGTTTACCCGGGGCTTCGACTCCTGAGGAACTGTGGCGACTTCTCCGGTGCGGTGAAACCTCCGTCACGGAGGTGCCGGAAGGCCGCTGGAGCGAATTGCCGGCGGAAGACGGACAGGCGTCCGAATCCGGCGGATCGATTCCCCGGTGGGGCGGATTCCTCGACCAGGTCGACCGTTTCGACCCCGGCTTCTTCGGCCTTTCGCCGCGCGAGGCGGCGGCGACGGACCCGCAGCAGCGGTTGATGCTGGAACTCGCCTGGGAGGCGCTGGAGCACGCCGGAATCGTCCCGGCGACGCTCGAAGGCGGGGAGGCCGGCGTCTTCTTCGGCGCGATCTGGGACGACTACGCGACCCTGCTGCACCAGCGCGGTCCGCAGGCCCTGACCCAGCACACGGTGACCGGGCTGCACCGCAGCATGATCGCCAACCGGGTCTCCTACACCCTCGGGCTGCGCGGGCCCAGCATGGTGATCGACACCGGCCAGTCCTCCTCCCTGGTCGCCGTCCACCAGGCCTGCGAGAGCCTGCGCCACGGGGAGACCGCGCTCGCACTCGCCGGGGGAGTGAACCTCAACCTCGCCGCGCAGAGCAGCATCGCCGTCGCCCGGTTCGGGGGCCTCTCCCCGACCGGCCGGTGTTTCACCTTCGACGCCCGGGCGGACGGTTACGTCCGGGGCGAGGGCGGCGCGGTGGTCGTCCTGAAACGCCTGTCGGACGCGCTCGCCGACGGTGATCCGATCCACTGCCTGATCCTCGGCGGCGCGGTGAACAACGACGGCGGCGGCGAGGGTCTCACCGCGCCCAGCCGAGCCGCGCAGGAGGAAGTCCTCCGGCGCGCCTATCGGCGGGCCGGGGTCGATCCGGCGGACGTCCAGTACGTGGAGCTCCACGGTACGGGCACGAAGGTCGGTGATCCGGTGGAGGCCGCGGCCCTCGGCGCCGCGCTCGGCCGTCTGCGGGATTCCGGGCGGCCGCTGCTGGTGGGCTCGGCGAAAACCAATGTGGGGCACCTCGAAGGCGCCGCCGGAATCGTCGGGCTGCTCAAGGTCGCACTGAGCCTGCGGCACCGGGAACTGCCGCCCAGCCTCAATTTCGAGAGCCCCAACCCGCTGATCCCGCTGGAATCGCTCCGGCTGCGCGTGCACCGGGAGCCGGGGCCGTGGCCGAGTCCGGACGGGCCGCTGCTGGCGGGTGTGAGCGCGTTCGGCATGGGTGGGACCAACTGCCATGTGGTGCTGTCCGCCGGGCCGCCGCCTGCTGGCGAGCCCCCGGAGGACGCGCCGGAGCCGGCCCGGGCGCTCCCGTGGTTGCTGTCCGGCCGCTCGGTGCCGGCCCTGCGGGCCCAGGCGGCCGCGCTGCTGGTCCGGCTGGACGAGCAGCCCGGGCTCCGCGCGGCGGGCGTCGGCCACGCGCTGGCCGTGACGCGCTCGGCCTTCGAGCAGCGCGCCGCGGTGATCGGCCGGGACGGCGCGCAGTTGCGGCGCGGCCTGGCGGCGCTGGCCCGGGGCGAGAGCGCGGCGGACGTCCTGACGGGGCGGGCGTACGGCAGCGGCCGGCTCGCCTTCCTGTTCGCCGGCCAGGGCAGTCAGCGCCCCGGGGCCGGGCGTGAACTGTACGACGAACACCCGGTGTTCGCCCGGGCCTTGGACGCGGTCTGCGAGCAGGTCGACGCGGCCGCGGCCGCCGCCGGACCGGCGCCGGACGGGCCGCTCCGGGCGGTGATCCTGGCGGCGCCGGGCTCGGCCGCAGCCGGTGCGCTGGACCGCACCAGCGCGGCGCAGCCCGCCCTGTTCGCCGTCGAGGTGGCGCTGTTCCGCCTGCTGGAGAGCCTGGGCGTCCGGCCGGACTTCCTGCTCGGCCACTCCGTCGGCGAACTGGCCGCCGCCCACGTCGCCGGGGTGCTCTCGCTCGCGGACGCCTGCACGCTGGTGGCGGCCCGGGGCCGGCTCATGCAGGCGCTCCCGCCGGGCGGCGCCATGGCGGCCCTCCAGGCCACGGAGCAGGAGCTGCTCCCGCTGCTGGCCGGCCGGGAGGACCGGGTCGGCCTCGCCGCCGTCAACGGCCCGGAGTCGACCGTCGTCGCCGGGGACGAGGACGAGGTCGAGCGGATCGCCGCGCACTGGCGGAGCCTGGGCCGCCGGACCAGGCGGCTGCGGGTCGGCCACGCCTTCCACTCCCCGCACATGGACGCCGTGTTGGCGGACTTCCGCACCGTCGTGGCGGCCCTCGACCTCCGGCCGCCGACCCTCCCGATCGTCTCCACCGTCACCGGCGCCCTCGCCACGGCCGAGGAGCTCGGCTCGGCCGAGTACTGGGTGCGGCACGTGCGCCGGCCGGTCCGGTTCCTCGACGGCATGCGCCGCTTGGAGCGCGAGGGCGTCACCGCCCACCTGGAACTCGGTCCGGACGGCACGCTCGGCACCATGGGCCGGGACTGCCTCACCGAGCCCGACCGGCCGGCGGCCGGACCGGGCGCCGGGCCCGTCCTCGTCCCCACGCTGCGCAAGGACCGGCCCGAGCCCGAGACCCTGGTCACCGCGCTCGCCCGGCTGCACGTCCACGGCGTCGGGGTGGACTGGGAGGCGGTGTTCGCCGGGCACGGCTCCCGCCGGGTCGAGCTGCCCACCTACGCGTTCCAGCGGCAGCGCCACTGGCTCGACGGCACCGCCCGCCCGCCCGTGCCCGGGGCGGCCGGCGACGCGCCGCCGACGAACGACGGGACCGACGTCGCCGAGGTGACCGACCGGGCGGGGCCCGCGCTCCGGCTGGACCGCACCCCGGCCGCCGACCGGGCGGGCGTACTGCTCGACCTGGTGCGCACCGAGGCGGCCGCCGTGCTCGGCCACGGCGACGCGGGCCCGGTCGACCCCGGTCTCTCCTTCAAGGAGCTGGGCTTCGACTCGCTCACCGCGGTGGAGCTGCGCGACCGGCTCGGCGCGGTCACCGGGCTGCGCCTGCCGACCGGCCTGCTGTTCGACCATCCGACGCCCCACGTCCTGGCCGAGCGGCTGGGCGCCCTGCTCCTCCCGGCGGACCGCGCGGACGACGACGACGCCGGCGCCCTGGCGGCGCTGGACCGGCTGGAGCGGGCCCTGGCCGCGACGGGGCCCGACAGCGCCGAGCGCGCGCGGGTCGAGGCCAGGTTGCGGTCCCTGCTGGCCGCTCCGCCGAGAGCCGACGGCGACGACCCGACGCCGGGCAGGCTGCGGACGGCGACGGTCGACGAGCTCTTCGCCTTCATCGACCAGGAGTTCCGCACCGCCTGACGCGCCCCGACGCGCGACGTCCGAACCTTCCGCACGGCCGCACCGACACGGAGTGAAGAGCAGTGGCGAACGAGGAGAAGCTGGTCGACTACCTCAGGTGGGTGACGACCGACCTGTACCGGACCAGGGACCGGCTGCGCGCGGCGGAGGCCGCGTCGACCGAGCCGGTGGCCGTGGTGGGCATGGGCTGCCGGTTCGCGGGGGGCGTGCGGTCCCCGGAGGACCTGTGGCGGCTGGTGCTGGACGGCGGGGACGCGATCGCGCCGCTGCCGACCGACCGCGGGTGGGACCTGGCGGGCCTGTTCGACCCGGAGGCCGGGCGGCCCGGGTCGAGCTACGTCCGGGCGGGCGGGTTCCTGGAGGGGGTCGCGGAGTTCGACGCGGGGTTCTTCGGGATCTCGCCGCGTGAGGCGTTGGCGATGGATCCGCAGCAGCGCCTGCTGCTGGAGACGGCGTGGGAGGCGGTCGAGCGGGCGGGGATCGATCCGCACGCGCTGCGCGGCAGCCGGACGGGTGTCTTCGCCGGCGCGACCGCGCAGGACTACGGCCCCCGGCTGCACGAGGGCTCGGACGAGCTGGGCGGCTATCTGCTGACCGGCGGCACCCCCAGCGTGATCTCCGGACGCGTCGCCTACACGCTGGGCCTGGAGGGGCCGGCGGTGACGGTGGACACGGCGTGCTCCTCGTCGCTGGTGGCGCTGCACCTGGCGGTGCGGTCGTTGCGGTCGGGAGAGTGCGACCTGGCGTTGGCGGGCGGGGTGACGGTGATGTCCACCCCCGGCATGTTCGTCGAGTTCAGCCGGCAGCAGGGCCTGGCCCCGGACGGACGGTGCAAGCCCTTCGCGGCCGCCGCGGACGGCACGGGCTGGAGCGAGGGCGTCGGCGTGCTGCTGGTGGAGCGGCTCTCGGACGCGCGGCGCAACGGGCACCGGGTGCTCGCGGTGGTGCGGGGCAGCGCGGTCAACCAGGACGGGGCGTCGAACGGTCTGACGGCGCCGAACGGGCCCTCGCAGCAGCGGGTGATCCGGCAGGCCCTGGCGGACGCGGGGCTGTCGGCGCGGGACGTGGACGCGGTGGAGGCGCACGGGACGGGCACCCGCCTCGGCGACCCGATCGAGGCCGAGGCGCTGTTGGCGACCTACGGCCGGGGCCGGCCCGAGGGGGAACCGCTCCGGCTGGGCTCGGTGAAGTCGAACATCGGCCACACCCAGGCGGCCGCCGGCCTCGCGGGCGTGATCAAGATGGTGTCGGCGATGCGGGCCGGCGTGCTGCCCAGGACGCTGCACGTGGACGAGCCGTCGCCGCACGTGGACTGGGCCTCGGGGGCCGTCGAGCTGCTGACCGAGGCCCGGGAGTGGCCGGCGGGCGGGCGGCCGCGCCGGGCCGCCGTCTCCTCCTTCGGGATCAGCGGGACCAACGCGCACGTCGTCCTGGAGCAGGCCCCGGCGGAGGACCCCGCCGGGGCGCCGGACGGGCCGGATCGCGGTCCTGCCGGGGTGGTCCCGTGGCTGCTCTCGGGGCGCTCCCCGGAGGCGCTGGCCGCACAGGCCCGGCGCCTGCTGGCGCACCTGGACACCCGGGGCGGCGACCGGCCGGTGGACACCGGCCTCGCGACGGCGGTCACCCGGTCGGTCTTCGAGCACCGTGCCGTGGTCCTGGCCGACCGCGCGGACCGGGAGGGGTTCCGGTCCGCACTGGCGGCGCTGGCCGAGGGCCGGTCCGCCCCGCAGGTGATCGTGGGCGACGCGGCGGGTCCGGTCGGCCGTCCGGTGTTCGTGTTCCCGGGTCAGGGGGCGCAGTGGGTGGGGATGGGGGCGGAACTGTTGGGTTCCTCGCCGGTGTTCGCGGCGCGGATGGGGGAGTGTGCGGAGGCGTTGCGGCCGTTCGTCGGTTGGGAGTTGCTGGATGTGGTGCG
>NZ_JBSFNM010000090.1:0-30833 GCF_053587085.1 Kitasatospora sp. NPDC003701
GCTGAAGGAGTCCACCAGGTGCAGTCCGCGACCCGACTCGGCGACGAAGTCCGCCTCCCGGGCCACCGGTCCCCCGGGAGGGGGACGGGGGCGTCGGCTCGGGGGCGTCAGCCCATGTGCACGGCGATCCGGGGAGCGGCGCCGGTGCGGGCCGCGGCGACGGCCGCGTCGATGTCCGTGAGCGGGAAGGAGGCGGGGACGAGCCCGGCGAACCGGTCCTGCATCGGGGTCCGTCCGAGGAAGTCGACCGCCTCCGCGAGGTCCTCGACCGCGTAGTTGTGGCTGCCGACCACGCGGGTGAGGTTGCGGACGAAGGTGTTGGGCTCGAAGGCCACCTGCGGCCCGGGGGACACCGAGCCGACGAGTGCCACGCGCCCGTCAAGCCCGACGAGGTCCAGGGCCGACTGGACGGCCCTGTGGTGGCCGGACAGTTCGAGGATGACGTCCGAGCCGAACTCCTTGACCGCCGTTTCCAGCGCACCGGGGGAGCAGGCGACGCTGGCCCCGAACGCCAGCGCCAGGTGCCGCCGGCCCGCGTCGATGTCGCAGGCGATGATGTGCCGGGCGCCGAGGTCGCGGGCGTAGGCGATCGCGGTGAGGCCGAGCATTCCGCAGCCGATCACCACGACGTCGTCACCGGCCGTGAGTTCGGTGCGCCGGGCCGCGCACACGACGGTGGCGGTGGCGCAGTTCGCGGGTGCGGCAACCTCGGCGCGCAGTTCGGCGGGTACGAGCACCAGGCCTGTGCCGGCCGCCAGGTGGCAGTGGGTGGCGAGGCCGCCGTTGAACCGCCAGTGGTCGGTGATGGCCTCGTGGCCGTACTTGCGCACGCTCTCGCACTTCTGCGGGACGCCGCGGGTGCAGCGCCGGCAGGTGCCGCAGGAGGTGCCGATGGTCCAGGTGACCCGCTGCCCGGGGACGACGGGCAGGCCGCCGACGGTGGTGGGCGAGCCGCCGACCGCCTCGACGACGCCGACGGCCTCGTGTCCCAGGACGGTCGGCACCGGGGTGGGCCGGTCGCCGGCGATGGTGTGCAGGTCGCTGCCGCACACGGTGGCGAGTTCGATGCGGACCAGGACCTCGCCGGGCAGGAGTTGGGGCAGCGGTTGCTGCTCCAGGCTGAACCCCCTGTCGGGCCCCGACCAGATGGCCGCGGTCGGCGGTAGTGGTGTCCGGCGTACGGAGTTCACGGTGCTGGGGTGCGTCATGTCCGTTCCGCCTAGCGTCGGATCGTGAGGGCGACGAGTGCGCTGCACCCGCAGCACCCGGCCACGAAGAGGAAGATGAGGCTGGTGTTGCCGGTGCTGTCCATCAGGCCGCCGATGAACGGCTCGGCCGTCCCGGCGAAGAGGTAGGCGAAGCAGTTGACCGCGCCGGTCGCCGTGCCGGCCATCCGCTTGCCGGCGATGTCGGGGCAGAGCGCCCAGAACGAGGACTGCGGGCCGTAGACGAAGAAGCCGGTGAGGAAGAGGACCACGATGCCGGTGGTGACGCTCAGCGGTGCGGCGTACATCGTCAGGGACATCACGGCGCCCATGATCATGAACAGGATGATCGGGCGGTCCCGGCGGGAACCGAAGAGCCGGTCGGAGATCTGGCCGTTGGTGAGGGCGCCGACCGCCATGCCGACGGGCAGCGCGACCGAGATCCACAGCGGGTTGATGCCGCCGCCGCCCTTCTTCCAGTTCTCGCCGAGGAAGTAGACGGGGACCCAGATCAGCAGGCCGTAGCGGGCGGTGTTCTGGAAGCCGATGGCGATGCCGGTGGACCAGATCTTGGGGTTGCGCAGCACGGCCTTGTAGCGCTGGAAGGACGACTCGCCGGGGACGGCGGCGGTGTCGTTGCGGTCGTCCTCCTCCTCGGCCTCGGTGACGGAGGCGGGCGGGGTGACACCGGCGTGCCTGGGGCTGTCACGGGCGATGAAGTAGAAGGTGATGCCGCCGACGAGCATCAGCAGGACCGGGACCCGGAAGATCCACTGCCAGTCGAGCTTGAGGGTGTCGACGACGATGGTCGAGGTGACGAAGGCCAGGACGGAGGCCATGCCGGCGGCGAAGGTGTAGAAGCCGAAGCTCCTGCCCCGCTCGCGCGGGCCCCACCAGTTGGAGATGACCCGGCCGCCGGAGGGCCAACCGAGCGACTGCGCGAAGCCGTTCATGCCCCACAGGAGGCTGAGCGTCTTGGGGCCGATGGAGAAGCTCGTGGCCCAGTTGAGGATGGTGGACAGGATGGCGCCGGCCGTCATCATGCGACGGCCGCCGAACTTGTCGGCGAGGTTGCCGTTGATCATCTGGCCGGCGGCGTACGACCAGAGCAGGATGCCGCTGATCCCGCCGAGGGTGGCCTTGCTCAGGCCGAGGTCGGCCTGGATGCCGGGGATGGCGAAGCCGAAGGTCTGCCGGCCGGTGTAGAAGAAGAAGTAGCAGAACATCGCTGCCAGCAGCATGCGCCACTTGAGCTTGTTGTACTTGCGTTCGTTCAGGGGTTCGAGGGTGGCGGTACCGGGTCTTGGACCTTTGGTGTCCGATCTGGTGTTCTCGGCGTTGGACATGGTTCTCGACCGATCTGGGTGGGGGCCGGGGCGCGCCGCGTGGCGTGCGGCGCGCGGTCGAGGCGGCAGGTGCCGCCGGTACCGTGGCCACCCCTTCCGGGGGTGGCCACGGCGTGTCAGTGCGCGTGAGCGGTGCTGCTCTCCTGCTGGGCGACGAGGGTGGTGGCCACCCAGAAGGCGTCGTAGTTGTGGATCACGGCGGGGTCGCCGTACGGCTCGTCGAGCGGCTCGGGCTCCGGCAGCCGACGGTTGATCAGGAAGGGGATCTGGAGCTCGCCCAGCGCGCCGTGGGATCTGAGCGGGGCGTCCAGCCCGCTGAGGTCGTGCCAGGCGGGGAAGCGGCCGAGGGCGGTGCCGGCCTCCGCGAGGACCACGATGTCGCCGATGCGGTCGGCGGGCTGCGCGAACCGCTCGGCCGCCTGCTCGCGGCCGTGCACCTCCTGCACGCCCTCGATGGCGCGCAGGGCCTCGATGGTGGTGTCGCGGTCGGCGCCCGCGGGGAGGTACACGCTCGCGAAGGAGCCGAGCGCGCCGTGGTGCACCGTGTACGGGTCGGTGATGGGCAGGATGACCCGCAGACCCTCGGCCTCGGCGTCCTCGGGAAGACCGAGGACGCGTCGGACCTCCTCCTCGACGAAGACGACCCGGGCGCGGCCCTGGGCGTCGGTCTTGGCGCTCATCCCGTGGTCGGCGGTGAGCACGACGGTCGCGCCGAGCTCCGCCAGCCGACCGGCGTAGTGGTCGATCTTCTCGTAGAGGTCGTTGGCGGCCTCCGTACCCGGTGCGTTCTTGTGCTGGATGTAGTCCGTCAGCGACAGGTACATCAGGTCGGCACCGCGGGTTTCGAGAATTCGTACACCGGCGGCGAGCGCGAATTCGCTGAGGTCCGCCGAGTATACGGTCGGCAGCGGCTTTCCGACCAGGGCGAGGACGTCGCCTATTCCGTTCTCCTCGACGGTGGCCAGGTCCGCCTTCTCCGCGGAGAAGCAGATCCCCCGGCGCGTCGGGGGGACGAACTCGCCGGACCCGTCGAGCGAGGGGCCCTCCTCGACGAGTCCGGCGCCGAGCAGCCGGCGCAGCTTGTCCTTCGCGGTGACCACGACGACGTCCAGGCCGGCCTCGTTGGCCGCGGCCAGGATCGTGGGTGCGCGCAGGAACCGCTTGTCGTTCATCAGGACTTCTTCGCCGAGCCCGGTGTCGAAGATGTAGTTCCCGCTGATGCCGTGCACCGCCGGCGGCCGGCCGGTGGCGATGGACACGTTGTTGGGGTTGGTGAGGGCGGGCATCGCGCAGTGGGCCGGCCACGAGGTTCCCTCGTCCTCGAGGACCTTGCTCAGCCACGGCATCCGACCGGCCGCCATCGCCTCGATGTGGTAGTCGGGTTCGCTGCCGTCGATGCAGATGACGACGACAGGATTTCCGGGCCTGGCGTACGTCCTGCCGTTGACGGTGAAATTCCCTGTGGTCACAAAGGCTCCTTAGCGAGTCGTTAACGTGACTTGCATGTGTCTGTAACACAAGGGTGGCGGCGGGGACGGGCCGGGAGGAACCCCCGATCCGGTTATGCGCGCTATAAGGAGTGGCTGCCGTTTTACCTCAGGTTGAGGCGGGCTTTGAGAACTCTTTGACAACGATCCGGTGAATGTCCGGAATGCCCGGCGGCCGGCGTGCGCACGGGGGAGCGGCCCGGCGACGGCGTGTCCCGGCGGGGCGGTCAGCGGGTGCCGACCAGCTCCCGGGCCATCATGGCGGCCCCCAGGCAGGCCGCCCGGCCGCCCACCCGACCCGCGATCACGTCCGGGCGTGGCCCCTGCCGGCGGGCCCTGCGCAGGGCGGAGTCGATCGCCTGCCGCAGTGCCGTGTCCACGCGGGGCCGCGGTCCGCCGACGACGACCCGCTCCACCTCGGCCGCCAGGATCAGCGCGGTGAGCGCCTGGGTGTCGGCGCTGCGCAGCGTCGCCGCCCTGCCGTCCGGCGAGTTCATGGCGGCGTCGAACTCCGCCTCCCGCACGGACCGGCCCGCGCGCATCACCGCGACCAGGACCGGGTTGGCCGAGGTCACGAACGCGAACGCCGCACAGCCGCGGGCGGCTCCCAGCCGGCCCTCGGCGACGGCGCCGGCGTGTCCCGCGTGTCCGAGGGCGACGGGCACGTCCAGGTGCTCCTCCAGCCAGGAACGCAACGGCGTGGCAGTCCAGTCAGGTTCGGCCGTCGTCGCGAACCCGGCGAGTCCGTCCACCGACCCACTGAGCACGAGCCCGGCCGCCGCCACCGGCGTCCTCCGGCGCTCGGCCAGCGCCGCGAGCTCCGTCGCGCAGCCGAGCACGGTGTCGACCACGGCGTCCGAACCCCGCTCCGGCCGGGTGTACCAGCGCTCGGACTCCCGGACGCGGCCGTCGGTGGTCATGACGGTCCCGCTGATGTAGCGCGCGCCGACGTCCAGGGCGATGACGCTCGCGGCGGCCGGCGGTCGGTGCGCAGCCTCCCGTCCTGGTGGGCGGGGAAGGGCGCCGCGTTGTTCGGCGGATGTGTCCCGCACGGTGCCACTCCTGTGGGAGGCACGGTCCGGCACGGGCCGGATGTGTTCGGTGTGTGAACGGGGAACGGTCATGGCGGCCTGCCTCCGAGTGGTCCCGAGGGTGGTGTGCCGTGCCGCCCTCGCCGGGCCGAGCCCACCTGCGTCCCGCCCCGACGGGACCGGCGGCCCCGCTCCCCGGCGCGACGGCAGCACTGCGGCGCTCCCGTCCCGGGAGCGTGGGATCCGATGGTCGGCCGGTGGGGGAGCGGTGACAAGACCCGAAATGCTGATGGCGCGGATCACGGAACCGTATGGGCGGCACACCGGGCCCGCGTCCCATGGGGCGTAGTGGGAAGTCCCGGATGTGACCCGGAGATTTCGGGCCCGTGACAGCCGGCCCGGGCGGACCGGCACACACCCGGCACTCGCTCAGGAGTCATGACGCGAGAGCCGCCGCGGCGTCGCGGCACGGTTGGCGCGCGAGTGCCGGTCATTGATGCCCAACAGCCTTAGTTTCAGAGGCACTTGACCGTTCCCCGACCCTCCCGGGTCGACCGCTTCGAGCGTCGGTCCGTAGGTCGCCCAGCTCCGGACGCTACCCCGCTGCGGACTCGCCGGGGAACGCCCCGCACCCCGAAGGAATCGTCCCCGACCGGATCGAGAACCAGGACGGCGACCCTCCCCGTTCCCCCATCCCGTACACCACCACCCCGCCCGATTCCGTGGACGGATGTACGGGTGGACGCGTCTTGACGGCGCGGTCGCGCTGCCGCTGTAGTTCCAGTCAATCAGCCCGCCCCGCTTCGCCGGTTCTCGCGCACCTCCGCACCGGCCCACCGAAGCGGCAGCAGACTCTCGTCCGGCCGACCTGCGACGCCCCCACCCGAGCGCGGACGGCCGCCCCGCGCGCCGCGCACCGTCCCAGCCCTATGCCCGTCCCCACCCCACCCCCCGTTCGACCACGCCGTGTTCAGGGCCGTGGTCTCGACGGCATCGGTCGACACCCACCACGTCAGGAGAAGACAATGGACGACTCGTCCCGAACCCCCTCCGAGATCAGCCGCCGCAGGGTGGTGCAGCTGCTGGGCGCCGGCGCGGCCGCGACCGCCGTCGGCACCACCCTGACCGGCACCACCGCGGTGGCGCACTCGAAGTCCCACACGGGGCTGATCGCGGCGGTGCTGGACGACACCGATGGGCACACGGCCGCCCGCGGGTTGACCAGGCTGCTGAGGAACGCCGGTTTCACCGTGGTGGCCCTGAACCCGAACCAACCGGTGCGGCTGAAGGCCGGGCTGGTCCCGGCGCCGGCCGTGCCGGTCGCGGAGACCGCGCCGGCCGACCCCGCGCCGGCCGGCCCGCAGGACGTGCACCTGGTCGCCTTCGGCAGCTTCGCCGGCGCCTCGTACTCCACCTTCGTGGCGAACCAGCGTGCCTCGCTGCAGGACTTCGTCAGAGCCGGCGGAGTGGTCCTCGACCTCGCCAAGTCCGACGTGCCCGGCGAAGGCGTCCCCTATCTGCCCGTCTACCAGGCCCACTGGACCAACGGCGTCTGGAACTCCCCCGCGAGCAGGTGGGAGGACGACGCGATGGCCGCGGTGCGCACCGACGCCGACTTCAACACGGTCTACCCGGTGGTCTCCCTCGACCCGAAGGCCGCCCACCCGCTGGTGCAGGCGCTGACGGCGTCCGGCGGCCAGGTGTTCACCGGGCGCCGCACCTCTCGCCTCGACGGGACGGTGACGAGGCCGATCAGTTCCAGCTGGGAGACGTTCGGTGCCTGGCGGGACATGCGCGTGCTCCTGGCCTGTGCGCCGGGGACGTCGGGCTTCCCGGCGGCGCTGCTGGAGGGTATGGACAGGGACGGAACCGGCAGGTATCTGATCTCCAGCCTCACCATCGACAAGTGCTACGCGGCGGACGGCACGACGGCGGTCGAGTCCCCGGCCGCCATCGAGGACAGCCACGAGTTCTTCCACGCCCTGGCGAGCTACGTGAACGTCGTGCGGACCGGAAAGGCGCCCGCCGTGACTCCCACGCCGTCGCCGAAGGCCGGTCCGCTCGTCGGTGACGTGGGGGTTTCCACGGCCCGGATCTGGGCCCGGCCCGGCCTGACCGGGTCCTGGAAGTGCGAGGTGAGAGAGGGGACCACGGTGAGGGCCACCCAAACCAGGAGCACCGTGGCCGCCAACGACGACACCGTCCTGTTCGACATGGCGGGCCTGACGGCGTACACGGCGTACACCTTCACCATCACCCCGGACGCGGCGGTGTCGTTCGTCCCGCTGACGGGGTCGTTCAGGACCGCTCCGGCGACCTCGGCGACCCCGGTCACCCTGGGCTTCGGCTCCTGTGCGCACAGCGTGCCGAACCCCGTGTGGAACCAGATCATCGCCAAGGGCTGCGAGGGCTTCGTCATGCTCGGCGACACCCCGTACGTCGACAACGGGGTCGTGGGCTTCACTGGTACCCCTCTGGAGAAGGCGCACAGGCAGCACCGCGACTTCCTGGCCGCACCGGGAATCGACAGGCTGGTCAGTTCGATGCCGGTGTGGGCGACGTGGGACGACCACGACTTCGGCAAGAACAACGCCGACGGCACCTTCTCGGACAAGGCCGCGTACCGCCAGGCCTTCATCGACTACCGCGCCAACGCCACCTTCGGCCACGCCTCCGACAGCAGCACCCAGCCGCTGACCACCCGGGACACCGGCCTGGGCGTCTACACCTCCTTCCGGCGCGGCCCGGTCGAGGTGTTCCTCCTCGACCCCCGGTGGTTCTCCGACGTGAAGGCGAAAGCCTGCCTGGGACCGGTCCAGATGGCCTGGCTGAAGGCCGGGCTGTCCGCCAGCACCGCCACGTTCAAGATCCTCGCCTCGGGAATGACCTGGTACAACAAGTCCGGTAGTGAGACTGACGAATGGCACAGCTACACGGACGAGAGGAACGAGATCTTCAAGTACATCAAAGACAACGGCATCAAGGGCTGCGTCCTGCTCACCGGGGACGTCCACGTCTCCCGTGTCCTGAAGAACCACTACGGGACCGATGCCGACCCGCTCTTCGGCTACACCATGTGGGAGTACGTCACCAGCCCGCTGCACAGACTGTTCCTGTCCGGGGAACAGAATTACAAGCCCACCGGCCTGCAGCACAGCGTGCCCGAGCCGAACACCTTCCTCAAGCTGGAAGCCACCCTGACGACGCTGACCGCCACCTGGATCAACGGGTCGGGCGCGACGGTCATCGGCCCCCTGGTGCTCAACGCGACCGACCTCGGCTACCCGGCAGCGCCGACGGGCTACCACAAGGCGTCCGTCGCCGCCACCAGCGACGCGATCGACGTCAGCGGGGCCAGTGCGGCCGAGGGTGCCCCGGTCGTCCGGTGGCTCTACAACGGTGCCTCGAACCAGCGCTTCCAGGTCAGGCCGCTCGACGGCGACTACGTGCGCATCGTCAACCAGAGCAGCGGCAAGGACCTGAGCGTGGCGGGCGCCTCCCAGACCCCCGCAGCGGGGATCGTCCAGAACACCTACACATCCGGCGCTCCCGCCAACGACGAATGGCGCCTGGAAGGCGACGGCGCCGGCCGCGTGCGCATCCGCAACCGCCACAGCAACCTCTACCTCACGGCGGGCAGCACCCAGGGAAGCCAGTTCACACAGCAGCCCCACGACGCCGGCAACAACCTGCAGACCTTCACCATCTCGCCGGCCTGACCGGGCAAAAGCCACCGGCGGACACGACGGGGTGGGCGGGCGTCGCCAGACCCCACCCACCCCGGCTTCCGCGACCCCGTAAGAGTCCACCAACCGCGTCGCGTGACGCATCGGCGGAGCATTCGCCCCGGCGTTCCCCACCACACCCCGACTCGCCCGCCCGGCCCGACTCCCGGTCGGCGCGGGAGCGCGCCACGACCACCCTCGCGCGCCGAACACCCCACCCCTCCGGTCCGACAGTCAATGGAGAAACGCCCATGCTCCGCAACGGCCTGGAACCCTGGCACCTCATCGTGGTGCTCGCCGTGATCGTGCTTCTCTTCGGTTCGAAGAAGCTCCCCGAGGCCGCGCGCGGGCTCGGCAAGTCCCTTCGCATCCTGAAGGCCGAGACCCGGGCCCTGCACGAGGACACCCCGCCCGACACCCCCGCCGAAGCCGCGCAGGCGGCTCCGGACACCGCCGTCCCGGCGGCCATCCCCCCGCCCAGGACGGAGACGCCCCCCACCGGCCACGCCGCACCCAGCACCTCCCACCCGAGCGTCCCCTGACCAGCACCCCACCCGGACGGGCCGCAACGGCCCCGACCACCTCGACGCCCGGCCGCCGGCTCACCCGCCGACCGGGCGTCCTCCACGCGGCGACCCGGCACCCGCCTCACAGCCCCGGAGCGGGCACCGCTGCGGTGGTGGCCGACGTCGCGCCTGTGCGGCACTCAAGGCAACGCCCGGTTCAGGCCGGTCCGTGGGTGAGGTCGGCGCGGGTGGTGTCGAGCTTGGCCAGGACATTGGCCACGTGTTTCTCGACGGTTCGGGTCGAGAGGAACAGGGCGGCGGCGATGTCCTTGTTGGTGGCGCCGGAGGCGAGGAGGTCGCGGACCTGCCTCTCGCGAGGGGACAGGTGTTCGCCGTAGCCGGCGCGGCCGCGTGGGTTGAGGGTCTTCTGGCCGCGTTCGCGCAGCAGGCGGTGGCAGCGGGCGGTGTCGGAGGTGGCGCCGAGGCGTTCGTAGGTGGCGATCGGCCCGGCCAGGCGGGCGGCGGCCTGGTCGAGGTCGGTGCGGGTGCGGGCGGCGTGTTCGGCGGCGAGGGCGGCCCGGTAGGGGCGGCCGATGTCGCTCCAGCACGTCGCCGCGAGGTCGAAGGCCGCCATCGCGGCGTCGGGGCCGTCCCGTCTCAGCAGCAGGCCCCGGCAGTGGTGGTGCTCGGCGGCGGCGCCGGGCGCGTCCCGGCCCTCGATCTGGGTGGCATGGCGTGCGGTCAGGGCTGCGGCTTCCTCGGCCCGGTCGAGGGCGAGGAGGGTCTCGACGGCGGTGGGGACGAGGTCCCAGGCGTAGGCCCAGGCCTCCTTGCGGTCGAGGAAGGCGAGGAAGTCGAGCGGGTCGGTCAGGGCGCGCCAGGCGGCCTGCGGATCGTTGCGGGCGAGATGGAGACCGGCGGTGCCGGCGGCGGCGCCGAGCGAGTTCAGGTGCAGGCCGCCACGGGCCAGGACCTGCCCGAACTCGGCTGCGGCCACGGCGGTGAGGCCACGGGCGGCGGCGGTGAGGCCCCGCACGGTGGCCAGGATCCTCCCCGGCCTGAGCAGGCTGTCCGGGTAACGCTCCTGGAAAGCCGCCAGACCCCGCTCCGCCTCGTCCCAGCGGCCGGCCTGCCAGTCGAGCTCCACCTGGAAGGAGTCCAGGTAGAGCTCCTGCACGGGCAGACGGGCGCGCGGTGTCATGGCCCGTACCTCGGCGATGCCGGCCGCGGCACGCCCGTCGTGACCGACACTGAGCGAGCGGCCGATACCACCGCAGACAATCATCGCCGTACGCTGGAGCGCCTGAATATCGTGGCCCTCGCGGGGCAGCGCCGCCAGCAGCTCCGGGACGGCGGGATCGGCCACCACACACTGCTGGAGGAAACCGGCGAGGTCGAGCAGTGACCGGACTCGGTGGTCCTCGCTCCCGGCCAGCAGTGCGTAGCCGCGCTCGACCATGCCCCGTTGCTCGGCGAGCGAGAACCGGCCCTTCTCCGACAGTCCCAGCAGGGCCAGCAGCCTGGCGGCAGCGACCGGATCGCTATCGCCGATCTCCGAGAGGGCGGTCAGCAGTTCCTCCTCGCCCGACAGGTCTCCGGCCTCGTAGCTCAGCAGTGTCCCAAGGCTGGTCCTGATCCGGCCGCGGACCACGGCAGGCAGACCGGCCACTCGCAGGATCCGTCGCAGGATCCTGATCGTGCTGGGAGCTTCGGTGCCGGCCGAGGCGGCGTAGGCCAGGGCCATGGCGGCGTGGGTGAGCTGTTCGGGGGTGAGGCCGGGCTGGTCGATGATCTCGTTCAGCAGGGCGGTGGCGGTGCCGTGGTCGCCGACCGCAGTGGCCTGGTCGGCGGCGGCCTGGGCCCGGGGCAGCCACGCGGCACGGTCGCCCAGGGCGCGGGTGTGGTGGGCGATCTGCACCAGCGGCGGCGGGTCCTGGGCCAGCAGCGCCTCCAGGACGCGGCGGTGGGCGCGGTTGCGCACCGGCCCGGGGAGGGCGGCGTAGGTCGCCTCCTGGGCGAGGACGTGCGCGAATCCGTAGGTGTCCGGGCCCAGTTGGCGCAGCACTACCGCGCCGAGCGCCTCCAGGAGGGCGGCGTCCGCCCGGGCCTCGTCCAGTCCGGCGGCCTCGGCGAGCAGCATCTGTGCGGCCGGGACCGCCAGCACGGCCGCGGTGTCGACCAGCGCCGCAGCGTCGGGGCTCAGCCGTCCGGTCCGTTCGGCCAGCACCTCGCCCAGGCTGCGGGGCACCCGCAGCGTGGCCGCGTCGGTGCCGCCCGGTGACCGTGCGAGCGTGATCAGGTCCTCTTCGATCACCAGCGGCAACCCGCCGCTGCGCTCCAGCAGGGTCCGCACCAGGCCGGGTGCCGGTTCACCGCCGAGCACGTCCCGTGCCATCGACCGAAGCTCCGCCTCACCCAGCGGGCCCAGCACGATCTCGGCCCCGCCGGTGGACGGCGGACGCCGGTACGGCATCCCCAGCACCGGCACGCCGGCCGGCAGGTCCTCCGCCCGATAGGTCAGCACCAGCGCGACATCGCGCGGCATGTCCCGTGCCAGCAACAGCAGCAGTTCGCGGGTGGCCTCGTCGGCCCAGTGCACGTCCTCCACCACCAGTACGGCCGGTGCCACCGCCTCCAGCAGGGTCCGCACCCCCGACACCACCCGGAACCGGCCCGCTCCGGACGCGGACACCTCCGGCGGCGGCTCGGGCAGCGCGGCGGCCAGGTCCGGCAGCAACGGCGCCAGCGCCCCCGCCGAAGCACCCAGCTCCTCCACCGGCGGCAGCCAGGGCCCGATGCGGCGCAGCGCGTCGATCACCGGCCCGTACGCCAACGGCTCACGCAACGGATGGCAGCCGCCCGCCAGCACCCGCAGCCCCTGGGCACGCAGCGCCGTCGATGCTTCGGCGACCAGCCGCGACTTGCCGATCCCCGCCTCGCCCTCCACCAGGACCACCGCCGGGCGCGCCTCGGACGCCGCGCCCAGCAGCGCCCTCAGCTCGTGTTCCCGCCCCGCGAACGCACACCCGCGCGTTCCGCCGAGGACCGCTTCACCACCGACGTCGTCCACACCCGGCTCCCATCGGGCTCGTCGCGCCCATGACCCGACCTCCACCGTAGTCCGGCCGGAAACAGGCCGCCGATCCCGCCAGTCGGCAGTCGGCCGGAGTGTGCTTCGATGCCGGTGGCCGACCGGCGGGATCGGCGGCTCACCACGCCGTCGACATCGACAACGCGGGCCTCAGCCGGGCGGGCCCGGGCACAAGGTGTGCAGGTGGGCGGGCTGGGCGGCCCGCTCGGAGGTCGGGCGTCCGGCGGGTGAGTGGGGGACGGTCATGGCGGCCTGCCTCCGAGCGGTCCCGAGTGCGGTGCGCAGTGCCGCCGCCAGGGTGGAGACGACGGAGCGCCCCGGATCCTCGGCGCAACGGCCGCAACGGCCGCAACGGCCGCAACGCGGACGCCCCGCCCCGGGGGGCAGGGGCTCCGATGATCGGTGACCGGGGGAGCGGCGGCAAGGCCAGAAATGCTGATGGGGCGGATAACGGAATCGTATGGGAGGCACGTGGTGTCGACGTCTCACGGTTTCGACCGCCAATCCCAAGGCATGACCATGGCATTGCCATTCCTTGACTCTCTTGATCGGGTCGACCGGTCAATCCTGACGCATGGTCAGGAATCCCGGTGCGACGGCCACCGAGATGCTCGCGATGCCGCCGGCGCCGGAGGGGATCCGGTCGATTCGAGGACCTCGCTACCTCAACTCCTGGCACGTCAGAGGGGATTCACGGCCATCGAACCTTCCCGGGCCGACCGCGTCGAGCGCCGGCCGGTCGGCCCGTCGGCCTTCGTCCGCCGGGCGACCCGTCGCGGATTCCACGGGAACGCTCCCCGCCCCCGAAAGAATCGTCCCTGACTGGATCAAGAAGCGGGACGACGACCCGCCCCGTTCACCCGGCCCGTCCATCACCCACCCGCCCGATTCCCCCCACGGATATCGGTGCACGAGTATTGACAGCGCCATTGCGCGGCCGCTGTAGTTCCACTTAATCAGCCCGCCCCGCTTCGCCGGTTCTGGCGTACTTCCGTTCCGGCCCACCGAAGCGGCTGCAGACACCCGTCCGGCCGACCTGCGACGCCCCCACTCGGGCGCAGACGGCCGCCCCGCGCGCCGCGCACCCTCCGACCCCTACCGCTCGGGTCGCCCGTACCCACCTCACCCCGCGCTCGACCACGCCCTGTTCGGGCTCGTGGTTCTACGGCATCGGTCAACACCCTCACACAGGAGAAGTCATGGACGACTCTTCCCGCACCCTGTCCGATCACATCAACTCCGAGATCAGCCGCCGCAGGGTGGTGCAGCTGCTGGGCGTCGGCGCGGCAGCGGTCGCCGCCGGCGGCGCCATGACCGGCACCGCCGCGGCGGCGGTGGACCCGCTCCCGCCGACGGGGCTGGTCGCGGCGGTGCTGGAGTACGCCGACAGGTGGACGAACGCCGTCGGGCTGCGCAAGCTGCTGGTGCACGCCGGGTTCACCGTGATCGATCTGGACCCGACCAAGGCGGCGACGGCCCAGGCCCGGCCCGTGGACCTGATCGCCTTCGGCAGCTTCACCAACGACGGGCCCCACTACACCAAGTACGTGAAGGATCACGTCGAGTCGCTGCGGGCGTTCACCACAGCCGGCGGGGTGATCCTGGACCTCGCCAAGTCCGACCAGCCCGGTGAGGGCGTCTCCTATCTGCCGACCGCGAACTGGACGTGGAACACGAGCGGGCCGTACGCGGTGCGCACCGATGCCGACTTCGACACGGTCTACCCGGTGGCCACGACCCACCCGCTGGTGTCCGCGTTGCCGAAGGACGCCTCCGGGCAGGTCTTCACCGGCCGCAACAGCACGTTCGACGGGCTCAAGGTGTGGACCAGCTGGGAGTCGATCGGCGCCTGGAAGGAGATGCGTGTGCTCCTGGCCTGCGCGCCGGGTACGGCCGGCTTCCCGGCGGCCCTGCTGGAGGGCAGGGACACGATCCTTGAGAACGGCAGTTGGAAGGCGGACGGCAAGGGCAGGTACCTGGTCTCCAGCCTCACCGTCGACAAGTGCTACCGGGCGGACGGCACGGCGGTCCAGAACGCGGCCGCCATCGACGACAGTCGCACGTTCTTCAACGCCCTGAGCGGCTACGTGCAGATGGTGAAGGGCAGAAGTGCGCCTGCCGTGACGTACACGCTGTCGTCCCAGGCCGGTCCCCTCGTCGGCCACGTGGGCGTGTCCACGGCCCGGATCTGGGCGCGGCCGGGCCTGACCGGGTCCTGGAAGTGCGAGGTGAAGGAGGGGACCGCGGTGAAGGCCACCGTCACCGCGAGTACCGTGGCCGCCAACGACGACACCGTCCTGTTCGACGTGCAGGGCCTGACGGCGTCGACGTCGTACACGTACACCATCACCCCGGTGGCGTCCGGCGTCGCTTGCGTCCCGATGCAAGGGGGGTTCACGACCGCACCGGGGACGGGCGTGGCTGCCAAGGTCACGCTGGGCGTGGGCTCCTGCGCGCACAACGTGCCGAACCACCTGTGGACACGGGTCCTGAACGAGGGCTGCGAGGGATTCGTCATGCTCGGGGACACCCCGTACGCCGACAGCGACGGCCATCCGGCCCTCCCCGGCGCCACCAAGAGGAGTGTGGAGGTGGTGCGCGCCTACTACCGGGAGTTCATCGCCGTGCCCGAGCTCGCGAACATGGCCAGGTCGATGCCGGTCTGGGGAACGTGGGACGACCACGACTTCGGGGCCAACGACTCCGACGGCACCTTGGCGGACAAGGCCACCTACCGCAGGGCGTTCGTCGACTACCGCGCCAACGCCACCTTCGGCCACACCACCGGCGGCACCCAGCCACTGACCGACCGGACCCCCGGAGAGGGCGTCTACACCTCGTTCCGGCGCGGCCCGATCGAGATGTTCCTCATCGACCCGCGGTGGTTCTCCAACAAGAACGGGACGGTCTGCATGGGACCGGTCCAGAAGCAGTGGCTGTTCAACGCGCTGAGCGCCAGCAGTGCGACCTTCAAGGTCCTCGCCTCGGGAATGACGTGGTACGACAAGCCCGGCGGTGAGAAGGACGACTGGGCCAACTACGCGGCCGAGAAGGACGAGATCTTCAACTACATCAACCAGAAGAAGATCCGCGGCTGCGTCCTGCTCAGCGGGGACATCCACGTCTCCCGCGCCCTGAAGAACAACGGGACCACGCCGGTCGGCTACGACCTGTGGGAGTACATCGTCAGCCCCATCCACCGCATCACGCTCGGCCCCACGTTCGACGTGGCCACCCCCGGCGTCGTGCACAGCAAGGCCGAGCCGTACACCTTCCTCAAGCTGGTGGCCGACACCACCGTGGCCCCGGCCAGGTTGACCGCCACCTGGATCAACCGGGACGGTGCGTCGGTCATCGGACCCATCGTGCTGACCACGACCCAGCTCGGCTACCCGGCCTGATGCCCCGGTCGGCGCGGGAGCGCGGGGCGACCGCGGTTCCGCGCCGGCCATTCCGCCCCTTCTTTCGGTTCGACAGTCAAGGAGACGATGCCCATGCTCCGCAACGGCCTGGAACCCTGGCACCTCATCGTGGTGCTCGCCGTGATCGTGCTGCTCTTCGGTTCGAAGAAGCTTCCCGAGGCCGCGCGCGGGCTCGGCAAGTCCCTGCGCATCCTGAAGGCCGAGACCCGGGCCCTGCACGAGGACACCCCGCCCGACACCCCCGCCGAAGCCGCGCAGGCCGCTCCGGACACCGCCGCCCCGGCGGCCATCCCCCCGCCCAGGACGGAGACGGCTCCCACCGGCCACACCACACCCAGCACCTCCCACCCGAGCGTCCCCTGACCAGCACCCCACCCGGACGGGCCGCAACGGCCCCGACCACCTCGACGCCCGGCCGCCGGCTCACCCGCCGACCGGGCGTCCTCCACGCGGCCGCCCGGCACCCGCGCGGCGTGACCCGCCCTCACGGCCCCGCAGCGGGCACCGCCGCCGTCGAGCGGCCCCTTCAACCACGTGGCCCGACTCCTGGCCAAGCTCTCCACCACCCGCGCCGAGCTTGCGGGCCGGCCTGAGCCGACCGCGTCCAGCGATCCGCGGCCTGATCGTGCGTGCCCACGGTGACGGCGGCTCACGGGAAGGGGAGCGTACGGGCGAACACGGTGACCAGCACCAGCACGGCGGGGAACAGGGCGAGGAACATGGCGAAGGTGTACCCCATGATGTCGCGCGCCTTCAGCCCGAGGATCGCCAGCGTGGGCAGCATCCAGAAGGGTTGCAGCAGGTTGGCACTGGCCTCGCCGAGGTCGTACACGACGACCATCCAGCCCTGGTTCACCTGGAGTTGGTTGGCCGCGTCCAGGACGTAGGGGGCCTCGATCACCCACTTGCTGCCGCCGCTGGGCACGAACACCCCGAGCACGCAGCTGTAGATCGCGATCATGGCCGGGTAGAAGAACTCGTTCGACACCGACACGAGCCAGTCGGCGATGGTCTGGTGCAGACCGGTGTAGGCGATCATCCCGAAGATACCGCCGTACAGCGGGAATTGGAGCAGCACACCGGAGGCCGCGGGCGTGCCGTCCTTGACGGCGCGGGCGAGGTTCACCGGCCGCCAGTGCAGGACGAGCGCCAGCAGGATGAGGACCAGGTTGATGGTGTTCAGGTCCAGCGCGTTGAGCGGATTGCCCGCCGTGTTCGCGAAGCGCCGGACGAGGTACCAGGCGCCGAGCGCGAACAGCAGGACGGTGAAGACCGGGCTGTACTCGATCCACTCGCCCGGCCTGGTCCGCCGGCTGTCGTGGTGCTGCCGGTCGAGGCGGGGGCCCAGGTCGATCCCGAGCTGCTCCGCGGTCTTCGCGCGTTCCGGCGAGGGGGTCAGGAACCAGGCCATGCCCACGCCGATGACGAAGATGATCGCCGTGGCCGCCATGCCCTGCCACAGGAAGATGGTGTCGGTGAGCGGGATCAGTCCGCTGCCGCGGCCCTCGGCGATGACCTTCTGTACGGGCGGCGGGCTCGACGCGGCGCTCGCCACCTGCAACGCGGCCGACCCGGAGAGCCCCTGGGCCCACACCGTGCCGAGTCCGAGGAACGCCATCGCGCCGAGCGCGCGGTAGTCCACGCCGGGGACGCGGCGGGCGACCTCCTTGGCGAGGATCGCGGTGAAGATGAGGCTGAACGCCCAGTTCGCGTAGGAGGTGAGCATGGCGACCGCGGCGGTGAACGCGACGGCGCCGCGCGGGGTCCGGGGCAGTGCGGCCAGTCGCGCGATCAGGCGCCCGACCGGCGGGGAGACCGCGACCGCGTAGCCGGCGATCACGATCATGGCCATCTGCAGGGTGAAGGTGATGAGGGACCAGAAGCCCTGCCCCCAGGCGTCGACCAGGCCGTACCCGCTCGTCGCCCCGGGCTTGGCCGGTACGCCGACCAGCTTCTCCCCGGACACCAGCCCGAGCGCGAAGATCAGGAAGGTCCCCACCAGGACGAAGCCCAGGGCGTCGGGCAGCCACTTCTCGGTGAAGGCGGTGAAGCGCAGCGCCAGCCGGGCGAGCCAGTTCTCACGGGTCCCCGTCGTCGAACCGGGAGCCTCGGGTGCGGTCGTCGTCATCGGATCCTCGCTATCGCTCCCCGGATGGGTGGGGTGACCTGCGCCGAGCCGGTGCGGGGAGTGCCGCCGATCCTGCTTTCCCCCGGGTTGCGGGGTCAATGGTGATGAGAGTCATAGGAGACCGTCACCCTGTGTGGGCGGCCAATACCTCTGCGTTCGGCGCGTTCGGCGCGTTCGGCGCGTCCGCCGTCCGTGATCGCCCCGTGGGCCGGCTCCGACCCGGCGCGGGCTGCTCGGCACCCGCGCAGAAGACGCGCCATCGAGCGGACGATCGTTCAGGCCGGCCCGCCTCTTCGCGACAGCTGATGATCACCGGCCGGCAACACGGCCCGATCGCCCGGCCGACGGCCACGCTTGCGCCATGACGACACCGACTTCCCCGGCCGGGTCGGCGGCGGAGCCTGCTTCGCTCGGCGCGGCCGTCACCATCCAAGCCCTCGACCGTGACCCCTTCCCCGTCTACCGGCGCCTGCGGGAGGAGGAGCCGGTCGCCTGGGTTCCCGCGGCCCACGCCCACCTGGTCACGCGGTGGGAGGACGTCCAGCGGATCTGCCGTGACGCCGAGACATTCAGCGCCGCCGTCCACGACTCACCCCTGTCGCAGTCGATCGGCCCCAATCTGCTGCACAGCGACGGCGCCCGGCACGACCGCCTGCGGGCACCGCTGACGGAGGGTCTGCGGCCCTCGGTGATCAAGCGGACCGTGGAGGGCGCCGTCCGGGAGACCGTCCGCAGCCTGCTCGGCGCACTCCGACCGGGCGACGAGGTGGACCTCGTCAACGGCTTCGCCCAGACCCTCGCGGTCCGGGTCCTGCAACGCGTCACCGGGCTGCCCGAGATGCCCGTCCCGGTGTTCACGGCGTGGGTGGACGGCATCGCCGCCGGATCCGCCAACTACGAGCGCGACCCCGCGAAGCAGCGCCGGGCGGACGAGGCGAGTGCCGCCGTCGACGACGTGCTGCGCGCCACCCTGCGGCAGCGGCCGGCGCCGGGCACCCTGCTGGCGGGCCTGGCGGCCGGCGGTGCCACCTTCGAGGAGATCGCGGCGACGACCAAGCTGCTGATCATCGGCGGCATGCAGGAGCCGCGCGACCTCTTCGGGCACGCCCTCATCGCCTACCTGACGGAGCCCGGGGTCCGCGAAGAGGTCGACCGGGACAAGGCGTCGATCGTGCGCCTGATCGAGGAGGCCCTACGGCTCGGTGCCCCGGTCGGCACCGTCACCCGGCGGGTGACCAGGCCCACCCGCGTCGCGGGACGGCTCCTGGCGGAGGGGTCGCTCGTCCTCGCCGTCCTGGCCTCCGCGAACCGGGATCCCCGGCGCTGGGACGAGCCGGACGAGTTCCGGCTGTGGCGCGAGCACAACCAGCACCTGTCCTTCAGCGCGGGGGTGCACGCCTGCGTGGGCGCCGTGCTGGCCCGCACCCAGGTCCGGATCGCGCTGGAGGAACTGCTGACGGCCTACCCGGCCCTTCGGCTGGCCGAGGAGCCCGTGATCCGGGGGTGGGAGTTCCGGGGGCCGACCAGCCTGAAGGTCGGGCTCGGGAGCGCCTCCGGCCGGTCGGTCGAGGCAGCGAGCCCGACCGCCCACGGCGCGCCCGTCGTCCCGCTGCGCGTGCTCGACGTGCACAGGTCCGGCGGCGAGGTGGCGGTCATCACCGTCGGACCCGCCCGGGGCGGCGAGCTGCCGCCGTGGACCCCCGGCGCGCACGTCGACCTCACCTTCGACCACGCGGGCCAGGTGTTCCGCCGGTCCTACTCGCTGTGCGGCGATCCCGCCGACCGGCACACCTGGCGCTTCGGTGTCCGCCGGGCCAGCGGGTCACGCGGCGGGTCGGCGTTCCTCGTCGAGGCACTCGCCCGGGGGAGCCGCCTGGAGGCGACACCGCCCCGCAACGGCTTCGCTCTGACCCCCGCCCCCGGCCACCTGCTGGTCGCGGGCGGCATCGGCATCACACCGCTGCTGCCCATGGCACGCGCCCTGGCGGCCTCCGGCACACCGTGGCGGCTCCTCTACGTCGGCCGCGACCGCGCCTCGATGCCCTTCCTCGACGAGGTCGAGGCCCTGGGCCCCGCCTGCGAGACGTGGACGACCGGGGAGCGCGGCCACCCGGATCTGGCCGCACGGCTGCGGGCCGTCCCGGCCGGCGGGCAGGTCTACGCCTGCGGACCGGCGGGGATGCTGGACGACCTCGCCGCCCTGGTGGCCGGGCACCCGGTCCTCACCCTCCGGGTGGAGCGGTTCGGCGCACCGGGCGGGCCCGGTACCCACGCCGACGCCCGCGAGTTCCGCGTCCGGCTGGCCCGCACCGGCAGGGAGATCACGGTCGGACCGGACCGGACGCTCCTCCACGCGCTGGAGGACGCGGGGATCGTGATGCCGTCCACCTGCCGCGAGGGCATCTGCGGATCGTGCGAGACTGCGGTCCTCGCCGGTGCGGTGGACCACCGCGACCACCTGCTGTCCGACGAGGAGAAGGAGCGGGGCGACGTGATGCTCGTGTGCGTGTCTCGAAGCAGAGGCACCCGGCTGACCCTCGACCTCTGAGCCGAACCGAGGAGCCCCCCGTGCACCTGGACGACATCGATCTGGCCCTGCTGCGCGCGCTGAACCGGGACGGGCGGCTGCCCGCGGCCGAGCTGGCCGCGCAGGCGAACGTGTCCCGCGGCACGGTGTACGCGCGCCTGGAGCGGCTGCGGCGGGCCGGGGTGATCCGGAACTTCTCGATCGACGTCGACCACCACAAGCTCGGGCTGAACGTGACGGCGCTCGTCCTGGTCTCCGCCGGCCAGTTCCGCTGGCGCGAGATGAGCGACGAGCTGGAAAAGCTGCCGGAGGTCCAGTACGCGGGGTACCTCACGGGGGGATTCGACATCGTGCTCCTGGTGAGGGTCAGGGACACGGACGCGCTGCGCGCCTTCGTCTTCGAGAAGCTGCAGGGCATCCAGGGGGTGCGGTCCACCCAGACGCTGACCGTGGTCGAGGAGGTGGTGGACCGGCCCAGCATCGTCCCCACCGGGTGACGCCCCGCCTGCCGCCTGCCGCCTGCTGCCTGCTGCCTGCCGAACGACGGCGGGGCGTGCCCGGTGCCCGCCCGGTGACCATCGGGCGGGCACCGGCCACGCGCTCACCGGGCCCGGTGGCCGGCCCCGCCCGCCGTCAGGCGCGACGCCGCAGCCCTGCTCGACGCGGGGCGGCCGGACCGAGGGCGAGGGGCGGGATCAGGAGGCGTTGGGGCCGCTGCCGCCACCGGAGCCGCCCGTGCGGTCCACGATCACCTTGACCTTCGCCGGCGCGGTCCGACCGGCCACCCAGCCGGACTCCGAACCGCTGCCACGGGCAAGGTACTTGGCCGACACCTCGATCACGACGAGGGCGTTCTTGTGGCTGAAGCCTTCGGCGACACCGGGGTCGGTGGTGAACTCGGGGAGCACGCCGCCCTTCCCGACCTGCTGGGCGGCGGTCGCGCCCGACGGCCTCGCCGTGGTGGCCGAGGCCGGGTCCCCGGACACCGAACCGTTCCTGGCCATGCTCTCCGCGATGTCCAGGCGGGTGCCCCGCCACAGCGTCACGGTCCGGTCCGAGCCCGAGGCCACGGCCTTCGCCACCTCGGACTGTGCCGTGGGCTTGGGGAGCTTGCCGCGGTAGGCCTCGTCGAAGTCGTCGCTGTCCGAGTCGTAGTTCGGGTCGTCCTCGGCCAGCTTCGTCCGGCCGGTCTTGATCCGGCTCACACCGTCGGCGGACTTCGGCTGGTCCACGGCGAGGGTCTTGAAGTCGAGATCCAGCTGCGACTGCGCCCCCGTCTCGGCGGGCTTGCCGGACTCGGTCACCACCTGGTAGCCCGGGCCGCGCTCGGTCTCCACGAACTTCTGCTCCGGCTGCCCCGCTTCAGGCTTGCCGGCCGTCGTGCCGGTGGCCGGCCTCGACGGCCCCGCTCCGTCCGACTCCGCCGGGCGCTGGGGGCCCTCGGTGCGGGGGCCGCCGGTACGTGACGAGCCGCCGCGCTCACCCCCGCCCTTGCCGCCGCCTTCGCCCACCCCGACTCCGTCGACACCACCGAACTCGGGAAGCGGCCCGCTGCTGAGCACGGTGATGACAATTCCCAGGCCCTCGCGGACCTTGTCCCCGGTCGTGCGCGGCTTCTTCTCCCCGGGGATTTCGTGGAATTGCCCCGGGTGGGAGCATTCCTCGCAGTAGGCGAAAGCGGGTTGACCGGCGGCCAGGCCCGCACCGAGCGTCAGGGACAGGACGGTCACGAGCTTGACAGCCGTGCGGACGGTTCTGCGTGTCACGGGGATATCTCCAGGAATTCGAGCCGGTGCGGGGAGCTCTTGCGGCGGGTCGCGATGCGCGACTCGGGGCGAGCCACCTGCGAGAAACAATCACCTGTGCCTGTCGGGACATCAACTCAACGCTACAGATCGCTTGTTGAGCGTCCGTATCGAAATCGTCGTGCGTCCGGTCGACAGTCCGTCGGCGGATTGACGATGCTCATTCTGGCCCGGTGGACGGCGATCACGCACTCGTACGTCTACCTGTCTTCCTACCTGCATTCCCGCCTCCGGCCGGGTGCGGCGCGGCCGGGACCGGCGGCGTGAAACGTCCCGCACGTCAGGGACGCCTTCGTCGCCGGTCGTCCGATCGCCCTCGGGAGTGGTAAGCCGCATAGGTGTGGTGACACAACGTCACGCGCGGTTGTGCACTGCCACCCGGACTTGACGATCGTGTCGCCGTAGAGATCTCATATGGCACACGGCGTCCGGAAATGCCTTTTCGAGGGCCGGGTCAGGGATTGTCCGGGCCCGCAACCCTCGATCTCGGTGGCGTTTGCCGCCTGCCCTCGGCCGTCCCTCACAGACGGCGTCGCGACCGGGAGAGCGCCTTGCCGCTCTCCGGCGGGGCGCGAACGCGATTCACCATCACGGTCGTCACGGACGTGTCGGCGGCGCCGGACGGAGACCCCTCCCCGGCTCGCTCCCGGATGCCTGACTCGCATGACTCGCGGACGACCTCCGATCCTCGACGAAGAGGCTACCCGCCGGCCGGCACGTGCCGGCGACGCCGGTGGGATGTGGCGGCCGCGGTACCCCGAACCAGAGAACAGGCAGGGCGGCAGTGCACACGGGACAGGGGAATCTCCCCGCAGGCACGACCAGTTTCATCGGACGGCGGAAGGAGCTCGCACTCGCTCGACAACTGGTCACCAGGAGCAGACTGCTGACCATGACCGGCCCCGCCGGCATCGGCAAGTCCCGTCTCGCCGTCCAGCTCGCCCACACCCTCCGGCGCTCGTTCTCGGCCGGCACCTGGCTGATCGACCTGGCGGCCTGCGAGACGGGGGAGGCGGTCGGCACCGCCGTCCTGGCCGTGTTCGGGTCACGGCCCGCCCCCGACCGCCCGCCGATCGGAGTGCTGACGGCGTACCTGCGGGAGCGCCGGGCGCTGATCGTGCTCGACAACTGCGAGCACCTCCTGCACGCCGTGGCGGTCCTCGCCAGCACCCTCCTGGAGGCCGCTCCCCACCTGCGGGTGATCGTCACCAGCCGGCAGGCGCTCGGCGTGGACGGCGAGCAGCTGCTCATGGTCCCCCCGCTCCCCGCCCCCGGGCCGGCCCTCCCCTCCGCCGGACCGGCGGCGCGCAACGACGCGGTGCGGTTGTTCACCGATCGCGCCGTCTCCGTCCTCGGGGCCTTCGAGCCCTCGCCCGCCGAGGCCCGGGCCGCGGCCGCCATCTGCCACCGCCTGGAGGGCGTCCCCCTCGCGATCGAACTGGCCGCCGCCCGCCTGCGGGTCCTCGCCTGCGACCAGATCCTGGACCGCCTGGACGACAGCTTCGCCCTGCTCACGGGCGGCAGCCGGGCCGCGCCGCCGCGCCTGCGGACCCTGCGGGCAGCGGTCGACTGGAGCTACGACCTTTGCAGCGAGCAGGAACAGCGGCTCTGGGCGCGGATGTCGGTCTTCGCCGCCGGTTTCGACCTCACGGCCGTCGAGGCGGTCTGCACGGACGAGTCCCTGCCCCGGTCGGCCGTCCTCGACGTCGTGGCGGGGCTGGTCGACAAGTCCGTGCTCATCCGCGAGGAGCACGGCCACCAGGTCTTCTACCGGATGCTGGACACCCTGCGCCAGTACGGGCAACTGCGGCTGCAGGAGCACGGTCGGCCCGGGGACCTCGCGCGGCGGCACCGGGACCACTACCACGACCTCGTCCGGCGTGCGGAAGCCGAATGGTTCACCGCGAAACAGCCCGAATGGCTGGTCCGGCTCCAGCGGGAGCAGCCCAACATCCGCGACGCGCTGCGGTCCTGCCTCGACGAGCCGGGGGAGGCACGCAGGGGCCTGGAGATCATCACCTCGGTTCGCAGCCACCGGTTGGGGATCGGCCGTCTGGAGGAGGACCGGGGCGTTCTGGCGCAGCTGCTCGCGCGGGACACCGAGCCGAGCGCGGTCAGGGCCAAGGCCCTCTGGACGGACGGCTGGCTGGCCTTCCTCACCGGCGACACGGCCGGCGGCCGGGTTCGAGCCGCCGAGTGCGGCGACCTGGCCCGGTCCACGGACGACCCCGGCAGCCTGGCCGCGGCGGGCCGGCTGGCCGGGCTCGGCGCGCTGTTCCAGGACGACTTCGTGACGGCCGTCGACCTCCTTGCGGATGCCCTCGCCCGCTACGAGGACCTCGGCGACGCCGGGGAGTCGTGGACCACCCTCCATCTCCTCGTCCTCGCCGCCTGCTTCGCCGGCGACCGGCGGGCCACCGCCCTGGCCCACGAGCTCCTGGCGCGGTGCGACACCCACGACATGCGGTGGGCCCGCCCCCACGCGCTGTGGGCGCTGGCCCTGCGGCACTGGCTGGCACAGGATTCCGAGCAGGCCGTCACGGTGCTCCGCGAGTGCCTTCGCACCGCGCTGCCCGGTCACGACCGCTTCCTGGTGGCCCGTTCGCTGGAGGTGATGGCGTGGGCGAGGGCACGGCAGGGGCACAGCAAGGAGGCGGCGAAGCACCTGGGCGCCGCCCGGAGCCTGTGGCGGCAGACCGGCACCCTGCTGCCCGGCGCGGGGCAGCCGGCCGTCCACCACCTGGAGTGCGAGCGGGAGTTGCGGACGGCCCTGGGCGATGCCGGGTTCGAGGCGCACGTCCGAACGGGCGCCGCCTCGACCGTCCGGCAGTCCCTCGCGCTGGCCCTGCCGGACGACCGGCTGCTCGCCGATCCCGCGCAGAAGGCCGTCTCCTCTCTCCTCACCGCTCGGGAGCAGCAGGTCGCCGGCCTGCTGCGGGAGGGGCTGTCGGACAAGCAGATCGCTGCGAAGCTGGTCATCTCGCCGCGGACCGCGCAGGGGCACGTGCAGCGGATCCTGATCAAACTGGGTCTCACCCGCCGTGCCCAGGTGGCCGCCTGGGTCCACGACCAGGCCCCGCGCCCCTGAGAGCAACGGCACCCGCCCCGCGAGCCACCGGACAACCGGCCGAGCGCCCGGCGGTCATGGCGACCACCGGGCGCTCGACCCTGTTCGGATCCGATCACTCCCCGGACCCTCCGGGGTTGACCAGCCCTCACAGCTCGTCGTGCACCGCGCACTCCGTCCCGCTGTCATCGACGTACGACGTGTGCCAGAGCGCGTCGTCCGCGCCGCGGACGACCACGTCCAGGCGCCCGTTCTCCGACGACGCCGCAGCAGGTGCGCCGCGCAGATCGCCGGTGAGGCTCCTCCAGTCCGTCCAGGGCTCGCCGGTTCGCCAGCTCTTCACCCGGAGGTCCCGGTCGTTGCCCCGGATGAAGACGTCGAGACTCCCGGGAGCCTGACCGACCACCTTCGGACCGTCGGCCAGGGCTCCGCCGAGGGACCCCCACTCGGACCAGGAGCCGTTGACGCGCCACCTGTTCCAGAGGGCGTTGTCCGAGCCTCGGACGAACACGTCCACGCCCCCGCTCTCCAGCGGTGCCGCCACGGGGTCCCCGTTCAGAACACCGCCGAGGGAACTCCAGTCGGACCAGGTGCCGTTGACGAGCCACTTGTGCCAGAGGGCGTTGTCCGAGCCGCGGACGAACACCTCCAGGCCTCCGTTCTCCAGCGGTACCGCCGAGGGTGCGCCGTTCAGAACACCGCCGAGGCCTGTCCAGTCCGTCCAGGGCCGGCCGTACACCCAGGTCTTCACCCGGAGGTCCTTGTCCTTGCCCTGGACGAAGACGTCGAGACGGTCGGGTCCCCGACTGACGACCTTCGGACTGTCGGCCAGGTCGCCTTCGAGGGACTCCCAGTCGGACCAGGTGCCGTTGACGAGCCACTTGTGCCAGAGCGCGTTGTCCGAGCCGCGGACGAAGACGTCCAGGCGCCCGTTCGCCGGTGACACCACCGCCGGTGCCCCGACGATCCTGCCGCCGGCAGGCGCACCGAGATCGGCGTAGTCCGACCAGGACACACCGTTGTAGGACTTCTTGTACAGATGGTTGTCCGTGCTCTGGACGACGAAGACGTCGAGCATGCCGGGCGCCTGGCTGACCGTCGTCGGGCTGTCGGTCAGACCGCCCCCGAGGGACTCCCAGTCGGACCAGGTCTGCGACGGCACCGATCGTTTGCTGGGGCGGTAGCGTACGCAGGTGTGGTCGATGGCGGCCGACAGCGCCAACGCCAACACCGTGACCACGTCTCGGAACGAGCTGTAGCGCGTCTGGCCGATCACCTCCGACGGGTGGGCGGGATCCTGGCTCACCTCGGCGGCGTAGGCGGAGAGCTGGCCCCAGTTGTTCTCCTCCTCCAGGTAAGCGGCGGGCAGGGGGACTCCCGCGCCGTCGGCACCTGCCTGAGTGTGCATGAACTCCGAGATGTGATGGAAACGAGCGGCTTCGGCGGTCACCGCGGCGACCTGGAGTACGGCACGGGCCAGCTGCGCATTGGTGACGCCGCCGTTTCCGCCCCCGGTGTAGGCGCGGATGTCGCTGAGTGCGGTGAGTATCGACTCCGAGTTGTAGCCAGTCCGGCGCGTCCCACCTCTGCCACTCGTTGCAGGGCGGGATAGTCGGACCGCATGGGCAACGCTCGTGGCTGGACCACGTCGGTGAACTCGCCGACCCGCGCGACGTGCTCGGCGAACGCGTAGGCAGGTGCCCCTTCGGCCTGGGACCGGAACCCGATGAAGTACATGTTCTCTGCGCTGAAGTAGAGGCTCAGATGCTCCTGGTTGCCCAGGGCGACGACGATCTCGGTGTTGCCGGTCCCCGTGCGGTACATGGAGCCGCGGTAGGAGCGCGCCGTGTCCCGCAGGTTGGTGATCATGGTCTGGTAGTTGCTCGCACGGACGGATGCGGTGTCCGTCCTGTCGTAGCGCCACTGCACCTGGTGATCAGTGGCTGCCGCGGCCGGTGGCGACGACGCGAGCGAGCCGCCCAGGAGCACGGCGATGACTGTCAGCAGCGTCAGCACGGTGGTCGATGGACGACCCGTTCCGACGGGCGCACGATATTTGATCATCTTCACCTCGATCGGTGGTGAGGGAGGAGAGCGACGGGCTCGGGAACGGAGTCAACGCTGATCCGCCGGGCCCGGTGCACAGCCCCCTTGCATGGGGGCGTCTGCGAGTCTCGGTCCCGCGGGGACCTCCGAGGCAGGGTGGAACCACCCGTTCGGATACCTGTCCCGGTCCGTGGCGGGCAGGGCGGGGCGGTCCCGGTGGAG
Source organism: Kitasatospora sp. NPDC003701 (assembly GCF_053587085.1). Lineage (NCBI taxonomy): Bacteria > Bacillati > Actinomycetota > Actinomycetes > Kitasatosporales > Streptomycetaceae > Kitasatospora > Kitasatospora sp. NPDC003701. The sequence continues at coordinate 27,609 of NZ_JBSFNM010000090.1, forward strand.
TGCGTCCGGCCGGGATCAACACGTCCTCGACCCCGTCAGGTGGGACCGCACGCGCAGGAGCCGGAACCGGGTCTGACGGGAAATTGGTTCTCCCGGGACCGATGAGTTTCGGCGGCGGGGGCGGTCAGACCTGAGAAAGCAACGACAGCCGACCAGGGAGACCTGAAATGTCCAGCATTGCCCCCGTCCCCACCTCCACCCCCGCCACGGAGTCCGGCAAGGCCGTGGTCCGGGTGGTCTGGACGCTGCGGATTCTGCTCGCGCTCTTCTTCGCCCTGGCCAGCGCGCTGCCCAAGCTGCTCGCGCTCCCGGCTGCCACCACCGTGTTCGACGCCATCGGCGTGGGGAGCTGGTTGATGTACCTGACCGGACTGGTGGAACTGGCCGGTGCGGTCGGCCTGCTGCTCCGCCGGCTGGCCGGGCCGGCCGCGACGGCGCTGATCGTCTTCCTGCTGTGCGCGTTCGTCACCCAGCTCACCGTGATGCACGGTGAGAACGCCGGGACCCCGTTCGTCTTCATGGTGCCGCTGGCCGTGGTCGCCTGGAACCGGCGCGCCGAGACGATGGGGCTGCTCGGTCGCCGGAACTGACCCGACGTCAGGAGGGGGAGCGAGCGGGGCGGGCGGGGCGGGGCGGGTCCACCCGACCCGGCCCGCCCCGCCCGCCCATGCACCTCGACCGCCGCACGATCGTCGATCGGACAGACCTCAGGACGCCCGGCGGTGAGAGCGGCGGGTGGCGTTCCTCGTGCGGACGCGGTAGACGAGGAGGAGCCCGGCGGCGAGCAGTGCGCCACCGGCGGCGAGGAGCAGCGGTGTGCGGTCGGAGGGGCCGGTCTCCGCCAGGGGGCGCGCGTCGTTGTCGGTGTCCGTGTCCGCTTCCACCGGGATGTCGCCCGCGGTTCCGGGTGAGGCTCCGGGCGCCGTCGGTCCGGTGGCGGTTGCGGTGGCCGTGGCCGGTGCGGACGTCGAAGCCGATGCCGATGGCGGTGCCGATGGCGGCTCGTGCGCCGACTCCGATGCGGAGGGCCGGGCGGGCGGCGACGTCACGGGCTTCGGGGAGGTGGTGGCGGCCGGCGCGGTGGACGGCGCCGCGGTGGAGGACGGTGCGGCCGTCGGTTGCCCGGGGGTCGGGGAGAGCGGGGTGATGGAGACGTCGTCGTAGTACACGACCACGGGCGGTGTCCCGCCGCTCACGTACCCCTTCGAAGCCTTCCAATTCGGCCGGTACAGACCGATCTTGTGATAGGGGGCGGTGTCCTGGTTGTAACTGTTGGGCCCCTGGTGGGACCCCACCTGGGCGCCGTCGAGCCGCGCGGTGATGGAACCGGGCGTGGTCGCGGTGGACCAGGTGATGTCGAAGGACCACTGGTTCCAGTGTCCGAGCCGTACGGGGCCGAGGTCGTAGCTGACCTCGTTCACGGGCTCCGACCCCAGTTTCCAGTGGACGAGCATCACCCACCGGTCCGCCCTGACCGCGAGGACGACCGCCGGAATGGTGTCCGTCCCGCCGTGCCACTGGGACACGATGGTCTGGGCCTCGTAGGAGATCCAGTCCTGCGGCAGGTAGTTGGAGAAGGTGTAGCGGTAACTGCCGTACGGCAGGCGGCTGGTGGCGATCTCGGAGCGGTAGGACTCCCCGTCGTCGGGCATGGTGAAGCGGGCGGCCTTGCCGGCGTGACCACCGGGTGCCGCCACGACGTCCACCGCGCCCCGACCGTCGATGCCCTTGCGGGGCCACACGGCGGTGCTGCCGGACTCGAAACCGTCGTTGAAGGGGACGGTGGTGGACGCCGCGGTCGCGAGGGGGCCGACGGACGTGCCGGCTCCCACCGCCAGCACGGCCGCCAGAAGTACACCGGTCCGACGGCTGCGGCTGTGACGTTGGAACATGAACCATCCAGGAGCAGAGGCGTGACGGCGATCTTGTGATGTCGCGGTCCACGGCGACGAACTGAGCGGGCGCGCCGACTCTCTTGTGTGTGCTCGGTTCGGTGAGAGTCGGTCGCCAGTACAGAGGGCCGTGCCGTCGTCCCGTCCTGATCCGAGACCTGTTCGTTATCCATGCCGCCGGGGCACCGGTGGGTTCGGAGGCGACAGTCGTGTGCCGGGGGTCCGCCGGTGGCGGACCCCCGGCAAGGGGGCGGGCGCCGAGGCTCGGCCGACGGTGAGGTCGTCCGGCGGCTCTGTCGCGCCTCGCTCAGGCGCCGGTCAGGAGGGGGGTCGCCTGGGGCCCGGTACTCGCCCGGGGCACTCGCCGGCGGTCGCCGGGTGCTCCCGCGGTGCGAGTGCGACCTGCCTCGGCAGGGCGAGCACCCGGGTGCACCCGGCTGCCGTGAGCACCCGCAGCGACAGGCGGACGCGACCGTCGTCTCCGGAGAAGACCCAGGGCCCCGGTATCAGCAGGAGCCGGTGCGTGCCGTCGATGACGGCGCGCACGAGTGTCTCGAACTGGGGGCGGGACCGGTGGCCCCAGGAGGACGGGTGGGCGTGGTCGAGGTAGAACACCGGAGCGGGCAGGCCGAGGCGGGCGGCGAAGTGCCTCAGCGCTTCACGGTCCCCGGTCGCCTTTCTCGGGTTCTGCGGGTGGCTGCACAGGTAGGCGGCCGGCTGCAGGGCGGGGGAGATGTCGGGTGCGCGCATGTACGGGCTCCACGGGGTTCGAGGAGGTGCCCGGCCCGGGAGGGGCCTGGCCGTGCGGGCTGGGGGCTGACTGCGGAGGGGGAGAGGGACGAGAGCGACGATGGCGCTCCGGGCCGTTTTCCTCGGACTCACGACGCGGGGTCTGTGTGCCCTCGGTCTCGGCGTTTTTGCTGTCATCGGCCTTGCTGTGCAGAATACCCGACAAAGCCGGACATTCAAGAGAAGGATTTCCGAACCGGTCCTTCCGACTATTCGGTGGCCTGGCCGGGAGGAATTATGTTGGGTACCGAATTGGGTACCTACTTCGGCCGGGTACGTGGCGCCCTGAGGCGCCCCCTCAGTATTCAGCCGTGCGGTGGGGGGAATGGGGGGTAGTGTCCGATCGCCGAATACCCGGTCCTGGGTGGGTGGCGCAGGTGCGTCCGTGCCCCGGGGAGGCCGACCGGCCGGCTCACAGGTACTGCCCGGTGTTGGTGACGGTGTCGATGGAGCGGCCGGACTCGGCGCCCTGCTTCCCGGTGACGAGCGTGCGGATGAAGACGATCCGCTCGCCCTTCTTGCCGGAGATCCGGGCCCAGTCGTC
>NZ_JBSFNM010000091.1:0-27456 GCF_053587085.1 Kitasatospora sp. NPDC003701
CCAGGACCTTCGCCGGGCCGTCCCGACCCGGGCCGGCGATCCGGCGGGTCGCCTCCACGCCGTCCATCCGGGGCATCCGGATGTCCATCAGCACCGGCGGTACCGCGGCGCCCGGCGGCGGTGGCGCGACGGCCGGGGCCGTCCCGATGCCCGTCTGGAGCGACGCCGCGACGCCGCTGCTCGACTACAAGGCCGTCCTGCAGCTGATGCCCGACCAGGCCGCGATGACCGGCTGGGAGCAGGAGAAGCGGCGGGTCGACCCCACCGACCACTCCGCGACCTGCCAGAACGCCGACTCCTGCAACGGCAAGCCGCTCAGTGGCGAGGCGAGGTTCAGCTCCGGCGACGTGGTCGCGCGCTTCCTCGTCGACACCCTGCCGACGAAGGCGGCCGCCCAGGAGAAGCTCAAAGCGGCCTACGGGGCCTACGGCGACGCCACCCGGTACCACACCGTGGAGCTGCCCGTCATCGGCACCGAGAGCCGCGCCTGGCAGGGCGAGCCCGGCGGCCGGGACGGGTGGGGCATCGTGATGCGCGCGGGCACCGTGGTCGCCACCGTGACCACCGAGGACGGCACGGTGGACAACGTGACGGCGCAGCGCCTGGCCGTCCTGCTGGCCAAGCGCATCGAGCAGGCCCAGTCGGGGCGGGCCGCGGACGCCGTACTCGGCGGCTGACCGCTCCGGACCGTCGGCCCCAGCCCTCGGCCCCCGTGCACCGGGTGGCCGGCGGCGGGTCCTCCCCGGCTGCGAGGTCCGTCGGCGCCGATGGGATGATCATGTCTATGACGCACATCATCAGGGCGGTGGACGCCGACGACTGGCCGAAGATCAAGCAGCTCCGCCTGGACGCGCTGCTCGATCCGGCCGCGCCCGTCGCCTTCCACGACACCTACGAGCGCGCCGCCGCCCACCCGGACGCCTTCTGGCAGGAGCGCGCGGCCGGGGCCGCCGCGGGCGTCGCCTCGCGGCAGTTCGTCGCGGAGGCCGCCGACGGGCGCTGGCTCGGCACGGTGTCGGTGCTGGTCGAGCGCGCCGGCACGGAGACCTTCTTCGGCGAGGTCCCGGAGCAGCCGCAGACGCACGTCGTCGGCGTCTTCGTCCGGCCCGAGGCGCGCGGCAGCGGTGTCGCCCAGGAACTCTTCGCGGCCGCGCTGGCCTGGTCGTGGGCGCTCGCCGAGCCGCGGATCGAGCGGGTCCGGCTCTTCGTCCACCAGACCAACGGCCGGGCGGAGGCGATGTACCGGAGGATCGGCTTCGAGCCCACCGGCCACACCCTCCCCGCGCCCGCGGACGAGAACGCCCGCGAGCTCGAACTGGCCGTCCTGCGCGGCTGAGCCACCCCGGCACAGGCGGGCCCGGCCGGGCCCGCGTGCCTGCCGCCCACCGCGGGCCGGCCGCCCTAGAGTTCTGCCATGACCGACCGGGGCGGCCGTCCGGGCCGACGTACCGTACTGGCCCTCGGCGCGGGCGCGGTCCTCGCCGCCCGGCCGACCGCCGCACCGGCCCGCGCCCGGACCGGGCCCGACTGGCCGGCCCTCGCCGCGAGCCTGGACGGCGTGTTGCTGCGCCCGGGCTCGGCCGACTACGAGGGCGCCCGGCTGCCGCGCAACCTGCAGTTCGCCCCCGAGGCGCACCCGGAGGCGATCGCCCGGTGCGCGCACAGCGCCGACGTCGCGGAATGCGTCCGGTTCGCCCGCCGCTCCGGCATCCGGTTCGCCGTGCGCAGCGGCGGCCACTGCTACGCGGGCTGGTCCAGCGACACCCCGCTGGTGATCGACCTGGCCCGGCTGAACACCGTCCGGGTCGACGGCGACCAGGCCGAACTCGGCCCCGGCACCCCCGTGATGACCGTCTACGCGGAACTCGCCCGGCACGGCGTCACCGTCCCGGCCGCCACCTGCCCCACCGTCGGCCTGGCCGGCCTGGCCCTCGGCGGCGGCCACGGCGTCACCAGCCGGGCGTACGGCCTGACCTGCGACAGCCTCACCGGGGCGGAGGTCGTGCTGGCCGACGGGCGGGTGGTGCGCTGCGACGCCGAGCGCGAACCAGAACTGTTCTGGGCCCTGCGCGGCGCCGGGAACGGCAACTTCGGGGTGGTCACCTCGCTGCGCCTGCGCACCCACCCGGCGGTCGACTGCACCATCTTCAAGTACTCCTGGGCCTGGGCCGACGCCGGCCGGGCGCTGGCCGAGTGGCAGCCCTGGGCCTTCACCGCCCCGGACCGGCTCTGGTCCAACTTCCACGTCTGGGCCCGCCCCGCCGGCGCCTCGGTGGACGCGGGAGGCGTGCTGCTCGGCGACGCGGACGAGCTGGAGCGACTCGTCGCCCCGCTGCTCGCCCGCACCGGCCCGACCACCTCCGCCACCGCCGTCACCCGGCCGTACCTGGACTCGATGCTCGCCTACACCGGCTGCCGCACCGTGGAGGCCTGCCTGCGGACGGGCAGCCAGGCCTTCTCCGCCGCCTCCCACTTCTTCGACGGCTACCTCCCCGACGCGGCCGTCACCGCGCTGCGCCGCTTCGCCGACCGCCGCGACCCGACCGCCGGCGCCGTCACCTTCACCGCCCTCGGCGGCGCGGTCAACCGCGTCCCGGCCGACGCCACGGCCTTCCGGCACCGTAGCTCGACGCTGCTCGCCCAGTACTACGCCGGCTGGCCCGCCGACGGCCCGGCCGAGCCCCCGGTCCGCTGGGTGGCCGACGCCCACGCGACCCTGGCGCCCTACGCCAACGGCCACGCCTACCAGAACTACCGCGACCCCCGCCTCGCCGACTTCCGTACCGCCTACTACGGCGAGCACCTGCCCCGGCTCGACCGGGTCAAGGCCGCCTACGACCCGGACCGCGTCTTCGACTTCCCCCAGGCCCTCTGACCGAGGGGAACGGCGGCGAGAAGTAGGACGACGTGGCGTCGGCGCATGGTGGCTCCGTTCCGTGATCGGTCACGGCGGCCCCGGGGCGGGCCGCGGCCGGATACGTCCCGTGCCGGGCGGAGGGGTAAGCGCGACCGGCCACCGGGGTGGACCGGATGGCGCAGAGCGGGGTGCGGCGGGTCGGTCGCCGGTTCGGGTCAGGCCTGGTGGACGCGGACGCCGGCGGTGGTGATGGCTTTGCGGTGGGCCTCGGTCAGGTTGGTGTCGGTGACGAGGTCGTGGATGTCGGTGAGGGGGCAGATGCGGGCGAAGGTGATCTTGCCCGCCTTGCTGCTGTCGGTGAGGACGACGGGCCGCGCGGTGGCGCGCAGGAAGGCGCGGTCGGTCTGGGCCTCCATCTCGTCGTGGGTGGTGCAGCCCTCCTCGGGGGTGAGGCCGTCGACGCCGATGAAGGCGATGTCGAGGTGGTACTGGGAGAGCATGCGGTCGGCGGCGGGGCCGACGAGCTCGTAGCTGGCGGTCCGGGCGATGCCGCCGATGACGACGAGGCGGATGTCGGGGCGGACGATCAGGTCGGCGGCGATGTTGACGGCGTTGGTGACGACGGTGATGCCGGAGCGTTCGGCGAGGACGCGGGCGAGCTCGCTGGTGGTGGTGCCGCCGCTGAGGCCGATGACGGCGCCGTCGGGGACGAGCTGGGCGGCGGCGTGGGCGATCCGGCGCTTCTCCTCGCGCTGCTTCTCGCTGCGGTGGCGCAGGGGGAGTTCGAGGTTGACCGAGCCGGTCACGGCGCCGCCGCGGGTACGGTGCAGCAGGCCCTTGTCGTGGAGCTCCTGGAGATCGCGGCGGACGGTCGCGGTCGAGACGTCGAGGAGCTCGGCGAGCGCGTGGACGTCGACGCTCCCGGCTTCGGAGACGTGCGAGAGGATCCGGGCGGTGCGATCAGCTTTGAGCATGGCGTGAGTCTAGCCCCGCTGGATGTCGATTCGCCTGGGTACCACCGCTGCAGGCCGTCGGACAGAGCGACGGCGCACCGAGGCTTGGGCTCGGAAGTGGTGATGATGACCACCTATTGAGCAACTTCGCTCAAGCGCATCGGTTCGTAGCCGACCGATCGTTCGGTGGCCGGGTGAGAGCCGCGCGGATCGAACCGGACTGCCGGTGCCCGACCGGCCGCGGCAGCACAGCCGGGCCGGTCGGGCTCAGGGCCGGCCCCGGCTCCGCGGCCGCGGAGCCGTCCGGCGGTGCGGCCGACCCTGGCGACCTCAGGTGGCGGAGCCGACGGCCGCCAGGTCGTGGACGAAGAGGGCACGGCGCTCCTCCTCGCCCAGCCCGCCCCACACCCCGAAGGGCTCCCGCGCGGCGAGCGCGTGGCGGCGGCACTCGATCCGCTCCGGGCAGGCGCCGCAGAGGGCCTTGGCGGCCTCCTCGGACGCGTCGGCCCGGCGGGGGCCGTCCACTCGCTGGAAGAACCGGCTGCCGTCGGTGCTCCGGCACGCGGCGTGCTGCGGCCGGTTCCAGCGGTGTTCCGGTGCGCCGGGCAGGTGGGAGGTGTCGCTCACGCTACGGCTCCTTGTCGACGACGGGCGGGAGTGCTGCGTGCCTCGTCTGACCCGGATCGGTCGTTTCATGCCCGGTTGCCCCGGCCGGGTTCGTCGGGGGCGTCGACCGGCGGCCGCCGCGCGCGTCACCCGGTGGCCCCGCCAGGGCGCCGCAGGGCCGGTCGGACGGCCGGTCGGACGGCGGGTGTCGGGTCGATCAGCGGCAGCGCCGAGCCGGCCGGGTCGTCGAGTTCCAGGGCGAGCAGGGCGGCGGGCAGGGCCCCCTTGTACCAGCTGGCGTAGTGGGCCGCCGCGGCCGCCGGGGCCCGGTCGAGCCGGGGAGCGGTGGCCCGCGCGGCCGCCAGGTGGCGCGGGTCGCCCGTCACGCGGTGGGCCGCCAGCAGCGCGTACGCCCGCCCGGCGGCGCCGCAGCACAGGGACGGGCCGCCGCCGGTGGTGGCCGCCGCATGGCGGGCGGCACGGTCCGTCAGGTCGAGGTGCCCGGGCTCCCGGTAGGCGAGCCAGGCGAGGGCGTACAGGTGCACCAGGCCGGCGGTGCCGTTGCACCAGGAGCCGGCCAGGCCGGCGCGGCCCGGACGACCACCGCGGCGGACCGGCCAGACCAGGGCGCCGTCCGGCTGCGGCTCGGCGCAGCCGGCGAGGTCGGCCAGCCCGGTCCGGATCGTGTCGTCGAGCTCCGGGGGCACGGCGAGGCCGAGCAGGACGGTCGCGTCGCGCAGCCGCAGCAGGGCGTGCAGGACACCGGCCCAGCCGTGGGCGGCGCCGAGCGTGTCGAGCGGGGCCACCGGGAGCGGGCCCAGGGCCCGGACGGCTGGGTGCAGGGCGGTGTGCAGATCGGCGACCAGCCGGGCCGCGGGCTCGCGCAGCCGGGCGAGCCAGGGCGGCGTCAGGGCTTCGAGGGCCGAGGCCACGCCGAGCACCAGTCCCAGATCGCCCAGCACCAGGTCGAGCCGGGGGACGGCGGCCTCCCGGGTGGCGTGGCGGATCCGCTGCCAGGCGGCCACCGTGGCGTCCAGGTCGCCCATGGACTGGCCGACCAGGGCGCGCACCACGTGCAGGCCGGGCCGGCCGTGGAAGAGCGACAGCGGGCTGAGCCCGGGGCCCCGGCCGTGCGGGCGGCCGGGGCCCCGGGGGTCCCTGGGCCCGGGAGCGTCGAGGTCGATGTCGAGGCCGAGGCCGAGGTCGAGGTCGAAGGGAGCCGGTTCGGTCGGCCCGGGTGCCGGGGCCCCGGTGGCGGCCCCGGTGGCGGTTTCGGCGGCGGCCTCGGCGCGGCAGAGCCAGGCGTCGGCCGCCGCGAGCGCGGCGGGGGACTCGGTCAGGACGGCCTGGCGGTGGAAGGCCAGGGCGATCCCGGCGGCGCCGTGGGTGAGGGAGGCCGTCGGGGCCGCCATGGGCGCCGCGAACAGCGCGCCGCCCGGGGCGAGGGCGGCCGGCAGCGCGCCGGGGGTGGGCACGGCGCGGGCTCCGGCGGCCGCCGGCCGCGGTGCCGCCGCACCGGTGTCCGCCGAAGCCCGCGCCGCGTCGAGTGCGGCCGCGAACGCGGTGGTGTCGGGGAAGCGTTCCGCCGGCTCCTTGGCCAGGGCGCGGCCCAGCACCGCGTCGAGTTCGGCGATGCCCGGGGCGCCGAGCAGCCCGGCGCGGGAGAGCGGCCGGGGTGGCTCCTCGCGGATCTGCCGGTACATCTCCGCCCGGTCGACGGCGAAGTCCAGGTAGTGCCGGCCGCTGAGCAGCAGGTGCAGCAGGGCCGCCAGGGAGTACTGCTCGGCGGCGGCCGTGGCGGTGCGGGGCGGCTCGTCGGGGCGGCGGGCGGTGGTGGATTCCGGGGCGTAGAAGTAGGGCACCCCGCCCCGGGGAGGTCCGGGGTGGCCGTCGCGGCCGGCCGGGGTACGGGTGCCGAGGGCGAGGTCGAGCAGGTACGGGCCGTCGTCGGTGAGCAGCAGGTTGCCGGGGTGGACGTCGCCGTGGACCACCCCGCGCCGGTGGAGGGCGGCGTAGACGTGGGCGATCCGGGCGACCAGTGCGAGGAGTTCGCCGTGGCGGCGCTCGGCGCGCAGGAGGGCGGCGTGCCGGGTGGCCGGCCGGCCGGTGAGCCAGGCGGTCACCAGGTAGGGGCGTCCGGCCGGGTCGGTGCCGGTGTCGAGGAGCGCGGGCACGTCCCGGCCGGCCAGCAGTCGCAGCAGCGCCGTCTCGTTGCGCACCAGCAGGGCGGCCGCCGGGTCGGCGGGGTCGCGGGCGAGCTTGAGGGCGGCGGGCCGACCGTCGGGCCCGGTGACGCGGTGCACCTCGGTGTCGGCGAGCCACTGGAGGCAGCTCCGCACCGTGTAGCGGCCGAGGCGCTCGCCGGGGGCGAGGACGGGGCCGGTGCCGACGGGCGAGGCGCCGGGCGGGCGCAGCAGGCCACGGCTCAGGCAGCGGCGGGCGACGGGGTAGAAGTCGGCGAGCAGCGCGGCGGGCGCGGCGCCGTACTCGGCCGGGTGGTCGGCGCTGTGCGCGAGCACGGCGGCGACCAGGGTGGTGGGCCGGCGGAAGCGCTCCAGCAGCGCGGCGGCCGAGGCGCCGACGACGAGCGTGCCGGTGCGGGTGTGGGGGTGGACGAGGGCGACGTCGCCCGGTTCGGCCCGGATGGGGTCGCGCTGCGCGGGCGGGAGCCGGTCGACGGGGACCAGCTCGGCGGTGTCGTCGAGGACCAGGGGGCCGGTGAGGACGTCCTCGGCGGTGGAGCTGCCGGGGCCGGTGGGGCCGGTGCCCGTGGTGTCCGCGGTGGCCGGTGGTGAGGTGGTCGGGGCGGGGGTGCCGGCGTGGCCGGGCGGGTTCGCGGCGGGGCTGGTCACGGTCGTCTGGCCCTTCGTCGGTCGGCCATCGGGCGGTGGCCGCGGGCGGGTTCGGTGCAGCGTCGGCCGTCAGCCGGGGCCGGCCGGGTCGTCGCGTGCGGCGTCGGCGTCGGCGTGAGGGTCGGCGTCGGGGTCGGCGTCTGACAGGTCGTCCAGGACCTCGGCCGCATGGGCGCGGGCCGAGCAGAACGCGAACGCGGTGCGGGTGGCCCGGTGCTCCGGGCTGTCCGCGGTGCGCCGCGCCGCCGCGTCGGCCGTCCGGGCCAGGGCCAGGGCGAGGGCGAGGTCGCTGCAGACCCAGATGCGCCAGCTGCGGGCGTCGGTCCGCGCCGCCGGTGGGTCCGCCGCCCAGGACAGCAGGCCCTCGGTGCCGAGCGGCGCGGTGAAGGGCACCGGGTGGGCGGGCAGCCCGGCCAGGGCGGGGGCCAGCCGGCGGGCGCAGCCCAGCAGCTCGCTGCGCGAGTCGAAGTAGGCGACGATCTTGTCCGGCCGCAGCAGCCCGTGCAGGCTGCCGCCCACCTTGAAGGCGGCGGGGGCGCCGGCGGCCAGCGCGGGGACGAGCGCCTGCAGCACCACGGGGACGTCCCGCGGGCGGGGCCCGAGGTAGAGCTTCCAGCGCGCGGCGGGCGCGCGCCGCCGGCTGCGCGGGTACCAGGAGAGCCAGCCCTCGCCCGGGGGAACGGGGTTGGCGCGCCAGCCGGCGGCCAGGACCCGGCCGGCGGGAGTGTCGGGCCGCAGCGCGAGGAAGTCCAGCAGGGCCGGGGCGTCCGTGCCGACGAGGGCGCGCAGCGCCGGGGTGTCGGGGACCTTGCCGGCCCGGTAGAGGCGGCTGCTGAGCTGCTGTGCGCTCAGCGGCAGGGTGCTCCACGGCAGCACGGTGTCGACGGCGAGGCGGTGGTGGAGCTGCTGGTCGCCGGAAGTCCAGCTCTGCCAGCCGTCCCCGGGCGCGTGGGCGAAGGCGGCGAACGCGGCCGGGCCGGAGAGGAACCGGCCGCTGCCGGGCTCGCCGCCGCGCCGGCGCACCTGGAGCACGCCGTCCAGGACGAGGGCGGCGGCGGTGCTGTCGGCGCGGCCGGGGCCGAGGGCCTCGAACGCCTCGGGCGCGGTGGCGGGTCGGGTGAAGACCCGCAGGGCCCGCCAGGCGCCGGGGGAGAGCTGCTTGGGACCGGACCCGGCATCGGGGTGCGCGGGGTGCAGGAGCACCCCGCCGTCGGGACCGGTCCGCGGCGTGTAGCCGGGGTGGAGCCGCAGCAGGCCCTCCCGGCAGCGCGCCGCGAGGGCGTCCTCGCCGGGCACGGGCGGCAGGGCGGCCCGCCAGAAGGCGGGCGGCGCCGCCCCGGCGGTCATCGGCGGACCGCCGGGGTGGGGCGGGTGGTGCCGCCCGGCCCGGGTCGGAGCGCGGTCGCCCGGCCCGCACCGGCGGCCAGGGCGGAGTGGAGTTCGGCCAGCAGGGCCTCCAGGACGCCGTCGACGGCCGGGCCCCCGTCGTCGGTGAAGACGGTCGCGATCGTGCAGAGGGTCAGCGCGGAACAGGAGATGCTGCAGTTGGTGCACTCGCAGGTGCGGGCGCAGTGGTCGTAGGCGGATTCGGCGTCGGCGTCGAGGGCGGAGGCTCCGAGCGGGCCCGGGTCGGCGGGGGCGGCCGGGGTGAGGGTGATGGTCAGGTCGCGGACGTGGAAGCCCATGGCGTCCTCCGGATCGGTGGTGTGCGGGCCCGGTGCCGACGGGCACCGGACGGGCGGGGCCGTGGTGCGGCCCGCGCCCGTCCGACGCCGGCCGTCAGCGGGTGGTGCGGGCGGCCTCGGTGGCGGCGGCGGCCAGGGCGGCGTCGAGTTCGGCCTGCAGGGCGCTCAGGACGTCGCCGGGGACGGCGTCCGCCGCGTCGACGCCGAGCGAGAAGAGGCCGCAGGAGACGCTGCAGTTGGTGCAGCCGCAGCTGCGGGAGCAGTAGTCGTAGCCGAGCTCGGCGTCGGCGTCGAGGGCGGAGGCCCCGAGCGGGCCCGGGTCGGCGGGCGCGCTCGGGGTGAGGGTGATGGTCAGGTCGCGGACGTGGAAGCCCATGGCGTCCTCCGGATCGGTGGTGTGCGGGCCTGGCGGCACGGGGGTCCGTGAGTCGCTGCCCGTGCCGGTGATGTCGACGCTAGGGCGGTGCGGGGGCGCCGTCCCGGGGGTCGGGCCCCGGACTTGCGGGCGGCACCCCCTGAGGTCAGCCCCGGCGGGCGGCCGGTGGCGCCGCGTCAGGCGTACCTGCGCAGGGTGCGGGTGTCCGTCGAGCGCTCCTCGGCGCGGGGCGCGGCGGCGGCGTCGAGCCTGGCCTCCAGTGCACCGACGAGTTCGATGACCCCGGTGAACGCGGTGACCGGTGCGGCGAGGGGGCCGTCCTCCGACAGCATGCCCTCCAACCGTCCGCCGCCCGTTCGGTAGACGTCCATGACGATGCGCATCGTCCCCTCCTCGGGTGTCGCGGTGTCCGGCCGGGCACCGCCGGTGGGCCGCCGGGCAGAACTCCTCAATCTAGGCAGCGGGCGCCGGCGGTGTCCCGGGGGTCGGCCCCCGGACTTCGCCCGGCCCACCCCGGGGAAGTCCGGGGGCGGCCCCGCCGGGCGTGCGTCGGCGGGCTCCGGATCACCCCGCGCCGGACAGCAGCTCCCGCAGTCCGGCCCGCCCCGAGACCCCGAACTTCTCGTACAGATGGGTGAGATGGCCCTCGATCGTCTTGGGCCGGACGGTGAGCCGCTCGGCCATCTGCCGGTTGGTGCAGCCCTCGCGGAGCAGGCCGAGCACCATCCGCTCGGCGGCCGTCAGCCCGGCGGCGTGCTCCGCCGCCGCGAGGTCCGGGGAGGGGGCGCGGGGGTCCAGTCCGAGCCGGGCGAGGCGGGCGGCGGCCAGGGCGGCGAGCGCGCCGGCGCCGATCCGCCCGGCCTCCGCCAGGACGCGGCGCAGCCGTGCCTCCGCCCCCGCCCGGCGACCGGCCGCCGCCAGGCAGTCGGCGGCCGACAGCTCGGCGTGCAGGGACTCCAACGGCTGGCGGGAGGCGTGGGCGTGGGCAGCAGCCGTCGCGCATTCGGCCAGCGCCTGCGGGTGCCGGCCCCGGGTGAGGGCGATCCGGGCCCGGATCCGGGCCGCGAGGGCCGCACCGGCGCGGTCGGGCGGCGGCCCGTGCCGGGCCAGGAAGTCGGCGAGCGCGTGGTCCGCCCGGTCGGGGTCGCCGAGCGCGGCGAACGCCTCGGCGCGCAGCAGGCCCGGGTCGGCGTGCCACGCTGCCGAGGTGCCGGGGGCCGGGGCGCTGTGTCCGGCGGGCGGCAGGGCGTCGGCCACGGCCAGCAGTTCGTCCGGGTCCTCGCGCAGCCGGGCCAGCAGCGCCCGGGCGGCGGTGACGGCGAGCACACCCGAGCGCGGCGCCGAGCGGGACCGGCGGGCCGCCTCCAGCAGCGCGTCCTCGGCCTGCGGCCAGTGTCCGCGGACGGCGTGCACCCGGGCGGCGAGTGCGTGGAGGGCGGCCGGCTCGGCGCTGCGCCCGCCGCCGAGCGCCTCGGCGAGGGCGTTGCGCAGGTGCAGCAGGGCGTCGTCGTACCCGCCGCAGCGGTACTCGGCCTCGGCCAGCAGGCCGGGCAGGCCGGGGACCGGCAGCGGGTCGCCGGCGGCGGCGCCGGCCAGGGCCCGGGCCAGGTCACGGCGGGCCCCCTGGGGATCGTCGGTGAGCAGCCGTACCGCGCCGGAGGCCGCCGAGGCGGCGGTCGCGGACACCTGGCCGGGCGGCGCGGCGGGGGCCGGCGCCTCCCGGGGGCGGCCGGCGGTGGCCAGGGCCACCGCCCGGGCGTAGCGGGCCAGGCCCGCCGTCCAGGTGCCGTCGGGGCCGGGGTCGTCGGGGTTGTTCCGGCCGCCCGGTGCCGTCGAGGCCGCCGACGTCGGGGGCCCGGCGGGCTCGGTGGTGAGCGCCGCCGTCGCCGCCTCGCCGTAGGCGACGGCCCGGTCGGGGAGCAGTTCGTCGGTGCAGACCAGGGCGAGGCGGGCCGCCAGGCGGGCCCGCAGCCCGGGCGGGGCGCTCCGGCCGTCCCGGTCGAGCCCGGCCCAGGCCGCTTCCAGGTGGGCCAGTGCCGCCTGCGGCCGGCCGTCGGCCTGCAGGGCGAACCCGGTCACGTACGCGCGCTGCGGACCGGCGGGGCCCCGGGCGGCCTCGCCGCTCCACGCCCTGGCCCGGGCGGCGTCGCCGGTCAGCAGCAGCAGTTCGACGGTGGTGAGCAGCAGGGCGGTGCGGTCGGGGCCGGGCGGGGTGTGGTCGAGGGTCCGGCGGAGCAGGCGCGCGGCGTCCGGCAGCGCGTCCCGGGCGGTCAGGTCCGCGGCGCCGGCCAGGGCGGCGGGGGCCAGGCCCGGATCGGCACCCGAGGCCGCGCCGATGCGGTGCCGCAGGACCGGCTCGGCGCCGAGCAGCGCGGCCCGCCGGTGCAGCTCGGTGCGTGAGCCGGCCACGTCGTGGTGGACGGCGGCGCGGACCAGCGGGCTGGTGAAGGCCAGTTCGCCGCCGTCGCTGCCGGGGACGGCGGTGAGCAGGCCACCCGCGACCGCTTCGGCGACGGCCTCGGCCACCGTCGCTGCCCCGGCCACCGTCGGGGCGGCCCCACCCGCCGGGCCGGCGAGCAGCGCACGGGCGTCGGCGAGCCGGAAGCGGTTGCCCAGCAGCGCGCCGGCGACCACGAGTTCGCGGGTCCCGGGCCGGCAGGCGGCCACCCGGGCGGCGACGGTGAGCGCCAGCCCGCGCGGGGCCGGCAGCGGGCCGTGGCCGAAGTCGAGTGCCTCCGGGGTGAGTTGGTCGAGCAGCAGGCGGGCGTGCAGCGGGTTCCCGGCGGTGTGGCGGTGTAGCCGGCGGGCGCCCTCGGGGCTCAGGCCGGGGCGGCCGCAGAGCGCGGCCAGCCGCATCAGGTCCACCGGTTCCAGCCCGCGCAGCGGGTGGCGCAGTCCGTGCTCGGAGTCGAGCAGGCGCCGCCAGCCGGGCGGCAGTTCGGGGACCGGGCGCAGGTCCGCCGGGTCGGTGGCCGGGCCGGTGTCCTGGTGGAGCAGCAGGACGAGCAGCGGCCGGTCCGCCAGGTCGCGGACCGCGAGCCGCAGCGCGCTCAGGGAGGCCGGGTCGATCCAGTGGGCGTGGTCGAGCAGCAGGACGGCGGGGCCCGCGCCGCGCAGGGCCTCGGCGAGGGCGGCGCCGACCCGGGCGGGGGAGGCGTCGGCGGTGGCGGGCGTGCCCGGGGGCGGTGCCAGGGCGGTCCAGGCGGACCGGTCGGCACCGGGCAGCCGCCGGGCCCGGCGGGCGAGCCGGGCCAGGGTGCTCCAGGGCACGGCGCAGTCGTCCTCGTCGCCGTCCGCGGTGAACGCGGTGAACGCGGTGGGGTCGTGGCGGCGCAGGAACTCGCGGGCCAGCGCACTCTTTCCGATCCCGGCCGGGCCGTGCAGACCGATCACCCGGGCGGTGCCCGCGGCGGCCTGCTGCCAGGAGCGGTCGAGCAGGTCCAGCTCGGGGGCCCGGCCGACGAACACCGGCGATGTCGCCGGGTGCGCCGGGTGCTCCCGGTGGGCCGGTTGCGGATCGGGGCGGGGCAGGACGGGGCCGGGTGAGGTGGCGGTCATGGTGGTTCCTTAAGAATGTGAGGCGGTCCGGGAGGACCGGGTGTGGCTGATGGTGTGTTTGCCGTTTATGGCTCCGGGAGAATGGCCGCCCAGTCCTCCGGGACGCTCCGACTGCTGATTGAGAACTGCGGGCATCGCTGGTTAAGGACCTGTCGGCGGAGTGTTCCTCGGGCCACGAGAGTGCTGGTCACGGTGGAACGGAGCGCGAGGCTTGAGCGGGTCGCACGAGCGGATATGGGTCGGCATCGACGCCGGCAAGGGGCACCACTGGGCGGTCGCGGTCGACGCCGAGGGCAGATCGTTGTTCTCCGCGAAGGTGATCAACGATGAGTCGCAGATCCTCCAGCTCATCGCCACGGCCCGGGAGAAGGCCGGCGAGGTGCGGTGGGCGGTCGATATCTCCGGCCGGGCCTCCGCGCTGCTGCTGGCCCTGCTGATCGCCGACGGCCAACAGGTCGTATACGTGCCCGGCCGCACCGTCAACCGCATGACCGGCGCCTACCGAGGCGAGGGCAAGACTGACGCCAAGGACGCCCTGGTCATCGCCGACCAGGCTCGCATGCGCCGTGACTTCGCCCCGATCGAGACGCCGCCGGAACTGGTCTCCACGCTGCAGCTGCTGACCGGCTACCGGCGCGACCTGATCGCAGACCGGGTCCGGCTGATCAACCGGCTGCGGGACCTGCTGGTCGGCATCTGCCCGGCCCTGGAGCGGGCCTTCGACTGGTCTGCGGCCAAGGGGCCGGTTGTGATGCTGACCGAGTACCAGACCCCGGCCGCGCTGCGGCGGATCGGTGTCAAGCGGCTGACGACCTGGCTGGAGCGCCGCAGGGTCCGCGGTGCCGACACGGTGTCCGCGAAGGCGGTGGAGGCCGCGCAGTCGCAGCTCACAGCCTTGCCAGGGGAGACCCGGGCCGCCAAGCTGGTGTGCGACCTGGCGCACCAGCTCCTGGCCCTGGACGAGCGGATCAAGGACAACGACCGGGAAATCCGCGAGACCTTCCGCACCGACGGCCGGGCCGAGGTCATCGAGTCGATGCCCGGCATGGGCCCGATCCTGGGCGCCGAGTTCGTCGCCATCGTCGGCGACCTGTCCGGCTACCGGGACGCCGGCCGCCTGGCCTCGCACGCCGGCCTGGCGCCGGTCCCCCGGGACTCCGGCCGCCGCACCGGCAACTACCACCGGCCCAAGCGTTACAACCGGCGTCTGCGCTGGCTGTTCTACATGTCCGCACAGTCGGCGATGATGCGGCCCGGTCCATCCCGGGACTACTACCTGAAGAAGCGCGGTGAAGGGCTGATCCATACCCAGGCCCTGCTCGCGCTCGCCCGTCGCCGGGTCGACGTGCTGTGGGCGATGCTGCGCGACAAGAGGCTGTTCACCTCCGTCCCACCGGTCACGCAGCCGGCTTGACACGATCATTGAGATTCCCCCTTCGCGGGCCGGCGCTGCGGCGGCGGCCTCCCGTCCAGTCTCGGAATCCGCGGCTCCGGGCGGCAGTCGCCGTTCTGCGGACAGGCCACCGCAACGGGTGGGGCCGGTGGGGCAGTTGTGACGCACAGGCCCGGTGGGACCGGCGCCCGGGTGAGACCGGCGCCGGGGTGGGGACCGCCGCCCGGTGAGACCGACGCCCGGGCGGTGCCGGCCGCTCGTGGGCCGGTCAGCCCGCGCGGCCCGCGAGCTCCTCGGCCCAGAGCGCCGCGACCGCCCCGGGCCGCAGGTGCTGGCTGGCCTCCGGGTGCGCGCGCAGGTACTTCTGCCTGATGCGCTCCAGGTGGGTGCGGAGCGTGCCCTCGGCCATGTCCAGCTCGCGCGCCGCCTGGTGGAGCGCCAGCCCGGCGCCGCCGACCAGGTCGATCACCTCGCGCTCCCGCACGGACGGCACGGTGGAGCCGCGCCGCCGGCCCTCGGCGGCCAGCACCTGAGCCAGCAGCCCGTCCGAGGACCGGGGCGCCAGGCCGCGGGAGCGCTCGAACTCCTCCTGGGTGTCGCCCTGGGCCAGGCACCGCAGCAGGGCCCGGGCCCGGGGCCCGACCTCGCCGCGCCGCAGCGGCAGCGCGTCGATGTCGTGCAGCAGGTGCCCGGCCAGGGCGGGGCCGATCCAGTAGCCGCCGGCGGCGACCCGCAGGGCGGCCGCGACGAACCGGTCCTCGGCCTCGCCCTTGTGGACGAAGCCGCGGGCGCCGGCCGCCAGCGCCTCCAACTGTGCTCCGGCGCCGGCCAACGAGGAGATGGCCAGCACCCGGCAACCGCCCGCGACCAGGTACTCGACGGCCTCACGGCCCTGGCGGCCGCAGGGCAGCAGGAGGTCGCAGAGCACGGTGGCGGGCAGGTTGTCGGGCGGTAGGTCCTCGGTGCGCCGGACGGCCAGCGGTTCGGCGAAGCCGGCCGCGACCAGTTGGGCGGTGAAGCCGCCGCGGATCAGTGAGTGGTCGTCGACGATGGCGAGGGCGGGCCGCTCAGCCATCGTCGCCACCGACCGGGGTCCGGCCGGGCGGGGCGTCCTCGTCCTCCCGGGGGTGCTCGGCGGGCCAGCGCAGCGTCACCTTCGTGCCGGCGCCGGGAGCCGAGTCCACCCGGACGGCGCCGCCCAGGGCCTCCAGCGCCGGGAAGGTCGCACCGAGGCCGCCGCCACGGGCGACGGCGGCCGGGTCGAAGCCCGCACCGCGGTCGCGGACGACCACCGAGACCGCGTCGCCGCCCTCCTCGCCGTGGGCGAACAGCACCACCACGCGGGCGGCCGGGCCGGCGTGCGCCCGCACGTTGTTGAGCGCCTCCACGACGGCCGCCTCGACGGCCGCCGCGACCTCGGGCGGGGGTGTGGAGCGGACCCGGACGGTCTCCTCGATCAGGAGGCCGAGGTCGCTGAAGTGCTCGACGGCCTCCATCAGGGCCCCGTTCAGGCCGCCGGCCAGGTCGGAGCGCGGATCGGCCAGCCTGCGCCGGGCGCGGGCGGAGGTGCGGCGGGCCCACTCGACGAGCCGGGGGTCCAGGTCGGAGCGCAGGGCGACGTAGTCGACGAGCGGGAGCATCCGGCCGTGGACCTCGTGGTGGAGCTCGGTGCGCAGCCGCTGTTCGGCGTTGATGCGCTGCTGTTCGAGGGTGGCGCGCTGGGCGTCCTCGGTGGCACCGGCCAGGTGGCGCCAGGTGGCGGCCACCCGCCGGGCCAGGACGTACCAGAGGGCGAAGCCGAGCAGGTCGGAGGCGACCTTGATGCGCAGATCGGGGTAGATGCAGATGACCCAGGCGGCCATCATCGCGCCGGTGGCGGCGGCTCCCCGGAGCAGCGGCAGCCCGGCCAGGCCGAGCGCGGCGGCCGAGCCGAGGCTGAACGGCACCAGGACGGTCATCACGACATTGCGCTGGTCGGGCTCGACGGCGCGTGAGCCGAGCACCATGAGCAGCACGCAGAAGGCGGCGTCGGCGAGCGCGACCCGGTTCTCCAACGGCCCGTGCCGCGTGGTCCGGCGGGCGAACCAGAACGCCTCGGCCGCGGCCGCCAGGGCGGCGAGCAGCGCGAGCTGCGGGCGCGGCAGGTGGGCCCAGCCCAGCAGCGGCAGGAAGACGAACGCGGCCGTCGCCACCCGGATCAGCCGCATCATGCCGACGATCCGCTGCTCGGTGTCGCGCCGGACCCCCTGGTCCGGCGGACGTCCTGGGGCCCCGGCCTCCGCCACCCCTGCCGTCCCTTCCCACCCGCCGCGCCGCCGCGCCGCGTTCCGGACAGGATGATGCCACCGCGCCACCGGGGCGGTCGTTGACTTTCCGTCAGTTACCGCCCGGTCGTTGCCGTTTCGGGATGTTGGCGGTGCCATGGCAGCGCGCGGGCGCGGCCGGCCGCCGCCCTCCGCGCCGCCGGCCGCCGCCCTCCGCGCCGCCGGGGGTCAGACCCCGCGCCGCGGCTCCATCCGGAAGTCGAAGGCCGTGGTGCCCGGGTCGAGGGCGGTGACCCCGCCGTCCACGGTGAGGACCGCGCCGTTCACATAGCTCGCCGCGGGCGAGAGCAACCAGCCGATCGCCGCGGCCACTTCCTCGGGCTCGCCGGGCCGCCCGGCCGGGCTCAGCCTGGTCGCCTCCCGGTACGCCGCGTCGGGGCCGGCCAGCCCCTCCTCGTCCGCGAAGCGGGCCATCCGGCGGTCGGCCATCTCCGTGCGCACCCAGCTGGGGCAGACGGTGTTGGCCCGCAGCCCGAGGTGGCCGTAGTCGACGGCGAGCGAGCGGCAGAGCTGTAGCAGCGCGGCCTTCGAGGTGGCGTAGGCCGCGTTCCCGACCCCGTTGCGCAGGGCGGAGACGGAGGAGACCGCCACGACGGCGCCCCGTGACCGCAGCAGGTGCGGCAGGGCGGCCCGCAGCAGGAGGAACGGACCGGTGAGGTTGGTGCGCATCACCAGCTCCCAGTCGTCCGGGGTGACGTCGCCGACCGAACCGCCCCGGCCGACACCGGCGTTGAGCACGACCCCGTCGAGCCGCCCGAATTCGGACACGGCCGCCTCCACCAGGGCGTGCACCTCGTCCGGATCGGTGGTGTCCGACACCCGGGCGACCGCACCGGTCTCCCGGGCCACCCGCTCCAGCGGTTCGGGGCGCCGCCCGGAGATCACCACCCGGCAGCCGTCGGCCCGCAGCAACCGGGCGGTGGCCGCCCCGATGCCGGTACCGCCGCCGGTGACGAGGACAACGCGCTGATCGGACATGGGTGGGCGCCTCCGCCGGGATCGATGCTTCGCGAACCATCGGATCCTATGCTCACGCCACGTCAGCCCCGCGTCCCGGTTGCCCCCTTGGCCGCCTGCCAGGAGCGGAGCGGCCCGGGAGCCGCCGCGAGGCGCACGCGGTGCAGCGGCGGTGCATCGTCACCCTTCCCGCCGGGCGCGGTGCCGCCGCCGTGCCGACCGCCGGCACGGCGGCGTCGTCCCCGGCCGGGGGACGACGCCGCGCACGGCCCCGTCGGGGTCAGTTGTTCTCCTCGGCCCGGACGATCTCGTCGATCCGGCGCTGGAGGGCGTCGGCCTCGGCACGGGCCTTCCGGGCCGCCTCGTGCTCGCCGAGCCGGTCCAGGGCGTCGGCCCTGCCCCGCAGTTCGGTGACCTCCTGCCGCATCCTCGGCAGGTCGTAGCGGACGGACTCACGCGTGGTCGGGCGTGAGGGGGCGGACTCGTCGGACGGTCGGACGGCGCAGACCGCGCCGACGCCTCCAGGACCGAACAGCGAGCCGCCGATCAGGGTGTTCAGCACACCCCGGCAGGCGGCGGACTCCTCGGGCGTCTTCGGCCCGTTGTCGGCCGCGGCCGGCTGGGCGAGCAGGAGCGGGGCGGCGGCGAGCGCCAGGACGGAACAGACCAGGCGCGCGGCGGACTTCGGCGACCCGGAGGTGCGTGGGGACAAGGCGGACCCTTCGGAGCAGGTGACGAGGACGAGCCATCCCTATCCGAAGAGCCGGCCCCGGCGGCGGAGGCTCCGCCGTCCGTGGGCGTGTCAGCGGCCCGTGGACGCGCGTCCGGTCGGGCCGCCCCGGTCAGTACCCGCCGAAGCCGCAGCTGTGCCCGCCGCTGTACCCGCCGCTGCCGAGGTACCCCGAGCCGGCGCCGGGGTACCCGAAGTCCCGCCGGGGCGGGCTCGGCGGGACCGGCTTCGGACCGTGCGGGCCGGCCGTCCACACGTAGCGGGCCACCTCGCCCCACCACTGGGCGAAGCCGACCGGAACGCCCTGCGCACGGCACTCCTCCTCGACGGCGGCGCAGGAGGGTTCGTCCCACCACAGCTCGGTGGTTCCGTCCTGCGCACCGGGCAGAGCACGCAGGGCGTCCTCCAACTCGACCGCGGTCAAGAGCTCCTGGCCCTCCGGGGCGCCGCCGGTGGGATCCCCGGACGCCGGGCGCCGATCGGCGCGGTCGATCCGCACCGGGGAGCCCCCGGCCTCCGCGCCGTACCGCCACACCCGCCGGGCGGCCACCGCGTCCAGCACCGCGCGGCGGCTCTCCGCCTCCCGCCGCCGCGCCAGCAGCGCCGCCTCGCGGGCCGCCCGCTGCTCGGCCAGCCTCCGGTCGATCTCCTCACGCGTCGGCCGGTACGCCTCGCCCGCGCGCTCCGCCTCCGCGACGAAGGCCCGCTGGGCGGACTCCGACCGCTCGACCGCCCGCCGCCTCCAACCGGGCCACCGCCGCACGGGGGTGAGCGTGCGCCAGGCGCCGGTGCCGCGCTCGAGGTCGACCCGCAGGTGTGCCTCGCGGCCGCCGTGTCCCCGGTACAGCTCCTCCACGGCCCGCGACAGCGCGGCGAGGTAGGTGCTCGCGGCCGCCTCCCAGCGCGCCCGCTCCTCCTCGGAGCAGGGAACCGGTTCGCCCCAGCCCGGCGTGAACCGGTAGACCTGGGCCACCTCCGGTATCCGCAGCGACGGGACCGGCTCGAACCGCTCCCCGCAGCGCCGCTGCGCGTAGAGCTGCACGTTGTCCATTCGGATGCTGATCTCGGTGACCGCCACGGCGCCGCCCCACCCGTTCCGCCGACCGTTCCGTCACTCACCATAACGGCGCGAGTGCCCTCCGCGTCAGTCCCTCGGCCGTGGCTCCGCCGGCCCGGGCGCCGTGGCCCGCGCGTCACCCGGGCCGCCCCGCCTCCCGGGACGGGCGCCCGAACCGATCAGGATTCGAGAAGCCCCGCGCGCACAGTCGTGCCTAGCCTTTTCCCATGAACCTCACCATTCACTGGACCTTCCTCCCGCACACCGACCCGGACGCCTCGCTGGCCTTCTACCGCGACATCCTCGGCTTCGAGGTCCGCAACGACGTCGGCTACGGCGGCCTGCGCTGGATCACCGTCGGCCCCGCCGACCAGCCCGGCACGTCCGTCGTCCTGGAGCCGCCGGCCGGCGACCCCGCCACCACCGACGAGGAGCGCCGCACCGTCGTCGAGATGATGGCCAAGGGCACCTACGCCCGCCTCGTCCTGGCCACCGACGACCTCGACGCCACCTTCGCCCGGCTGAAGGCCGCCGGCGCCGAGGTCGTCCAGGAGCCGACCGAGCAGCCGTACGGCACCCGCGACTGCGCCTTCCGCGACCCCGCGGGCAACATGATCCGGATCAACGAGGTCCGCTGAGCCGTCCGGCGACCCCGGACCGGGCCGACACCGCGACCCGCACGGACGGCCCGTGCGCGGCCCCGGTCGCCTCCCGGCCGTACCGCCGCGCGGCAGCACGGCCGGGGCGACCGCGCCGACGGAGGAGAACCGGACTGTCGGCGGAAGCTGGTTGGATCGAGCGGGCGACGCCGACGGAGACCGCGAAGGCGGCCCGCATGACGGATGGAGAGACGACAATCATGGCCCCGAGGACGGATTCGCAGCCGCCTGCGCCGCACGCCGCCGACCGCCACGACGTGATCCGCGTGCACGGCGCGCGGGTGAACAACCTCAAGGACGTCAGCGTCGAGATCCCCAAGCGCCGGCTGACGGTGCTGACCGGTGTCTCCGGCTCCGGCAAGAGCTCCCTGGTGTTCGGCACGATCGCGGCGGAGTCGCAGCGGCTGATCAACGAGACCTACAGCGCCTTCGTCCAGGGCTTCATGCCGACCCTGGCACGGCCCGAGGTCGACGTCCTCGAAGGGCTGACGACCGCGATCATCGTCGACCAGCAGCGGATGGGCTCCGACCCGCGTTCCACGGTCGGCACCGCCACCGACGCCAACGCGATGCTGCGGATCCTCTTCAGCCGCCTCGGCGAGCCGCACATCGGGCCGCCCAGCGCGTACGCCTTCAACGTCCCCTCGGTCCGGGCCAGCGGGGCCATCACCGTCGAGCGCGGTGCCAGGACGACGGTGAAGGCGACCTTCAACCGCACCGGCGGCATGTGCCCGCGCTGCGAGGGCCGGGGCGCCGTCTCCGACATCGACCTCACCCAGCTCTACGACGATTCGAAGTCGCTCGCCGAGGGCGCGTTCACCATCCCCGGGTGGAAGTCGGACAGCTTCTGGACGGTGCGGGTCTACGCCGAGTCCGGCTTCCTCGACCCGAACAAGCCGATCCGCGAGTTCACCAAGAAGGAGATGCAGGACTTCCTCTACCGGGAGCCGACCAAGGTGAAGGTCGAGGGGGTGAACCTCACCTACGAGGGGCTGATCCCCAAGATCCAGAAGTCGTTCCTGTCCAAGGACAAGGAGTCGTTGCAGCCGCACATCCGGGCGTTCGTGGAGCGGGCGGTCACCTTCACCACCTGTCCCGAGTGCGAGGGCACCCGGCTCGCCGAGGGGGCCCGGTCCTCGAGGATCGGGCGGATCAGCATCGCCGACGCGTGCGCGATGCAGATCAGCGACCTCGCCACCTGGGTCGCCGGCCTGGCGGAGCCCTCGGTGGCGCCCCTGCTCACCGCGCTGCGGCGGACCCTCGACTCGTTCGTGGAGATCGGCCTCGGCTATCTCGCGCTCGACCGGGCGTCGGGCACGCTGTCCGGCGGCGAGGCGCAGCGCGTCAAGATGATCCGCCACCTCGGCTCCTCGCTCACCGACACCACCTACGTCTTCGACGAGCCCACCGCGGGCCTGCACCCGCACGACATCCAGCGGATGAACGACCTGCTGCTGCGGCTGCGGGACAAGGGCAACACGGTGCTCGTGGTGGAGCACAAGCCGGAGACGATCGTGATCGCCGACCACATCGTCGACCTCGGCCCGGGCGCCGGCACGGCGGGCGGCACCGTCTGCTTCGAAGGCACCGTCGAGGGGCTGCGGGCCAGCGGCACCGTCACCGGCCGCCACTTCGACGACCGGGCGTCCGTCAAGGAGACGGTGCGCAAGCCCACCGGCACGCTGGAGATCCGCGGCGCGTCGACCAACAACCTGCGCGACGTCGACGTCGACGTCCCGCTCGGGGTGCTGGCCGTCGTCACCGGTGTCGCCGGCTCGGGCAAGAGCTCGCTCGTGCACGGATCCCTGGCCAAGGGCCCGCTGGCCGCCGACAAGGAGGTGGTCTCGGTCGACCAGAGCCCGATCCGCGGCTCGCGGCGCAGCAACCCCGCGACGTACACCGGACTGCTCGACCCGATCCGCAAGGCGTTCGCCAAGGCCAACGGCGTGAAGCCGGCCCTGTTCAGTGCCAACTCCGAGGGTGCCTGCCCGACCTGCAACGGCGCCGGCGTCGTCTACACCGACCTGGCGATGATGGCCGGGGTCGCCACCACCTGCGAGGAGTGCGAGGGGAAGCGGTTCCAGGCGGCGGTGCTGGAGTACCACCTCGGCGGCCGCGACATCAGCGAGGTGCTCGCGATGTCGGTGACCGAGGCCGAGGAGTTCTTCGGCGCGGGCGAGGCGCGCACCCCGGCCGCGCACGCCGTTCTCGCGCGGCTGGCCGACGTCGGGCTCGGCTACCTCAGCCTCGGCCAGCCGCTCACCACGCTCTCCGGCGGCGAGCGGCAGCGGCTCAAGCTGGCCACCCACATGGCCGACAAGGGCGGCGTCTACATCCTCGACGAGCCGACGGCCGGCCTCCACCTCGCCGACGTCGAGCAGCTGCTGGGCCTGCTCGACCGGCTCGTCGACTCCGGCAAGTCGGTCATCGTCGTCGAGCACCACCAGGCGGTCATGGCGCACGCCGACTGGATCATCGACCTCGGTCCCGGCGCCGGCCACAACGGCGGCCGGATCGTCTTCGAGGGCACCCCCGCCGACCTCGTCGCCGCCCGGTCGACCCTCACCGGTGAGCACCTCGCCGCCTACGTCGGAGCCTGAGACCGCCCGCCCCTACGGACACCCTGCCCGGTGTCCGTAGGGGCGGAGGTGTCCGTGCGAGCCCCGGCCGCGGCTGCCCCGGTCCCGGGCGCTGTGGGAGACTGATCGGGTGAAACGGCCAGACCTCGACGACCTCGTCCGGCTGCGGCGGGCCCGCGACCGGATGGACCGCGACTACGCCGAACCGCTCGACGTCCTGGCCCTGGCACGCGACGCCCTGATGTCCTCGGGCCACTTCTCCCGCAGCTTCCGCGCCGCCTTCGGCGAGACGCCGTACAGCTACCTGATGACCCGCCGCATCGAGCGGGCCAAGGCGCTGCTGCGGCGCGGCGACCTCACGGTGACCGAGGTCTGCTTCGCGGTCGGCTGTACGTCGCTCGGGTCGTTCAGCACGCGCTTCACCGAGCTGGTCGGCGAGAACCCGAGCAGCTACCGGGCCCGCAGCCACGAGGACGGCGCGGCCGTCCCGGCCTGCATCGCCAAGATCCACACCCGGCCGGTCAGGAACGGGGAAGCGGGCGCCGCCGCCCGGTCGTAGCCTGGGCCGCATGGAGATCAGGCTCTCGCAGTGCTTCATCGCCGTCGACGACCATGACAGGGCGATCGCCTTCTACCGCGACGTCCTCGGCCTGGAGGTGCGCAACGACGTCGGGTTCGAGGGGATGCGCTGGGTGACTGTCGGCGCGCCCTCGCAGCCGGACGTGAACATCGTCCTCGAACCGCCGCTCGCCGACCCGAACGCCTCGGCGGCCGACAAGCAGGCCATGGCGGAGCTGATGGCCAAGGGCCTGCTGCGCGGCGTCATCTTCGCGACGGACGACTGCGACGCCGCCTTCGAGCGCGTCAGCGCCGCGGGCGGGGAGGTGCTGCAGGAGCCGATGGACCAGCCCTACGGCGTCCGTGACTGCGGCTTCCGCGACCCGGCCGGCAACCTGGTGCGCTTCACCCAGTCCCTCGGGAAGTGAACCCCCGCCGGGCGCCGCTCGGCGGCCGGCACCCGCGCCGCGGAGGCCGCCGTCCGGCGGCGGACCGTTCTGGCACCACGTGGTGAGTCGATCCGGCCACGAGCAGTCTCCGCCCGCGCCCGGCCGGGGGTTCCCGGCCGGGCGTTGTGCACGGGGGGCTCCGCCCCCGCTGCGGGCCCGCTGAGCAGGCTCCGCCCACGCACCATTTCCCCGGACAGCGCCCGGCGGCCACGGCCGCCGGGCGCCGCGGCGTGCCCGGCCGGGGCGAAGACCGGCCACTCCGCGCCCCCTGCCGGCCCGCGGGGCCGCGGGCGACCTCCCGGCCCGTGATGCGACGGCCGTCCGGCGCCGGTGCTCCGGCCCGCTCCGGCCGCCAACGTCGCAGGTCAGCGGGACGGCCGGGCGCCGCGTGCGGTGAAGTGGCCGAAACCGTCATGTTATATGACCTGTGACATTGTTCTGACCTTCATTCGATGCCAGGATCCACGCCAATCTCCTTCATTCAGCTCGACCCCACGTCAGGCTGCCCCCACTCGAAGAAGGATTCAGCGTGCACCTGCGCATACGCCTCTCCACGCTCGCCGCCGGCGTCGTCGCCTGTTGTGCCACGGCCACCGCCGTGCTGCCGGCCCAGGCCTTCGCGGCACCCGCCGCCGTCACCGCCGTCACCGCCGGACCGGTCCCGGCCGCGACCACCCCTGCCACCGCGACCGCCCTGGCCGCCGCCGCGAAGCCGGCGGGCCTGTCCGCCGCCGGCGCGACGACGGAGTCCGAGAGCCTCGCCGCCCCCGCCGCTCCGTTGCCCCCGGCGCTGCTCAGCGAGACCCTGATGGGCGAGCCGGCCGCCACGGCCGCGACGCGTGCCCCGGTTCGGCCCAAGTCCCCGCTGGCGCAGGCCCCGTCGGGTGCTGCCGCGGCAGCCGCCGCGCAGAGCTGCACCCCGGCCGACTTCGCCGGCCACACCGGTGCCGACCTGGTCGCGTTCCTCAAGAGCTCGACCACGGACTGCGTCTCCGCGCTGTTCACCAACGGCGGCACCGACCCGGGCATCTTCAAGCAGTCCCGGATGCTGTCCGTCGCGGCCGGCTTCAAGGACCTGGCGGCCGGCTACACCGGCGACAACTCGACCGGCATCCTGCAACTGGTGCTCTACCTGCGGGTGGGCTACTACATCCAGTCCTACTACCCCGACGCGGCCGGCCCGTACACCAACGAGCTCACCGCCGCCGTCAAGGCCGGCCTGGACGCGTTCTTCGCCGGCGCCCGCTGGCACGACGTCACCGACACGAACGGCGTCGTGCTCAAGGAGGTGCTGACGCTCACCGACAGCGCCAACATCCAGGCCGACCACCTGGGCGTCTACAAGCGGGTGCTGGACGACTACAACAACTCCTACAACGCGTTCCCGCAGATGGTCAGCGCGGTCAACTCCGTGCTGAGGTTCCCGCTCTGGCGGGGCAACACCAACCCGAACTTCGTCAACGCGCTCGGCGCCGACCCGAGCCTCGTCACGTCCCTCGCCAACTTCGCGATCAACCACAAGGACCTGCTCAGCGGGCCCAACGCCGTCCTCGACACCAACGCGGGCAACGACCTGGCGCGGATGGCCGGGAGCAGCCCCGCCGTCGAGGCCGCGGCCAAGCCGCTGGTCAAGCAGGTGCTGAACGCCGCGCCGCTCCTCACGGCCGACGCCTCGCTGTACGTGCACACGGCGTTCCAGGCCACCGTCTACAACAACGGCCAGTGCTCGTACTACGGCATCTGCGACCTGCCCGCCAAGCTCACCGCGGTGGTCCTGCCGAACCAGCTGGTCTGCGACAACCGCACCATCCAGGCCCAGGCCCTGTCGGCCGCCGAACTGGCCACCGTCTGCGCCAGCCTGCGCAACGAGGACGCGTTCTTCCACAACGTGGTCAAGGACAACGGGCCGATCCCCAACCAGTACAACAAGACCGTCACCCAGGGGATCTTCGCCAACAAGACGGACTACACCACCTACTCGTGGGCCATCTTCGGCAACTCGACCGACAACGGCGGCCAGACCGTCATGGACCCGACCGACCCGAACAACCGGGCCGTGAACGTGATGTACCAGAAGGCCTGGAACACCAAGGACCCCGCCCGGGTGTGGAACCTCAACCACGAGTACACCCACTACCTGGACGGCATCTACGACATGAAGGGCAACTTCACCACCCAGACGTCCGTCCCGGACATCTGGTGGGTCGAGGGCCTCGCCGAGTACATGTCCTACAGCTACCGCGCCACCACCGACACCGACGCGATGGCCCAGGCCGCCCAGCACACCTACAAGCTGAGCACCGTCTTCCAGAACACCTACGGCAACTCGGACTCGACCCGCGTCTACCCGTGGGGCTACCTGGCCGTCCGGTACATGCTGGAGAGGCACCCGGCCGAGGTCCAGACCATGCTGAGCCGCTTCCGGGTGGGTGACTACACCGGTGGCTACGCGGTCTACAACAACCTCGGCACCTCCTACGACGCCGACTTCGACGCCTGGCTGACCGCCTGCGCCGCCGGCGCCTGCTACGCCGCCGGCCCGACCGCCCTGTTCGACCCGTCGGTGAACGGCGCGACCGTCAGCGTGACCGAGCGGTCCGTGCAGACCGGCCCGGGCCGGATCACCGCCTGGCACTGGACCTTCGGCGACGGCACCTCCTCGGACGAGCGCAACCCGAGCCACACCTACGCGGCGGCCGGCACCTACACCGTCGCCCTGACCGCCACCGACGACACCGGCCGGACCGCCACCACCCCGGCCTCGGTCACCGTGACCGCCGCCCCCGTCGCGCTGCCGAGCTGCACCGACCCGCGCACGGACGCGATGGGCCCGAACTGCTCGCGGGCCGGCCGCGCCGCGACCGCCGGCAACACCGACTACCTGTACGTCTACCTGCCGGCCGGCACCACCACGCTGAAGGTCACCACCTCCGGCGGGACCGGTACCGCGCACCTGTACTACAACCCGGGCACCTGGGCCTCGCCGAGCGCCTTCACCGCCTCCTCCACCGGCACCGGCACCACCCAGTCCCTCACCGTCACCAACCCCACCGCCGGCTACCGCTACCTCAGCCTGTACGCCGTCACCGACTTCAGCGGCGTCACGGTCAGCACCCAGTTCTGACCCCGACGAAGCACCGTTCGGTGGGCTGATCGCTGATCGCTGATCGAGCCACGAGCAGTCCGTGCGAGCGCTCGGCCGGGATCTCCCGGCCGAGCGCTCGGCGTTGGCAGCCCGGCCGTCGCCCGCAGCGGCCGGACCGGGCCCACCCGCTCCGCCCGGGCCGCTGAGTCGTTGACAGGGCATGGCTGGTGAGATGGGTGGCGGTCCGGAGCGGGCGCCGATGGTGTGGGCGTTGGCGGTGCGCGAGACGGCGGACGGGGCGCCGTTCGCGGAGGTGATCGTGGAGGTCGGCCCCGGGCTGCACGGTGAGCTCGTCGAGAACCTGGTGGACAGCGGGTTCACGCTGGCGGCGGGCGAGCCGCCGGACACGACCGGGGTGCTGGAGGTGCGCGGGCCGCGGCTGGCCAGACTGGTGCTGGTGGGCGGGCGGCAGGTGTGGGAGCCCGCCTCGCCGGTCGAGGCCTCGCCCGGCTGGGTGGCGGCGGCCGGGGACCGGGGGCGGGCCATCGTGCTGGTGGTGCCGCCGGGGACGTGGCCGCCGGGCCTGATGTCCCTGGCCCCGCAGGAGCGGATCGACCTCTTCACCCGGAGCCTGGAGGAGGCACGGGCGGCCGGGCGGGTACTGCACGGCACGGCCGCCGTCGATGGAGCGGGAGCCGGCGGCGCCGGGGTCGAGTGATGCGGCGGTGTCGACCATGAGCGGGCGGCCGTTGTTGTCGACGGCGCCGAGCAGCAGGGG
>NZ_JBSFNM010000092.1:0-24998 GCF_053587085.1 Kitasatospora sp. NPDC003701
GACCGCGCTCACCGTGTTCACGGCGGCCAACGCGCTCAGCGCGGTCGCCCCCGGCTACGAGTTCCTGCTGGCCACCCGGGTCCTGGCGGCCGCCGCCCCGCCGCCCGGCCGACCGCGGCCCGGGGGCGGCGGGCTCCGGCGCGGCCACGGCCGCCGGCGGATGGGGCTCGGGTTCGGCGACCGGCTCGGGCTCGATGTGCACGTAGCCGTCGGTGGAGTATTCGGCGCCCGCCGGGGCGTACAGCTCCTCACCGGCCGGCTGCTGCGGGACGGCGTACGGCGCGTACTGCTGCTGCCCGTAGTCGTCGTACTGGTAGTACGGCTGGTGCTGACCGCCCGGCTGTCCGCCCTGGCCGTACCCGGTCTCCGCGTACCCGGTCTCCGGATACCCGGGCTCCGCATACCCGGCCTGCGGGTAGCCGCCCTGGCCGTACCCGGCCTGCGGGTACGCGCTCTGCCCGTAGCCGTGCTGGGCGTACCCGTGCTGGGCCTGCCCGTGGTCCGGGTGCCCGTGGTCCGGCCGGCCGGCTTCCGCGTACCCGGCGCCGCCGTCGTACCCGTGGCTTCCCTGCCACTGCTGCTGGTCCGGATACCCCGCCGGCCAGTCCGGCTGTGCCTGCTGCGGGTACCACGGCTGCTGCGCGGCGTCTCCGAGGGGATCCTGTGCCATCCGTTCCGTCCCTCCCGACCGCCGGCAATGCGGCAGCCAGCATCTCACGCCACCCGGAGCGCCTCCTTCCGGCCTCTGCGAGGCCGGTCCGAGGCGGACCCGAGGACGTGGAACGAGCGGAACGGAACGGGGCCGTCAGCCGGACTCGTCCCGGAGGGCGGCGTCGATGCGGGCGGCGAGGGTGACGTCCAGGGCGGTGAGGCCGCCGGCGCTGTGGGTGGAGAGCGCGAAGTGCAGGGTCCGCCAGCGGATGTCGATGTCCGGGTGGTGGTCCAGCGCCTCCGCCTGCTCGGCGACCGCGACGACCACCCGGATCGCCGCCGGGAAGTCCGCCGCGTCGGCGGTGCGGACGATGGTGTCGCCGTCCCGGCTCCACTCCGGCAGACCGGCCAGGGCGACCGTGATCTCGTCCTCCGTCAGACGCGCTCTGCTGCTCATCGAACCGCTCCCGGGTGTCGGGGGTGACTGGTGAAGGGTCAGGCCCTCCGGCGCGGACGGGGCACCAGTTCGCCACCGCGGTTGGGGCAGGTGGCGGCCATGGCCTCGGTGCAGTCCGGACAGAAGGTGCACTCGTAGGAGCATAGGGACGCCGGGCCGTCCGCCGTCAGCGACACCGCGCAGCGTTCGCAGGTGTCGCGCATCTCCAGCGCCACGGCTTCTCCTTCAGGGCGAACGGAACGAACGGGACGGCCGGAACAGCACACGGAACGCGACAGCCCGGGCGAACCGACCGCCGCGACGGACGGCCGCTCAGCTGACGAGCAGCTTGGTGACGGCCACCAGGCCGACCACCACGATGACCCCGCGCAGCGCCGGCGGGGGCAGCTTGCGGCCGACCTTCGCGCCGAGCAGGCCGCCGCAGAGCGAGCCGACGGCGATCAGACCGGCGGCGGCCCAGTTGATGGTCGAGGTGAAGAGGAAGAACACGGCGGCGACGCCGTTGACGATCAGCGCCAGCGCGTTCTTCACACCGTTGATCCGCTGGAGGTCCTCCTGGAGCAGCATGCCCATCAGCGCCAGCAGCAGGACGCCCTGGGCCGCGCCGAAGTAGCCGCCGTAGATGCCGGTCAGGAAGACGCCGGCCAGCAGTGCCAGGCCGCCGTCGGGGTCTCCCCCGGGCCGGCGCCGGGCGGCGACCGCCTTGGCCACCCGGGGCTGGATCACCACCAGGACGAGGGCCAGCAGGATCAGGACCGGGACGATCGTGTCGAAGGCGCTGCTCGGCAGCTCGATCAGCAGGACGGCGCCGACCAGCCCGCCGAGCAGCGCGGCGATGCCGAGGCGGACCAGCCGGCGGCCCTGGTCGGCCAGTTCCCTCCGGTAGCCGATCACGCCGCTGAGCGAGCCGGGCACCAGGCCGAAGGCGTTGGAGACGTTGGCGGTGACCGGCGGGATGCCGACGGCGAGCAGCACCGGGAAGGTGATCAGGGTTCCGGAGCCGACGATCACATTGATCATCCCCGCGCCGACTCCCGCCACCAGGACGGCGACCGCCTCCCAGAGCGTCATGGGCCACCTCTCGTCTCGGGCCTGTCCGAGGCGATCATGCCGGACGGCGGGGTGCGCCTACCAGAGCCCGCCCACGATTCGGGACGTACACCACACGACCGTTCACCGGGCGCAACACACGCTCCGGGCGGCCGTACGCCGGGCGGGGGCGTCCGCAGCAACGCCGAGGGCCCGCTCCCCGTACCGCACGGGAGGCGGGCCCTCGGCACCCGCGCGCGACGACGACGCGTCACGCGACGGGCTCAGCTCACTCCGGGTCGATCTTCCGGTACTCGCGGGCCGGGTCCACCCGGGGGCGGGCGGCACCCTTGGTGTCGGTGTCCAGCGGGCGCGGACCGGCGGCCGGGTCGAGCGGGACCTGGGTGGCGGCCGGCGCCGGGGCGCTGGGGGCGGCGGGCGCGCCGCCGTTCGCACCGCCGTTGCCGGTCAGACCGGTGAACGCGCCGCCGAGGCCCTTGAGCGCGTCGCCGACCTCGCTGGGGATGATCCACAGCTTGTTGGAGTCGCCCTTGGCCAGCTCGGGCAGGGTCTGCAGGTACTGGTAGGCGAGCAGCTTCTGGTCGGCGTCGCCGTCGTGGATCGCCTCGAACACGGTGCGGATCGCGGCCGCCTCACCGTCGGCGCGCAGCACCGCGGCCTGCGCCTCACCCTCGGCCTTGAGCACCTCGGCCTGCTTCTCACCCTCGGCCCGCAGGATCTGCGCCTGCCGGGCGCCCTCGGCGGTGAGGATCGCGGCGCGCTTGTCGCGGTCGGCGCGCATCTGCTTCTCCATCGAGTCCTGGATGGAGGTCGGCGGCTCGATCGCCTTCAGCTCGACGCGGTTGACGCGGATGCCCCACTTGCCGGTGGCCTCGTCCAGCACGCCGCGCAGACCGGCGTTGATCACCTCGCGGGAGGTCAGCGTCGACTCCAGGTCCATCGAGCCGATGATGTTGCGCAGCGTGGTGACCGTCAGCTGCTCGATCGCCTGGATGTAGCTGGCGACCTCGTAGGTGGCGGCCCGGGCGTCGGTGACCTGGTAGTAGATCACCGTGTCGATGTTGACCACCAGGTTGTCCTGGGTGATCACCGGCTGCGGCGGGAAGGGCACGACCTGCTCGCGCAGGTCGATCCGGTTCCGGACCCGGTCGATGAACGGGACGACGATGTTCAGCCCTGCGTTGAGCGTCCGGGTGTAGCGGCCGAAGCGCTCCACGATCGCGGCGCTGGCCTGCGGGATGACCTGAATCGTCTTGATCAGCGCGATGAATGCCACCACGACCAGGACGACCAGGACGATAAGGACGGGTTCCACGGACTCTCCCCTAGACGACCAGGGCGGTCGCGCCCTGGATTTCGACGACGTCGACCTGCTGCCCCGGCTCGTACACACTGCCGGGGTTGAGCGCGCGGGCCGACCAGATCTCGCCCTTGAGCTTGATCCGCCCGCCCTCCCCGTCGACTCTTTCCGCGACGACCGCGGTGGCGCCCTGAAGCGCCTCGATGCCCATCTTGATCTGCGGCCCCTTCCTGAGCTGCCGGTACGCGATGGGGCGCACCACGACCAGCAGGGCGACCGAGACCGCGACGAAGGTCAGGACCTGCCACACCGCCCCGGCGCCGAGCCCGGCGACACCGGCCGCGGCGAGCGCGCCGACCGCGAACATCGCGAACTCCGGCATCGCGGTGACGACCAGCGGTATGCCGAGGCCGACGGCGGCCAGGAGCCACCAGATCCAGCTGTCCACGTGTCCATCCTAGGGAGCGAAGGGCCTTCGAGGCGGACAGTTCCCGCAGGTGGAGGGGCGGAAACCGGTCGCACGTGCGACCGGCTCCAGTTCAGCCGAGTTCAGTGGGGTCCGGCAGGGTCGTGAGGGCCTCCGGCGCACGGCCCGGGGCCGTCAGCCGAGCGGCAGGCCCTGCGCGGACCAGCGGTCGCCGTGGCGCTCCAGGGTCAGCGGGAGGCCGAAGCACTTGGAGAGGTTGCGCGCCGTCAGCTCGGTGTCGATCGGGCCGGCGGTGAGCACCTTGCCCTGGCGGATCATCAGGACGTGGGTGAAGCCCGGCGCGATCTCCTCGACGTGGTGGGTGACCATCGCCATCGCCGGTGCGAACTCGTCCTGGGCCAGCGCGCCGAGGCGGCGCACCAGGTCCTCGCGGCCGCCGAGGTCCAGGCCGGCGGCGGGCTCGTCCAGCAGCAGCAGCTCGGGGTCGGTCATCAGGGCGCGGGCGATCAGGGTGCGCTTCTTCTCGCCCTCGGAGAGGGTGCCGAACTTGCGCTCGGTCAGGCCGGCCATGCCGAGCCGGTCCAGCAGGGCGAGCGCGCGCGACTCGTCCGCCTGCTCGTACTGCTCCTGCCAGCTGACCGTCATGCCGTAGGCGGCGGTGAGCACCGTCTGCAGCACGCTCTGTCCGGCGGGCAGCTTGTCGAACATGGCGGCGCCGGCCAGGCCGATCCGGGAGCGCAGCTCGAAGACGTCGACCTCGCCGAGCTTCTCGCCGAGGACGGACACCTTGCCGGCGGTCGGGAAGAGGTACGTGGAGGCGATCTGCAGCAGGGTGGTCTTGCCGGCGCCGTTGGGGCCGAGGATGACCCAGCGCTCGCCCTCGGAGATGGACCACGAGACCTGGTCGACCAGCGCGCGCCCCTCCCGGACCACGGACACGTCAACCAGCTCCAGCACGTCGCTCATGCCTATGCCTTCCCCAAAACAGAAATTCGGCCGTCGGTGCGGGCGGGGCAGCCTACTCCGGCGGCCGGTGGGCACGGAGTGGGTGCGCCGCACGCGCATGGGCAAACCTACGCCACGCGGATGACCGCCGATTCCGTAGGCTGGCCGGATGCTCGCGACTCCTGCCGACAATCCGTACGAAGAGCCCCGTTCGGGGCGGCTGGCCGCCTGGGGCAACGCCCTGTTGGCCGGTCTGGTGCCGCCCGACAACGCCGCCGCGGCGGTGCTGGGCAGTGACGAGAGCCACCGGGTGACCGGGCTGCCCGGGGACGCGCCGGGCGAGCGGCACGGGCTCACCTGGGCGCTGGGGCGGCTGCGGGTGCTGGGGGTGAAGGGGCTGCGGCTGGCCCTGCCGTCCGCCGGGCACCCGCTGGGGCTGACCGGTCCGGCGCCGTTCAACGAGCGGGCGCTGGGCGCGGGCGAGGCCGTGCTGGCGGTCGGGGTGCCGCTCGGGCTGGTGCCGGAGGTCGAGGTGTTCGGGCCGGTCGGGGACCGCTCGGCGACGGTGCTCTGGCGCTGCTCCGAGGTCAACGACGCGCCCCCGGCCGACGTGCCGTCGCTGCACGAGGCGGAGCGGGAGCTGGCGGACGGGCTGCGGGAGGCGACGGTGCTGCTGGCCCGTCTCGACGTGGCCGGGGCCGGCCCGGAGGCGCTGCGGGCGCTGGAGGCGTACCGGCGGCGCGGGCACGCCGAGCTGCTCGCCCCCGGGTACCCGCCGCGCGCCGTCCGGGTGCTGGAGTCGGCCCGGCAGGTGTCGGCGCTGCTGTCGATCGCCTCGGGCGGCCACGGCGCGGCGGTCAGCGCCTCCGAGATGGCCTCCCGCCAGGCGGTGCTGGACCCCCTGCGGCGGATCGCCCGCCGGGCCCAGGTGGCGGCGTACAACGCGCTGGTGGACGAGAAGGGCTGAATTCCGCCCCCCTGGATCCGCCCCCGGGTCCCGGCGCCGCCGGACCCGGGGCCGCGAGCCCTAGACCTCCCGGGCCTCGCCGTGGCGGACCGCCCAGAGCGCGGCCTGGGTGCGGTCGGCGAGGTCCAGCTTCATCAGGATGTTGGAGACGTGCGTCTTCACCGTCTTCTCCGAGAGGTGCAGGCTCCGCGCGATCTCCCGGTTGGAGCGCCCGTCGGCGATGTGGCCGAGCACCTCGCGCTCGCGCTCGGTCAGGGTGGCGCCGCGGCCCTGCGGCTGGCGCGGGCCGTCGTCGGCGAGCAGTGCCTCCGCCAGCTCGGGCTGGAGCAGCACGTGGCCGGCGTGGACCGAGCGGATCGCGCCGGCCAGCGCCTCCGGGTCGACGTCCTTGTACACGTACCCGGCGGCGCCGGCCCGCAGCGCGGGGACCATGGTGCGGTGCTCGGTGAAGCTGGTGACGATCAGGATCCGCGCTCGGCTGCCCTCGCCCTTGAGCGTGCGCAGCGCCTCGATGCCGTCGACACCGGGCATCTTGAGGTCCATCAGGACGACGTCCGGGTCCAGCTCCCGGGCCCGGTCGACGCCCTCCGCGCCGTCGGCGGCCTCGCCGACCACCTCGATGTCGTCCTGCACCTCCAGGAAGGTGCGCAGGCCCCGGCGGACCACCTGGTGGTCGTCGACCAGCAGGACGCGGATCACTGGGGTGGTGTCAGGCACCGGGGACCTCCATCTCGACGACCGTCCCCGTCCCGGGGGCCGAGTCCAGGGTGAGCGTGCCGCCGACGGCGGCGGCGCGGTCGCGCATCGAGGCCAGGCCGAGGTGGCGGCCGGCGCGGCGGACGGACTCGGGGTCGAAGCCCCGGCCGTCGTCGCGCACGCGCAGGACGGCGCCGCGCTCGGGCGTGCCGGCCAGGGTGACGCTGACGCGCCGGGCGCCGGAGTGGCGCAGCGCGTTGTGCAGGGCCTCCTGGGCGACCCTCAGCAGGGCCGCCTCCTGGGCCGGCGGCAGGGCGCGGACCCCGTCGGCGGCGAAGGCGACGTCGGCGCTGTGGGCGCGGTCGAGGACCTGCACCTGGGAGGCGAGGGTGGCGCTGAGGCCGTCCTCCTCCAGGGCGGCGGGGCGCAGCTCGACCACGACGGCGCGCAGCTCGTCGGCGGCCTCGGCGGCGAGCTTGGCGACCTCGGCGAGTTCGGCGCGGGCGCGGACCGGGTCGCGGTCGACGAGCTTGGCGGCGGCCTTGGCGGTGAGGCGCAGCGAGAAGAGCTTCTGCGAGACGGCGTCGTGCAGGTCGTGGGCGATCCGGGCGCGCTCGCCGGCCAGGGTCAGCTCCCGGCTGCGCTCGTAGAGGCGGGCGTTGGTGAGGGCGAGGGCGGCGTGCGCGGCCAGTATCCGCAGCAGCTCCTCGTCGTGGTCGGTGAAGCCGCCGCCGCCGCGCTTGTTGGCGAGGAAGATCACGCCCATCACCTGCGAGTCGTCCTCGGCGGCGTCGGTGTCGAGGATGGGCATGCCGAGGAAGGCGTCCATCTCGGGGTGGGCGGCGGGCCAGCCGCCGAAGGCGGGGGCCTCGCGGACGTCGGCGAGCCGGGTGGGGCCGGTCTCGTGCAGCATCTTGGCGAGCACGCCGTGCTGGCGGGGCAGCGGGCCGATGGCCTTCCACTGCTCGTCGGTGACGCCGTCGACGACGAACTGGGCGAAGCCGCCGTGGTCGTCGGGCACGCCCAGGGCCGCGTACTCGGCGCCGAGCAGACCGCGGGCGGAGGCGGTGATCCGCCGCAGCACCTCGCGCACCTCCAGGTGGCGGCTCATCGCCAGCAGGGCCTGGCTGACGGCCTCGATGCCGGCCAGGCAGGGCTCGCAGGCGGGCAGCGGGCCGGCGGGCGGCGGGCCGACCGGGATCCGGTCGACGGGCAGCAGGCCGGCCGGGGGCCGGCGGTCACTGGGCGCGGTGGGCATACCGCCAAACTACCGCCGCCGGGCCGGCCGCCGCGTCGGTCCACGGGCGCGCGGGGAGCAGGTCCACAGACCTAGGGCCGGGCTTCGGACGCCCCCGGCGGACGGGCCCCGGGTACGCCGAGGGGCGGCCCGCCCCGTCGCCGGGAGGGGCCGCCCCTGGGGTGCGGCGGTGCGGGCGTCAGCCCTTCTGCATGACCTCGGGCTCGTGACGCCGCTGGAGGCGGGTCACGATGACGCCGATGACGACGGACATCGCGATCAGGGCGCCCGCGTTGATCGCCCACTGGGCGACGGTGCTGTCCCACAGCGGGTCGTAGTCCGGGTTCTGGAAGTCCTTGTTCCAGGGGCCCATGAGGTGCGACAGGTCGAGCGTGGTG
Organism: Kitasatospora sp. NPDC003701; assembly: GCF_053587085.1. Classification (NCBI taxonomy): domain Bacteria; kingdom Bacillati; phylum Actinomycetota; class Actinomycetes; order Kitasatosporales; family Streptomycetaceae; genus Kitasatospora; species Kitasatospora sp. NPDC003701. The sequence goes on from NZ_JBSFNM010000092.1 coordinate 8,129, forward strand.
GCCACGATGCCGGTGCCCCAGCGGGCCGGCATCAGCCAGGCGGCCTGCTCCAGACCGGGCTTGCCGAAGATCTGGAAGAGGCAGCCGGTGAAGACGACCTGGACGATCGCGAACATGACCAGCAGGGGCATGGTCTTCTCGGCGGTCTTCACCAGCGCGGAGATCATCAGGCCGAACATCATCGCGGCGAAGCTCAGGAGGATCATGCCGATGGTCATCTCGATCACCGGCAGGTTCTCGACGATCAGGCCGTGTGCGGGCAGCTTGCGCGGCAGGAAGCCGACGGCGGAGATGATGGCGCCCTGGATCACGCTGAAGAAGCCCAGCACGATGATCTTGGACATCATGTACGCCGAGCGGGAGAGCCCGGTGGCTCGTTCTCGCTCGTAGATCGCCCGTTCCTTGATCAGTTCTCGGACCGAGTTGGCCGATCCGGAGAAGCAGGCGCCGATCGCCAGGATCAGCATGATCGTCGCGGCCCCGCTGTTGAGGTGGAGCTGCGTCTTCGGGTTGGGCGCGAGCCCCGGCTCGTTGGGGATCAGCACGCTGACCGCGCCGATGACGGCGGGCAGCAGCACCGACAGGGCCAGGAAACCGCGGTCCGAGGCGAGCACCGACATGTAGCGGCGCATCAGCGTCCACAGCTGCGAGCCCCAGCTCTGCGGCTTCGGCGGCCTGATGGCCTCCTGGACGATCTGGGCGGACTGCACGGTCCCGGCGTCCACGTCGGCGGAGTACTGCTGGTAGTGCACCGAGCCCCGGTAGCGGCCGGCCCAGTCGTGGTCCGGGTAGTTCTCGAAGGCCTGGAAGACGTCGGCCCAGGTCTCGTACCCGAAGAAGTGCAGCGCCTCGTCCGGCGGGCCGAAGTAGGCCACCGAACCGCCGGGCGCCATCACCAGCAGCCGGTCGCAGAGCGCGAGCTCGGCCACCGAGTGGGTGACGACCAGGATGGTGCGGCCGTCGTCGGCGAGGCCGCGCAGCATCTGCATGACCTCGCGGTCCATGCCCGGGTCCAGGCCCGAGGTGGGCTCGTCCAGGAAGATCAGCGAGGGCTTGGTGAGCAGCTCCAGGGCGACCGAGACGCGCTTCTGCTGGCCGCCGGAGAGCGCGGTGATCCGGTTGTCGGCGCGCTTGTCCAGGCGCAGCTCGTAGAGCACCTCGTCGATCCGCGCCTCGCGCTCGCGCGCCTCGGTGTCGCCGGGGAACCGCAGCCGGGCCGCGTACTTGAGGCCGGTGCGGACCGTCAGCTCCTTGTGCAGGATCTCCGACTGCGGCACCAGGCCGATCCGCGAGCGCAGTTCGGCGAACTGCTTGTAGAGGTTGCGGCCGTCGTAGAGGACGTCGCCGCGGTCGGCCGGGCGGTAGCCGGTGAGGGCGCGCAGCAGGGTCGACTTGCCGGAGCCGGACGGGCCGATGACCGCGACCAGGGACTTCTCCGGCACGCCGAAGCTGACGTCGTTGAGCAGGACCTTCTTGCCGCCCTTGAAGTCGACCTCGACGGTCAGGTGGCGGGCGGAGAAGGAGACCGCGCCGGTGTCGACGAACTCCTGCAGCTGGTCGCCGACCAGGACGAAGCTGGAGTGGCCGACCGTCAGACGGTCCTGCGGCGACATCAACTGGCGCTGGACCGGCATGCCGTTGAGGAAGATGCCGTTGTGGCTGCCCAGGTCGACGATCTCGTACCGGCCGTCGGGCAGCTGGCGCAGCTCGGCGTGGTGGCGGGAGACCTGGAGGTCGGAGACGACGATGTCGTTGTCGAGCGCGCGACCGATCCGGACGGTGTTCATCCCGGCGGTCAGATTGCGGATCATCGTCGGCTGCGGGCCGCCGGCGTCGTGCTGCGGGGCGTGCTGCTGCGGGAAACCGCCGTGCTGGGGGGCCTGCTGGGGGAAGCCCTGCTGCTGCGGGAAGGGCTGCGGCTGCGGCTGGCCGCCCCACTGCGGCTGGGCCTGGGGCTGGTAGGGCTGCTGCTGCACCGGGGGCTGCTGGGCCCACTGCTGCTGGACCGGCGGCTGCTGCTGGACGGGCGGCTGCGGCGCGGGGGCGTGGCTGCGGCTGGTGGCGGCCTCGTGCCAGGCGGGGGCGGGCGCGCCGGCCTGGGCGGGCGCGGAGAAGCTCAGCCGGGGGCCGTTCTCGGCGTTGCCGAGGTTGACCACCGCGCCCGGGAAGAGCGGGGCCTGCTGGGTCCGGGCGCCGGCGGTGTAGGTGCCGTTGGTGCTCCCGTGGTCGTCGAGCTGCCAACCGGCCCCGTTGAAGGAGATGGTGGCGTGCTGCCAGGAGACCCTGGCGTCGTCGAACGGGAAGTCCGACTGCGGGTTGCGCCCGATGGTGTAGGACCGCCCCGGCTCCAGAGTCCGCTGCTGTCCGTTGATCTCAATGACGAGTTGCGGCACTGCTCGCCTGCCCCGCTCTCTCGGTCCCCCGATTTTGCCCCCGACCGGGGGTGCGATGTCCTGAATCCGACGGGGGAATCATTCCAGTCCGCCGCCCGTTGACGAAAGTCACCCCCGGTGACTGTGACCAGGCGGCAACGATTCGCGGACGCCCCTGCCACCACCCCGTGATGTCGCCTCCGTGCCACCACCCGGTCACCCGGATCGTGCGCACACCGTCCACACCGGTCCGCACTCCCGTCCACGACGCGGACGGGTGCCGTGAGGGCGCCGGCCGGCGGGTAGCGTGGGTGTCACCATGAACGCATCGCCCTTGGCCGCCGAGCCGTTCCCCGCCCCGCAGCCCCGGACCGAGGACGAGCGCACTCTGCTCGTCAAGGTGTTCGGCAAGGACCGCCCCGGCATCACCGCCGGTCTCTTCGCCACCCTGGCCGGATTCGGCGTCGACGTGATCGACATCGAGCAGGTCGTCACCCGGGGCCGGATAACGCTGTGCGCCCTGGTCACCCCGCCGACCGCGCCCGGCGCCGAGGGCGAGCTGCGCTCCACCGTGCACCGCTGGGCCGAGGAGCAGAAGCTCCAGGCCGAGATCATCTCCGGCATCGGCGACAACCGGCCGCGCCGCGAGGGCCGTTCGCACGTCACCGTGCTGGGCCACCCGCTCACCGCCGCCGCGGTGTCGGCGCTCACCTCCCGGATCACCGCCTCGGGCGGCAACATCGACCGGGTCTTCCGACTGGCCAAGTACCCGGTGACCGCCGTCGAGCTGGCCGTCTCCGGTGTCGCCACCGACGAGCTGCGCGCCGCGCTGGCCCAGGAGGCGGCCCAGCAGCGGGTGGACATCGCGGTGGTCGCGGCGGGCCTCGAACGCCGGGCCAAGCGCCTGGTGGTGATGGACGTCGACTCCACGCTGATCCAGGACGAGGTGATCGAGCTGTTCGCGGCCCACGCGGGCTGCGAGGAGGAGGTCGCCGCGGTGACGGCCGCGGCGATGCGCGGCGAGCTGGACTTCGCCGAGTCGCTGCACGCCCGGGTCGCGCTGCTGGCCGGCCTGGACGCCGCGGTGACGGAGAAGGTCCGCGCGGAGGTCAGGTTCACGCCGGGCGCGCGCACCCTGATCCGCACGCTGCAGCGGCTGGGCTTCCAGGTCGCGGTGGTCTCCGGCGGCTTCACCCAGGTCACCGACCACCTGGTGGAGCAGCTGGGCCTGGACTTCGCGGCCGCCAACACCCTGGAGGTGGTGGACGGCAAGTTCACCGGCCGGGTGGTCGGCGAGATCGTGGACCGGGCCGGCAAGGCCCGCTGGCTGGCCCGCTTCGCCGAGCAGGCGAAGGTGCCGCTGGAGCAGACGGTGGCGATCGGCGACGGCGCCAACGACCTGGACATGCTGAACGCGGCCGGGCTGGGCGTGGCCTTCAACGCCAAGCCGGTGGTGCGGGAGGCGGCCGACACCGCGGTGAACGTGCCGTTCCTGGACACCGTGCTGTACCTGCTGGGCATCACCCGCGAAGAGGTCGAGGCGGCCGACGCGCTGGACGGCACGCCGACCGAGTAGGCGCCGGAGCGCACGTGAGGGGCGCGAGGACCATCGTCCTCGCGCCCCTCACGTCTGCCGGACCGCTCGGCCCGGGTCGGCCGGCCCGGGTCGGGCGGCGCGGTCGGCGCGGCCCGGTCGGCTCAGTCCTGCGGCGTGAAGTACGAGACCAGCGCGGCCACGCCCGGCTCGACGCCCTTCCAGGAGCCGTCGAAGCTGAGCACCGCGATCGCCGCGGTCGGGAAGCCGCCGAGCCGCAGCCGCTCCAGCGCCTCCCGGTCCCCCTCGTCGCCGGCCAGCACCTGGGTCAGCCCGAGCACACCGGGGTTGTGGCCCACCAGCACCACGTCCGCGTACTCCTCGGGGGTCTCCTGCAGGACGGTGATGATCTCGCCGGGGCTGGCCTCGTAGATCCGGTCCTCGTACACCGTCCTGCGGGGGCGCTTCTCCAGCTCGTGCGCGGCGAGCTTCCAGGTCTCGCGGGTACGCAGGGCGGTGGAGCAGAGCACGTAGTCGGGGTTGATACCGGAGTCGGCGAGCCAGCGGCCGGATTCCGGGGCCTGGTGGCGGCCCCGGTCGGCCAGCGGCCGCTCGTGGTCGTCGACGCCGTTGGGCCAATCGGCCTTGGCATGGCGGAGAACGATGATCCTGCGGGGCGTTTCGGCGCTCATACCCAGCAAGCTTGGCAGAAAAGCCGCCCGGGGGCGCGATGCCGCCGGTTGCCGCCACTCTCAGGAGTGGGGGGTGTCATCATGCGCCGTTCACCGGAGGTTGGCCCGGCGGACGGCATCCGGTCCGCGTACCGGCGACCGGCGCGACGGGCCGGCCGACGGGCGGGCCGGCAAGCGGGCCCGCCGACGGGCGGCCGGGCCGGGCGGCGGATCAGCCGATGTTCTGGGCCACCGTGGCGACGATCGCCAGCAGCACCACGATGCCGACGATCAGTGCGGCGAGCTGGCCGAGCTTCTTGTGGCCGTCGGTGGGGTTCGGGTCGAGTACGGGCATGACCGGATTCTCCCACCCCGGCCATGCCCGTCCGTCACCGGCCCCGCTACGCCGCGGCGCGCTCGCCGGCGGGGAGGACCGCCTCGTCCTCGATGTGCCGGGCCCGCGCGGCCCGCAGGCCGAACATCATCTGCGGCACCAGCAGCACGGCGAGGAAGCCCAGCGGCAGGTACCACTCGCCGGTGGCCTGGTACAGCCGGCCGATCAGGATCGGGCCGGGGATGGAGATGAGGTAGCCGACGCCCTGGGCGAAGGCGGAGAGCTGGGCGACCCCGCCGGCGGTCCGGGCCCGCAGGCCGATCATGGTGAGCACCAGCGGGAACGCGCAGTTCGAGAGGCCGACCAGGGTCGCCCAGACCCACGGCGCGGCGGCCGGGGCGAGCGCCAGTCCGGTGTACCCGGCGATGCCGAAGGAGGCGAGCAGGACGACGAACAGCCGCTGGTCGCCCCGGCGGGCGGCGAGGTTGGGGAGCACGAAGGAGACCGGCACGCCGATCACCATGGTCAGGGCCAGCAGCACGCCGGAGGTGCCCTCGGAGATCCCGGAGTCCTGGAAGATCTTCGGCAGCCAGCCCATCACCACGTAGGCGCCGGTGGCCTGGAGGCCGAAGAAGCAGGCCATCGCCCAGGCGGTGCGGCTGCGGGTGATCGGCAGCTTGGCGGTCGCCCCGCCGGCCTTCCCGCCGCGCTCGCGCCTGGTCACCGCGACCGGCAGCCAGAGCAGCAGGGCGAGCGCGCCGAGCGCGGCCCAGATGCCCAGGCCGATCCGCCAGTCCCCGCCGAACGCGTTGGTCAGCGGCACGGTGACGGCTGCGGCGAGCGCGGTGCCGGCCGACAGCGACATGGAGTACAGGCCGATCATCGGACCGACCTTCTCCGGGAAGTACCGCTTGATCACCACCGGGATCAGCACGTTGGAGACCGCCACCCCGGCCAGCGCGAGCGCGGTGAGCAGCAGGAACACCGCCGTGCCGCCGGCGAAGGAGCGGGCCAGCACGCCGGCGGTGATCGCCCCCATGCCCGCGGTGACCACCGCGATCGGCCCGAACCGCCGGGCCATGCCGGGCGCGGCGAAGCCGAACAGGGCGAAACAGAGCGAGGGGACGGCGGTCAGCAGGCCGGCCAGCGTCGGATTCATCCCGAGGTCGGTGCGGACCTGGTCGAGCAGCGGCCCGAGGCTGGTGACCACGGGCCGGAGGTTGAAGGCGGCGGCGGCGATCGCGACGGCGAACAGCCAGCCGAGGTACTTGCTCCGGTTGGAGGAGGGGGAGGCGGTGGCGGTGGGCCGCTCGGTCTGCGGTCCGACCCCGGTTCGCGGGGCGGTGGTGGTGTCTGCTGCGGGAGGCATGGGAGCCATCATAGAATGATGGGATGAATTAGCGCATCCTCGACTTGGCATGATGTCCCGACCCGCCCGAAGCCGACCCACCCGCCGGCCGACGCCCCCACCGCCGACCCGAAGCCGCAAGGAGTCCCCCCGTGGCGCTGTCCTCTCCGAGGCGCACCCCGCTGTCCGACCAGGTGATCGCGCAGCTGCGCGCCCAGATCACCTCGGGCGAATGGCCCGTCGGCTCGCGCATCCCGACCGAGGCCGCACTGGTCGAGCAGCTCGGCGTCGCCCGCAACACCGTCCGCGAGGCGGTCCGCGCGCTCGCCCACAACGGGCTGCTGGACATCCGCCAGGGCTCCGGCACCTACGTCCTGGCCACCAGCGAGCTGGCCGGGGTCATGCACCGCCGCTTCGCCGACGCCGACCAGTCGCAGGTCGCCGAGCTGCGGGTCACCCTGGAGACCTCGGCGGCCGGGCTGGCCGCCTCCCGCCGCACCGCGCGCGACCTCGCCCTGCTGGACGCCGCCCTGGCCCGCCGCGAGGACGCCTGGCGCTCCGGCGACGCCGAGGACTTCATCCAGGCCGACGCCGCCTTCCACCAGGCCGTGGTCGCCGCCGCCCACAACGACGTCCTCCTCGCCGTCTACGCCGACCTCGGCGAGGTCACCCGCGCCCACCTGCGCCACGACGTCGGCCCGGAGCTGATCGCCGAGCGCTACCTCGGGCACGACAAGATCCTCGACGCGATCCGGGCGGGCGACCCCCAGCGCGCCTCGGTCGAGGCCGGCCGCGCCATCGGCGCCTGCACGCCGCCCGACGCCTGACGACCGCGCCGGCCCGGCGCGCACGGGCACCCCGGACAACACCGCGGCCCGGCACCCCAGGAGGGGTGCCGGGCCGGGTCGGACGTGCGGCGGTCAGGCGCCGATGGCGTGCAGGCCGCCGTCCACGTGGACGATCTCGCCGGTGGTCTTCGGGAACCAGTCCGAGAGCAGGGCGACGACGCCGCGGCCGGCCGGCTCCGGGTCGGCCAGGTCCCACTTCAGCGGGGAACGGGTGTCCCAGGTGGCGGCGAGGTCCGCGAAGCCCGGGATGGACTTGGCGGCCATCGAGCCGATCGGGCCGGCCGAGACCAGGTTGACCCGGATGTTGCGGGCGCCGAGGTCACGGGCCATGTAGCGGGAGGTGGCCTCCAGCGCGGCCTTGGCCGGGCCCATCCAGTCGTACTTCGGCCAGGCGAACTGGGCGTCGAAGGTCAGACCGACGACCGAGCCGCCGTCCTGCATCAGCGGCAGCAGCGCCGTGGTGAGCGACTTCAGCGAGAACGCCGAGACGTGCATGGCGGTCGCCACGGACTCCCACGGCGTGTTCAGGAAGTTGCCGCCCAGGGCGTCCTGCGGGGCGAAGCCGATCGAGTGGACGATGCCGTCCAGGGTCGGCAGGTGCTCGCGCACCTGGTCGGCGATGCCGGCCAGCTGCTCCTCGCTGGAGACGTCCAGCTCCAGCACCTTGACCGGCTTCGGCAGCTTCTTGGCGATCCGCTCGGTGAGGCTGGGCCGGGGGAACGCGGTGAGGATGATCTCCGCGCCCTGCTCCTGCGCGAGCTTGGCGGTGTGGAAGGCGATGGAGGACTCCATCAGCACTCCGGTGATGAGGATCCGCTTGCCCTCAAGGATTCCACTCATGCTCAGTGACCCATGCCCAATCCGCCGTCGACGGGAATGACGGCTCCGGTGATGTACGCGGCCTCGTCCGAACCGAGGAACCGCACGGTGTTGGCGACCTCGGCGGGCGCCGCGTAGCGGCCCAGCGGCACGCCCGAGACGATCTCCGCGCGGCGCTCGTCGCTGAGCACTGCGGTCATGTCGGTGTCGACGAAGCCGGGGGCGACCACGTTGACGGTGATGTTGCGCGGGCCCAGCTCGCGCGCCAGCGAGCGCGCGAAGCCGACCAGGCCGGCCTTGGAGGCGGCGTAGTTGGCCTGGCCCGGGGAGCCCGAGAGGCCGACCACCGAGGAGATCAGGACGACCCGGCCCTTGCGCGCGCGCATCATCAGCTTGGAGGCGCGCTTGACCACCCGGAACGTGCCGGTCAGGTTGGTGTCCACGACGGAGGTGAAGTCCTCCTCGGACATCCGCAGCAGCAGGGTGTCGTGGGTGATGCCGGCGTTGGCGACCAGCACCTCGACCCCGCCGTGCTTGGCCTCGATCTCGGTGAACGCGGCATCGACCTGCGCGCCGTCCGTGATGTCGCAGCGCACCGCGAGCACGTCGTACTTGGCCAGCTCCGCGGGTACCTCACCCGAGCGGCTGGTGATGGCGACCTTGTCGCCCGCCTCGGCGAAGGCCAGGGCGATCGCGAGGCCGATGCCCCGGTTTCCTCCGGTGACGAGAACCGAGCGGCTCAACGATCCACCTCTCTCCGTAGTGTGCGCGTACGTCGGAATGCGCACGCAGTGTGACGCTATCGGTCGGCCCGGGGCGGCGACGAATCGAGCTCCCACAGCGCCTCACCGAAGGAACTGTCGCAATCCGACAATCCGTGCCCGGGCCGCTCCCGCCCGGTCCCCACCCGCTCCGGCCTACCCTTGTGGCGTCCACTACGGCGGTTTTCCGGGAACAACGCGACCGGGTGCACCCGTTGCCCCCGTGGTGCGGAACAACCGGGGCCGGCCGTACCGATTCCTGGAGGGGCCCCCGCGCGCGGGGCCCGGCGGCCACGGCGACGAGCGAAGGCAGAGCACGGATGAGCGAGGCACAGCCCGGTACCACCCACCGGCGGGGACGACTGCTGGCCCTGGCCGCCCTGGCGGCCGGCGCGGGAGCGGCCGCCTGGTCGCTGCGCGACCTGCCGGCGGCCTTCGGACGGCGGCCGGACGCCGCCCGCGAGGCCCGGGTGCGCAACTCCCCGCAGTACCGGGACGGCGTCTTCCACAACGCGCCGTCCACGCTGGCCCGGGCCGGGTCCGCACCCGACATCGACCGGGACACCGTGCGCCGGATGCTGTTCCAGCGCGAGGGCCGGGTGCCCGCCAACCCGGTGCCCACCGTCCGCCCCGCCGTCGGACCGCGCCCGGCCGCCGAGGGCGTGGAGATCACCTGGTACGGGCACGCCTCCGCGCTGGTCGAGATCGAGGGCACCCGGGTGCTGCTCGACCCGGTCTGGAGCGACCGCTGCTCCCCCGCCGCGCACGTCGGCCCCAAGCGGCTGCACCCGGTGCCGGTGGAGCTGGAGGAGCTGCCGCAGGTCGACGCGGTGCTGATCTCGCACGACCACTACGACCACCTGGACATGGCGACGGTCAAGCGGCTGGTCCGCAGCCAGTCCGCGCCGTTCGCGGTGCCGCTCGGCATCGGCGGCCACCTGCGCCGCTGGGGCGTCCCGGAGCACCGGATCATCGAGCTGGACTGGGACGAGACCTGCACGCTCGGCGAACTGGTCGTCACCCTCACCTCCGCCCACCACTTCTCCGGACGCGGTCTGACCCGCAACACCACCCTCTGGGGCTCCTGGGTGATCGCCGGGCCGACCCGCAAGGTCTTCTACACCGGGGACTCCGGCTACTTCGAGGGCTACGCGAGGATCGGCGGGCAGCACGGCCCGTTCGACGCCGCCCTGGTGCAGATCGGCGCGTACGACACGGCCTGGGCCGACATCCACATGACGCCGGAGGACGCCGTCCTCGCCCACCGCGAGCTGAACGCCGGCCTGCTGGTGCCCGTCCACTGGTGCACCTTCAACCTGGGCCTGCACCCGTGGGCGGAGCCGATCGAGCGGCTGCTGGTGGAGGCCAAGGCGCAGGCCGTCCCGCTCGCGGTGCCGCGCCCCGGCGAGCGGGTGGACGTCGACAACCCGCCGGAGCTGGACGGCTGGTGGGAGACGGTCGGCTGACCGGCGCTCCGCGGGGCGGCGGCGGCCGCGTGTCACCACCGGAATGCGCTGGCCCAAACCCCCCGAACGGGACATGATGCCGTGCGGGTACCCCGGTTCCGGGGTACCCGCACCGCCGTCCCCCCGACCAGGGAGCCCGCTTGCCTCCGATGCCCCCGACCAGCAGTTCCGGCGCCCCGCACGGGCGCGCCGTCGACCCGCTGTTCCTCGCCTACCCGCTGCGCGCCCTGGCCGACGCGGCGCTCACCCGCGCGCGTGAACTCGGCGCCGAGCACGCGGACTTCCGCCTGGAGCGGGTCCGCAGCGCGTCCTGGCGGCTGCGCGACGCCCGGCCGGCCGGCACCTCCGACAGCGTCCAGCTCGGCTTCGCCGTCCGGGTGCTGCTGGACGGCGCCTGGGGCTTCGCCGCCGGGGTGGACCTCACCGCGGTCGCGGCGGCCCGCGTCGCCGAACAGGCCGTCGCGGTGGCCCGGCTGTCCGGCGGGATCAGCCGCGCGGCCGGTTCGAAGGAGCGCGTCGAGCTGGCGGACGAGCCGGTCTACCCGGACGCCACCTGGATCTCCGCGTACGAGGTGAACCCCTTCGAGGTGCCGGACGCGGAGAAGACGGCGCTGCTCGCCGACTGGAGCTCGCGGCTGCTGGCCGCCGAGGGCGTCTCGCACGTCCAGGCCAACCTGCTGACGGTGCAGGAGAACAAGTTCTACGCCGACACCGCCGGCACCGTCACCACCCAGCAGCGGATCCGGCTGCACCCCTGGCTGGAGGCCACCTCGGTGGACGAGCGCACCGGGGCCTTCGACTCGATGCGCACGCTGGCCCCGCCGGTCGGGCGCGGCTTCGAGTACCTGCGCGGCACCGGGTGGGACTGGGACGCCGAGCTGGCCGAACTGCCCGCCCTGCTGGCCGAGAAGATGAAGGCGCCGAGCGTCGAGCCGGGCCGCTACGACCTGGTGGTCGACCCGTCCAACCTCTGGCTGACGATCCACGAGTCGATCGGCCACGCCACCGAGCTGGACCGCGCGCTCGGCTACGAGGCCGCCTACGCCGGCACCTCCTTCGCCACCTTCGACAAGCTGGGCTCGCTGCGCTACGGCTCCGAGCTGATGCACGTCACCGGCGACCGCACCGCCGAGCACGGCCTCTCCACCATCGGCTACGACGACGAGGGCGTCGCCACCCAGTCCTGGGACCTCGTCAAGGACGGCGTCCTGACGGGCTACCAGCTCGACCGCGGCATGGCCCGGCTCAAGGGCTTCGACCGCTCCAACGGCTGCGCCTTCGCCGACTCCCCCGCGCACGTCCCGGTCCAGCGGATGGCCAACGTCTCGCTCCGGCCGGCCGCCGACGGCCCCGACACCGAGGGCCTGTTCGCGGGCGTCGAGAACGGCCTGTACATCGTCGGCGACCGCTCCTGGTCGATCGACATGCAGCGCTACAACTTCCAGTTCACCGGCCAGCGCGCCTACGCCATCCGCAACGGCGAACTCGCCGGCCAGGTCAAGGACTTCGCCTACCAGGCCACCACCACCGACTTCTGGGGCTCGATGGCGGCCGTCGGCGGCCCGCAGACCTACGTCCTCGGCGGGGCCTTCAACTGCGGCAAGGCGCAGCCGGGCCAGGTCGCGGCGGTCAGCCACGGCTGCCCCTCGGCGCTGTTCCGCAACGTCAACGTGCTCAACACCCAGCAGGAGGCGGGTCACTGATGACCGCGATTCAGCCCCACGAACTCGTCGAGCTGGCGCTCGGCCTCTCCCGCGCCGACGGCTGCGTGGTGATCGCCGACGAGGAGTCGACCGCCAACCTGCGCTGGGCCGGCAACGCGCTCACCACCAACGGGGTGACCAGGGGCCGCCGGCTCACGGTGATCGCCACGGTGGCGGGGGCCGAGGGCACCGCCTCCGGCGTGGTCTCGCGCGAGGCCGTCACCCCGGACGAGGTGGAGAGCCTGGTGCGGGCCGCCGAGCAGGCCGCCCTGGCGGCCGGCCCGGCCGAGGACGCGCAGCCGCTGGTGGCCGGCCGGCCGTCCTCGCCCGACTTCGGCGAGCCGCCGGCCGAGACGTCGATCGAGGTCTTCGCGGCCTTCGCGCCCGCCCTCGGCGAGGCCTTCGCCCGGGCCGCCGCCCAGGGCGAGCTGCTGTACGGCTTCGCCCGGCACGAGGTGGTCTCCAGCTACCTGGGCACCTCCACCGGCCTGCGGCTGCGCCACGACCAGCCGACCGGCACGGTCGAGCTGAACGCCAAGACCGCCGACCTGTCCGGCTCGGCCTGGGCCGGCGCCGCCACCCGGGACTTCGCCGACGTGGACGTCGCCGAGCTGCACACCCAGCTGACCAAGCGGCTGGCCTGGGGCGCCCGGAAGGTCGACCTGCCCGCCGGCCGCTACGAGACGCTGCTGCCGCCCTCGGCCGTGGCCGACCTGATGGTCTACCTGAGCTGGTCGGCCGGCGGCCGGGACGCCGCCGAGGGCCGGACGGTCTTCTCCAAGCCGGGCGGGGGCACCAGGATCGGCGACAAGCTGGCCCCGCTGCCGCTGACGCTGCGCTCCGACCCGGCCGAGCCGGGCCTGGAGGCGGCGCCGTTCGTGCTGGCGCACTCCACCGGCGGGGACTCCTCGGTCTTCGACAACGGCCTGGAGCTCACCGCCACCGAGTGGATCCGCGACGGCGAGCTGGCCGAGCTGATCACCACCCGGCACTCCGCCGGGCTCACCGGCCTGGCCCTGCGGCCGGCGGTGGACAACCTCGTCCTGGAGACGGCCGACCGGGCCGACGCGCCGACCCTGGACGAGATGATCGCCCGCACCGAGCGCGGCCTGCTGGTCACCTGCCTCTGGTACATCCGCGAGGTGGACCCGGCGAACCTGCTGCTCACCGGCCTCACCCGGGACGGCGTGTACCTGGTGGAGAACGGCGAGGTCGTCGGCGCGGTCAACAACTTCCGGTTCAACGAGTCGCCGGTCGACCTGCTCGGCCGGATCACCGAGGTGGGCCGCACGGAGCGCTGCCTGCCGCGCGAGTGGGGCGACTGGTTCACCCGGGCCGCGATGCCGCCGGTGCGGGTCGCGGGCTTCAACATGAGTTCGGTGAGCCAGGCCTCCTAGGACCTGGCCCGGGGGGAACGAGGGATCGAGAGATGGACGAGAAGCGCACGGTCCGGACGAGCAAGATGCTGTCCCGCATCCTGCGGCACGAGCCGGAGCGGGTCGGGATCGCCCTGGACGCGGCCGGCTGGGTCGAGGTGGACGTGCTGCTCGCCGCGCTGGCGGCGAGGGGCACCCGGCTGACCAGGGCCGAACTGGACCACGTGGTGGCGACCAACAACAAGCGCCGCTTCGCCTACTCCGAGGACGGTCTCTCGATCCGCGCCAGCCAGGGGCACACGGTGGCGGTCGACCTCGGTCTGGCCGCCGCCGAGCCGCCGGCGCGGCTGTTCCACGGCACCGCCGACCGGAGCCTGGACGCGATATTCCACGAGGGCCTGCGGCCGATGGCCCGCCAGGACGTCCACCTGTCGGCCGACACCGACACCGCGGTGCGGGTCGGCTCGCGGCACGGCCGTCCGGTGGTCCTGGTGGTCGACGCCGCCGCGATGGCGGCGGCCGGCCACACCTTCCGGATCAGTGCCAACGGCGTCTGGCTGACCGACGCGGTACCGCCGGAGTACCTCTCCCGGCTCCGGTGACGCGCGCCGCCCGCCCCCGGTCTCGTCGGCGGCGCCCCCGCGGCGTACCGTGAAGTGGCCGCGCGGCGAGACGCGCGGGTGCGTGGACGAGGGCGGTAGGACATGGGCAAGAGCGCCGGCGGTGGACAGGTCCACCGGATCACGGGGGCACGCAGCAGCCTCACCGAGGACGTCCGGGGGCGACAGCGCCGCTACGTGGCCTCGATGCTGCTCCGTACCGTCTGCGTGCTGCTCGCGGTGGTCCTGTGGGACGTCCAGCGGGTGCTGGCGTTCGTCGCACTGGCGGGTGCGGTGCTGCTGCCCTACTTCGCGGTGCTGATCGCCAATGCCGGCCGCGAGCGGGCGCCGGGGCTGCCGAGCACCTTCGACGTCCCGCCGGACACCCCGCTGATGCTCGGCCCCGGCGGTACGGGTGGGGCCGGTGCTGCACGTGATGCCGGTGTGGCACAGAGCGTGCCCACCGATTCTTCACAGGGGCAGAACTGACTGTCCGTTTTAGGGGGTTATCCACTGACTCCCTCAACAGAAAGCTCAAAAGAACCTCAGATTAATCATGCAAGACCTCCCCATACCGGGGCCCTCCCGTGACATACTGCGTACGCGCTCCGCATCCCCCGTCGGAGCGACGGACCGACGCCGGGCGGCTCCCCCCGTGGCTGCCCGGCGTCGCCATGCCCGGACCGGATGTCGCCGTCCGGGGCCGTGAAAGACTGGCGGTGCAGACCACCCGCCTATCGCTGAGGACGGCACCATGGAATCCCCGGGCTCCCCGCAGACGCAGACGCCGGTCTGCTCGGCCAAGGGCTGCCGGGCGGACGCCCGGTGGGTGCTGGTCTGGAACAACCCGAAGCTGCACACCCCGGACCGCCGCAAGACCTGGGCGGCCTGCGAGGAGCACCGCGAGCACCTCTCCCAGTTCCTCGGGGTGCGCGGCTTCCTCAAGGAGGTCGTCGCCCTCGCCGACTGGACCCCGCAGGACGAAGCGCCGGGCCCGCGCCTGCCGCTCTCCTAGCGACCGCGCGCGACCGCGAGCCCGGGCGGCCTCGACGGTCTCGACCGCAAGAGCCGCCAGAGCCGCCCGAGCCGCCTCAGCCGCCGATCGCGGACATCGGCCGCTCGGGCTGGAGGAACTCCGGGTTGTCGATCCCGGCACCCGCCTTCTTGCCCCACATCGCCGCGCGCCAGAGTTCGGCGAGTTCGGCGTCCCCCGCGCCCGAGCGCAGCGCGGTCCGCAGATCGGTCTCGCCGGTCGCGAAGAGGCAGTTGCGGACCTGTCCGTCGGCGGTCAGCCGGGTGCGGTCGCAGGCGCGGCAGAACGGGCGGGTGACCGAGGCGATCACGCCCACCCGGCCCGGCCCGCCGTCCACCAGCCAGTGCTCGGCCGGGGCCGCACCGCGGCGGGCGGAGGGCTCCGGGGTGAGCGTGAACCGGGCGGCGAGCCGCTCCAGGATCTCCTCGGCGGTCACCATCGAGGAGCGGTCCCAGCCGTGCTGGGCGTCCAGCGGCATCTGCTCGATGAAGCGCAGCTCGTAGCCGCGCTCCAGGCACCGGGCGAGCAGATCGGCCGCCTCGTGGTCGTTGATCCCGCGCATCAGCACGGCGTTCAGCTTGACCGGCGTCAGTCCGGCGGCCTCGGCCGCGGCCAGCCCGTCCAGCACGTCCTGGTGGCGGTGGCGACGGGTGAGGGTGTGGAAGGTGTCCGGGTCGAGGGTGTCGAGCGAGACGTTGACCCGGTCCAGCCCGGCGGCGCGCAGTGCCGCGGCGGTCCGGGCGAGGCCGATGCCGTTGGTGGTCAGCGAGAGCTCGGGGCGCGGTTCGAGCGCGGAGCAGGCGGCGACGATCCCGACCAGTCCGGGGCGCAGCAGCGGTTCGCCGCCGGTGAAGCGGACCTCCCGGACGCCGAGGTCGCGCACGGCGACGGTGACCAGCCGGACGATCTCCTCGTCGGTGAGCAGGTCGGGCTTGGCCAGCCACTGCAGGCCCTCCTCCGGCATGCAGTAGGTGCAGCGCAGATTGCACCGGTCGGTGAGGGAGACCCGCAGGTCGACGGCCTGCCGGCCGAAGGTGTCGAGCAGCACGGCGTTCCCTTCCCGTGAGGTTGCGGCCGGGAAAAGCGGCCGACCCGGCCACCGCAACCACGGGGCCGGGCCAGCTTAGTCATCGTCCGCCCGTCAGTGGGCGCCCAGCCCGGTCAGCGAGCGGACCTCCAGTTCAGCGTACTTCGCCGGGTCGGCCTTCTCCTTGGAGAGCAGCGTGCCGATCCAGCCGGCCAGGAAGCCGATCGGGATGGAGACCAGCCCGGGGTTCTCCAGCGGGAACCAGTGGAAGTCGGAGTCCGGGAAGAGCGAGGTCTTGGCGCCGGAGACGACCGGCGAGAAGAGCACCAGCGTCACCGAGCTGATCAGACCGGCGTAGACCGAGCTGACCGCGCCGGTCGTGGTGAAGCGCCTCCAGAACAGCGAGTAGAGCAGCGTGGGCAGGTTGGCGGAGGCGGCCACCGCGAAGGCCAGCGCGACCAGGGCGGCGGTGTTGAGCTTCCCCGCGAACAGGCTCAGCACGATGGCGACCGCGCCGATCGCGACGGCGGCCCACTTCGCGGAGAGGATCTCCTCCTTCTCGCTCGCCCTGCCGCGCCGGATGACGTTGGCGTAGAGGTCATGGGCGAACGAGGCGGAGGAGGCCAGGGTGAGTCCGGCCACCACGGCGAGGATGGTGGCGAAGGCCACCGCGGAGATCACCGCCAGCAGGATCGCGCCGCCGGTGGAGCCCGGGCCGCCGCCGAGCTGCTCGGCGAGCTGCGGGGCGGCGGTATTGCCGGCCGCGTTGGCCGCCTTGATCGCCTTGGGGCCGACCAGGGCCGCCGCGCCGAAGCCGAGCGCCAGGGTCATCAGGTAGAAGCCGCCGATGATGCCGATCGCCCAGAGCACGGACTTCCGGGCGGCCTTGGCGGTGGGCACGGTGTAGAAGCGGACCAGGATGTGCGGCAGACCGGCGGTGCCGAGCACCAGGGCGATGCCGAGGCTGAGGAAGTCGAGC
>NZ_JBSFNM010000093.1:0-24673 GCF_053587085.1 Kitasatospora sp. NPDC003701
GCCGGCCTTTCGGAGGCGGCCGTGGCGCACCCAGTCGCGCACTGTTGCGGCGGGCACTCCGAGGCGGGCGACGTCGTCCATGGTGAGCAGGCCGGTCGGTCGGGCCGCCAAGGCCACCCCCTGCCCTCCTCTCTCGCCACGGAGTTGTCCATGTCGAATCCGCACCCCGAGCACCTGCTCAACCACATCGCCGGCCGCTGGTCGCCCTCGCTGACCGGGAAGGTGCGGCCGAACCTGAACCCGGCGGACACCACGGACGTGATCGGCGACTTCACGGAGTCGGGTGCCGGTGACGCCACCGCCGCCGTCGACGCGGCGGCCGCCACCCAGCAGGCCTGGGACGCGGTCGGGCCGATCGAACGCGCCAAGGTCCTCCGGGCCGCGGCCGCCCTGATCACCGAGCGCTCCGAACTGTTCGCCGAGGCGATCACCAGGGAGCAGGGCAAGCGGCTCTCCGAGGGCCGGGGCGAGGTGGCGCGCTCGCTGACCATCCTGGACTTCACGATCGGCGAGGCCCGCCGCATCAACGGCGTCACGACGCCGGCCGAGGAGCCGCGCACGGTCGCGATGACGTTCCGGCGCCCGCTCGGCGTGGTCGGGCTCATCACCCCGTGGAACTTCCCGGTCGCCATCCCGATGTGGAAGGTGGCCCCCGCCCTGATCGCCGGCTGCACGGCCGTGCTGAAGCCCTCGCCGCTGACCCCCTGGACCTCGGCGCTGCTCGTGCAGGCGTTCGCCGACGCCGGGCTGCCCGCCGGCGTGCTCAACCTCGTCCAGGGCGACCGCGACCCGGGCGAGGCCCTGGTCTCCGACCCCCGGGTGGCCGGCATCTCCTTCACCGGGTCCCTGCCGGTCGGGCAGGCCATCAACCGGGCCGGCGCGGACCGGCTGATGCGCACCCAGCTCGAACTGGGCGGCAAGAACGCGCTCATCGTCCTCGCCGACGCCGACCTCGACGCGGCCGCGGACGCCGTCATCCACGGCGCGTTCGGCCAGAGCGGCCAGCGGTGCAGCGCCACCAGCCGGGTCATCGTGGACAGGTCCGTCCACGGCGCGCTGCTGGAGCGCCTCCTGCCACGGGTGTCCGCCATGCGGATCGGCCGCGGCGACCAGGACTGGGCGGACATCGGCCCGGTGGTCAACGAGGAACGCCTGCAGGCGTGCCTGACCGCGGTGCGCACCGCCGTCGACGCCGGCGCCACGCTCGCGTGCGGGGGCAAGGAGGCGGCGCTGGACACCCCCGGCTACTTCATGGAGCCCACCGTCCTGACCGACGTGGCCTGGGACAGCGAGATCGCCCAGGAGGAGGTCTTCGGCCCGGTGCTCTCCGTCATCGAGTGCGACGGCTACGAGGACGCCATGCGGATCTCGAACTCGGTGAAGTACGGGATGTCGGGCACCGTCTTCACCCAGAACCCGGCCCTGATGTTCCAGGCCCTGCAGGACTTCCAGGCGGGCATGCTCCACGTCAACCGCCCGGGCGTCGGCGCGTACTCCCACCTGCCGCACATGGGCGCCAAGGCCTCCCAGCTCGGCGCCCCCGAGTGCTCCCCGGACGTCTGGGACTTCTACACCGACCTGCGGTCCGCCTGCATCAGGTACTGACGCCCCGGTCCCGCCCGTCCACCGGCCATTCGGTGACGGCTCCGACCAGGTCCACGAACGCCTCCTCCGGCGGCGTGAGCACCCGGTCCGAGCGCCTCACCAGGGACACGGTCCGGACGGGCGGGGCCGGCACGATGGTGAGTGCGGCGAGCATCCCGGACTCCGTCTCCTGGCGGATGACGTGCTCGGAGACGACCGCCAGGCCGAGCCCCCGGCAGACGGCCTGCTTGACGGTGTCCGTGCCCCACATGTCCCACTGCTCGGCGCGCTCCAGCCCCCACATCCGCAGCGCGGACTCCTGGAGCCGCCGGGTGGCGGAGCCCGCCTCGCGCATCAGGAACCGCTGGTCGGCCAGGTCGGCGGGGGTCAGGGCCCGGCCGATCAGGGGCGAGCCCGGCTCGGCCACCAGCACCATGGCCTCCTCGAACATGCCCTGGGCGACGAGCTGTTCGTCGCGCGGCGTGCCGGCGCACAGGCCGAGGGCGACCTCGCCGCGCAGCAGCCAGGACTCGACCGCCTCCTCGTTGCCCACCCTGATCTGGCAGGAGACCTTCGGGGCGCGCAGGGCGAACTCGGAGAGGAGCAGCGGCAGGAGGTAGGTGCCCAGGGTCGTCGTGCCCGCCAGCACCAGCTTGCCGGATCCCAGACCGCGGTACTCGGCGACGGCGAGCTCCATCCCGTCCAGGATCTCGAAGATCCGCTGGGCGTGCTCGACGACGATCTCCCCGGCCGGCGTGGGGCGGGCACCGTGGCTGGTGCGGTGGACGAGCTGGGCCCCGAGGGACCGCTCCAGGTTCCGGATGTGGTTCGACACGGCCGGCTGGCTGGTGAAGAGCGCCTTCGCCGCCCCCGAGAAGCCCTTGGACTGGATGACCTTCACGAGCACTTCCAGCTGGATCAGGGTCGCCATGCTCGGTACCTCCGCTGCGCGCAGTCATCGGCTCCCGAGCACCGGCTCGGGGGTGGTTCGGGGTGGTTCGGGGTGGTTCGGGGGGGTGGATCGGGGTGACGTGGACCGGAAGGGGATTCCGCGTCCGCTCATGGAACGCGGACCACGGCACCAAGCGCAAGGCCCGGAGCGGACGCAGCCGCCGGGCACGGCCTCTGGGATGTTACCGGTAGCACGAGGGCTGTCAAGGCACCCCTCAAATGCTCTTCACACCACCGAAGATGTCCGTTCGGATCGTTGATACCGGTCACATCGACGTGTTGACTGTAGGGGTCGGCCGCGAGGCGCCGCCGACCCCTTCCGGCCGTGCCCGGCCGCTCTTCCGCAGGACCGCCGCACGGCCCTTCCGCACGACTTCTCCGAGGAGCACGAGTGCCGTACCTTCCCCCCGCACCACCACCGACTCCGGAGACCCGGCCGGCGCTCACGGCGGCATCACCCACCGCACCGTGGGGCGCAGTGCCCCGGCTCGCGTTCGGCGGGGACTACAACCCGGACCAGTGGGACCGGGACGTGTGGCGCGAGGACGTCCGGCTGATGCGACGGGCCGGCGTCAACCTCGTGTCGCTCGGCATCTTCTCGTGGTCCTGGATCGAGCCCGACCAGGACCGCTTCGACTTCTCCGGGCTGGACGAGGTGATCGCCCTGCTCCACGAGGGCGGTGTCTCCGTCGACCTCGCCACCCCCTCGGCCTCGCCCCCGCCGTGGTTCTCCGAGGCGTACCCCGACGCCCTGTTCGTCGACCACCTGGGCCGGCGCCTGGGCCATGGCTCCCGCCAGGGGTTCTGCCCCTCCTCGCCGGCCTACCGGCGGCGCACCGCCGTCGTCGCCGCGCGGCTGGCCCGCCGCTACGGCGAGCACCCGGCCGTGGTGATGTGGCACGTCGGCAACGAGCTGGGAGGCTACAACGCGCACTGCCACTGCCCCACCACCGCCGAGGCGTTCCGGACCTGGCTGCGCGCCCGCCACGGCGACCTGGACGGCCTCAACCGGGCCTGGGGGACGGCCTTCTGGAGCCAGCGCTACAGCGCGTGGTCGCAGGTCCGGGTGCCCGGCTCCGCGCCGGGCCGTCTCAACCCCGCCCAGCAGCTGGACCACTACCGCTTCGCCTCGGACGAGCTGCTGGCCTGCTACCGGTGGGAGCGCGACATCATCCGCCGCCGCTCTCCGGGGCGACCGGTCACCACCAACTTCATGGCCGGGACGTTCAAGTGGGTCGACTACTGCCGCTGGGGGCCGGAGGTCGACCTGGTCACCAACGACCACTACCTGACCGCCGCCGACCCCGAGGCCCACACCGGGCTGGCGTTCAGCGCCGACCTCTCGCGCGGGATCGCCGGGGGCCGGCCCTGGCTGCTGATGGAGCACTCGACCTCGGCCGTCCAGTGGCAGCCCCGGAACACCGCGAAGCGCCCCGGCGAGATGCTGCGCAACAGCCTCGCGCACATCGCCCGCGGGTCGGACGGGGCCTGCTTCTTCCAGTGGCGCCAGTCCGACTCCGGCGTGGAGAAGTGGCACTCGGCGATGCTCCCGCACGGCGGCGAGTCGACCCGGATCTGGCAGGAGGTCGTCCAACTGGGCGCGGCGCTGGGGCGGATCGGCGAGGTCGCGGGCTCGACGGTGGCGGGCGAGGTGGCGCTGCTGTGGGACTACGAGAACTACTGGGCCCTGGAGATGGGCGGCCGGCCGAGCGTCGACCTGGGGTACGCGGCGGAGGCCGAGGCGTGGCACCGCGAGGTCTGGCGGCAGGGCGTGGTGTGCGACGTCGTCCCGGCCACCGCGTCCACCGACGTCCTGTCCCGGTACCGGCTGCTGCTGCTCCCCGCCCACTACCTGGCCACCCCGGAGACGGTGCGGGCGCTCACCGCGTACGTGCACGCGGGCGGCCACCTGGTGGTCGGCCCGTTCTCCGGGCTGGTCGACCGCGACGACCGGCTGCACCCCGGGCCCTACCCGGGCGCCCTGCGGGAGCTGCTCGGGCTGACGGTCGACGAGTTCCTGCCGCTGCGGGAGAACACCACCGTGACCCTCGACAACGGGCTGACCGGGCGGGTCTGGGCGGAGGCCGTCCACCCGGCCGACCCGGTGGGCGCGGTCCGCACGGCCGTCGACGCGAGGTTCGCCGACGGCCCCGCGGCGGGCGGGCCGGCCCTGCTGAGCCGCCGCGCGGGCACCGGCCTGGTGCGGTACGCCGCCACCCGTTTCGAGGGCGCCTCGTTGCGGGCGCTGCTCGCGGGGGCGCTGGACGGGGCGGGCGTGGGCAGCACCGCGCCGGGAGCCGGCGACGGGGTCGAGGTCGTCCGCCGCAGGGCGCAGGACGGGCGCAGCTGGCTGTTCGTCCTCAACCACACCGAGGACGCGGCCGAGGTGGTGTGCGGCGGTGTCGAGCTGCTCTCGGACACGGCGGTCGCGGGCCGGCTGACCGTCGGGCCGGGCGGCGTCGCCGTCGTGCGGGAGTCGGGGCCCCCGGACGCCGGGTGACCTGGTGGTGCCCGGCCCGCGGGCCGGGCACCACGGTGTAGGGGACGTCGGTCACCCGGTCGACACGTTGGCCACCGTCCACCGCTGATTGGCCTGCGATCCGCACGGCCAGAGGATCAGCCGGGCGCCGTCGGCGGTCGAACCGCCCTCCACGTCCAGGCACTTGCCGCTCGGCCGGGAGACCAGGCTCCGGAACCCGGAGCCGGTGTCGGCGACCGTCCAGCTCTGGGCCGCGTCAGTGCCGCACGGCACCGCCTGGACGGGGGTCTGGTCGGCGCCGGAGCCCCCGGCGGGGACCAGGCACTGGCCGGCCCGGCGGTCGACCAGCCGAACGTATCCGCCTCCGGCCGGTGCCACGGTGAACTGCTGGCCGGCGAGGACGCCCAGCGTCTGCTGGACGGCGGGCCGGGCGGGGCCGCCGGCGTCCGGGAGGCCCACGACCTTGCCGCTCTTGGCACTGACCAGCACCGCGGGCCTGCCGGCGGCCGCGCCGCACCCGTCGAGGGTGCACCCGGGGATCCAGGCGGCCTGCCCCACCTCGTACGCGCCCTGGTCCGGGGCCGCCCCCGTGTGGCCGTCGGTGACGCCGGGCACCGGCACACCCGCGTCGACGGCCGGCGAGGCGGGCGCGAGGGTGAAGTCGCCGCTGGCGGCGCCACGGTAGAGCGGGTCGGGCAGGCCGCCGTCCTTGCTCCGGGTGGTGATCAGGTTGTCGGTCTGGTCGGGGGTGCCGCCCGGGATGTGGTTGTACGGGCGCCCGTCGGGGTGCGAGCCGTCGAGGATGTTGTTCCGCAGGACGGTGTTGGCCACGTGCGCCGGGTGGGCGTAGTACTGGAAGACGGTGTCCGCACCGGCGGACACGAGGGTGTTGGCGGTGAAGGTGCCCGTCAGGTACGGGAGGTTCTTTCCCGACGCGACGAGGCCGCCGAAGGAGACGCCCGTTCCGCCGCGCAGGTTCCAGACGACGTTGTGATCGACGTTCAGGTCGTAGCTGCCGTTGTCGAAGTGGAACCCGTTGCCGATCTGAGCCGGGTCGTGGATCCAGTTGTGGTCGATCCTGGTACCGGTGTAGGCGGTGTTGCAGCAGGTGTACACGGCACCCAGGTCGTAGTTGATCTTCGCGTAGTCGGTCATCTCGTTGTACGCGATGCGGATGTCGCGGTAACCGTCGTTGGGGTAGGCGTTGGTGTTCATGTTGATCACGTCGCGCCCCGTGCTCCGCAGGGTGTTGTGCGAGATCGTGATGTCCCGGCTGCCCACCTCCAGCGCCACCGCCGCGGTGTAGGTGCCCCCGTAGGCCACGTCCCGGATCAGGTTGTTCGTCACGACGTGGCCGCTGCCCTTGACCGAGATGCCGTTGCCCATCGAGAAGCGCAGCACGCTGTTGCGGATCACGTTCCCGGTGCCGTGCAGCAGGATGCCGCTGTCGGAGTGGTGGTTGGCGTCGTAGATGCCGGCGTAGGGCAGGGTGCTGTCGAACTGGGTGGTCTGCCAGGTGGAGGTGTACTCGGCGGTGATGCCGTCGAGGACGTTCCGGCTGCTCCCGTCGTCCGTCGTCACCGAGGTGGCGTGCAGCCCGATGCCCTGGACGGTGATGTGGCCGCGCCCGTTCAGGTCGAAGCCGTAGTTGCGGCGCTTGGCCGTCACTCCCTCGGGCGCGCCGCCGTTGGCGGACCACAGGTAGAGCTGCTGCTCGGCCGGGTCGTAGTACCAGGCGTTCGGGCCCCGCAGCAGGGACTTCTTGCCGACGAGGCGGAACTTCGTCGAGTCCCCGCCCGGCTCGACGTGTCCGTCGCTCGCCGGGAACGTCAGGTCGAGCACCTTGTTGGTGCCGTCCAGCGTGCCGCCCGTGACGGTCGCCGAGTTCGCCACCCACGATCCCGCCAGGTAGACCGTCGCCCCGGTCATGTCCCCCAGCGCCGCGAACCGGTCGTAGCTCAGCGTGCCCGTCAGGGTGGCGGTGCAGGGGGGCACGGAACAGGTGTCGGGGAATCCGGAGCGGGTGGTCCTCAAGCCCTGGGTGAGGAAGGACTCCTGCCACGGGTCGCTGCCGGCCGCCGGGTACGCGGCCTCGGGCACCAGGGCGCCGCCCGCGAAGACCTGGTTGGCCCAGAGGTCCCCGTTGGCCGGGTACTTGGCCGATCCGTACGGGGCGGCCGCGGTGCCGGCGAGCTTCACCGGCGCCTTGTAGATCTGCCCGGAATCGCGGACCCATCCGCCGACCGGGTCCGTCCCGTCCACGGTCACCCGGGCCCCGGGGGCCGTCGCGAACGTGATCGGCGCGCCCGGCCTGCCGGACGCCCTGGGCGTGACCGTCTCGCGGTAGGTCCCCGCTTGGATCAGGCAGGTGTCGCCGGCGACCGCGACGTCGGCGCACCGCTGGATGGTCCGGAACGGCGCGCCCGCCGTGCCGGGCGCGGCGTCGTCGCCCGTCGTCCGGACGTGGTAGGTGGTGGGTTCGGCGGCGGCGGCCGGGGTCGGTGCCGGACCGGCCGCCGCGACCAGCAGCGTGATCAGGGCCGACGCCGCCCGGGCGACCGGACGGACGCGGCGCGCCGGCGTCCTGCGCGGGGCTGTTGACGGGGGTTTCATCGTGGACTCCTCGCGGCTCAGGGGGTGGGGTGGGTGAGGGGGTGGAGCGTGCGGGGGTGCCTCAGCCCTTCTCGGAACCGGCCAACTGCGCCGAGGTCAGGTGGCGCTGGGCGAGGAGGAACATGAGCAGGATCGGCAGCACGGACAGGACGCCCGCCAGCGCCGCCTCGGGCAGCCCGATGTCGACGGTGGAGAAGTTGGGGTTGCCCGAGACGATGTTCTCCATCGGCAGGACGCTCAGCCCCAGCGGCAGCGGGTAGTCCTCGGTGTCGCCGAGCATGAGGTAGGGCAGCATGAAGTTCGTCCAGGCCGAGACGAAGCCGAAGAAGGCGATCAGCGCGACCAGCGGTCGGGCGAGCGGCAGCGCGACGGCGAGGAAGATCCTCAGCTCGGAGGCGCCGTCCACCCGGGCCGCTTCCAGCAGCGAGTCCGGCAGGCTGCCGGCGAAGAAGGTGTAGGCCAGGTACACCCCCCACGGGTAGCAGGCCAGGGGCAGGATCACGGACAGGGCCGTCCCGGTGAGGTCGACCGCGGCGAGCTCCACGTACAGCGGCAGGACGGTGGCGGAGGTCGGCACGATCATGGCGATCAGCGTCGCGATCAGCAGTGCCTTCCGGCCGACGAACAGGAACTTCGCCATCCCGTACCCGGCCGTGACGCAGAGCACCAGGCTCAGTGCCACGCCGGCCGACGAGTACAGCAGCGAGTTGCCGATCCAGCGCAGGATGATGCCGTCGTTGAAGGCGAACAGGTTGTCCCAGGCCCGCCCGACGTTCCCCGGCGAGCCGACCGAGAAGGGGAATCCGCCGCGGATGGACTCCTCGGTCTTGGTCGGGGCCAGGACGAGCCAGACGATCGGTGCGAGGAAGAGTGCCGCGGCCGTCAGCAGGACCGCGTCGCGGGTCCAGGCGCCGGCCCGGGCGCGCGCCCGGCGCCGCCTCGCGGGTATCAGGGTCATGGAACTACCTCCGGGCGTCGGTCTCGTAGAACCTGGTGCGGTAGATGACGAGCAGCGCCGCGCCCAGGCCGACGGCCAGCAGCAGGACGGACAGCACGGAGGCGCGGCCGAAGGAGAGTTCACCGCTGGCGTAGACGTAGGCGAGCTGGTTGGGCGACCAGGTGGCGCTGATGACGCCCTTGGACACCAGCGCCAGCATCTGCGGCTCGACGAACAGCTGGGTCCCGCCGGCGAAGCTGGTGATGAGGATGAACGCGAGGTACTTGCGGACGATCGGCAGCTTGATGTGGACGGCCTGCTGCCAGCCGTTGGCGCCGTCCATCCTGGCCGCCTCGATCACCTCGTCCGGGATCGACTGGAGCGCCCCGTAGAGGATCACGATCCACCCCCCGGCGCCCGCCTCCACGGCGACCACCGACAGGATCACCGGGAGCCACGGGCCGCCCAGCAGCTCCGCACTGGAGTCGAAGCCCAGCGCCCGGAGCAGCGGCGCCGCCGGGCTGTACTGCGGGCTGATCATGAAGATCCACATCATCGCCGCCGCCGACCCCGTCACGGCGCCCGGCAGGTAGTACGCCAGGCGCATCACTCCGGCGAAGCGTCCCTTGCGCGCGTGCAGCAGGAGGGTGAGCGAGACGACCGTCAGCAGCAACAGCGGGAGCCAGAGCGCGAGGTAGAGCGCGATGTGCTCGACGGCCGGTCCGAGCCGGTAGTCGGACGCGACCCTGGTCCAGTTGTCGGTCCCCGTGCGTTCCCCGCCGTAGGGGTCGGAGACCACGAAGGTGGTCCACAGGCCGTACCCCACCGGGACGAGGCCGAAGGCGAGGAGGAACAGCAGGTACGGTGCGACGAACAGCGGCCCCGCCCACCGCCCCCGGCGCCCGGCCCGCACGCTGCGACTCACCGGGAGACCTTGTAGCCGGCGTTCTCGGCGGCCTGCACCAGGTGCTTCTGCCACACCGGCAGCGCAGCCGCCAGGTCGCCCTTCCTGGCCGCCGCGGCCACGAAGGTCTGCGCGTAGGAGTCGGCGAACTGCCCCTCGAAGCGGATGTAGTCGTAGTTGTCGGCGATCCTCCCGACCGCGTCGAGCATCGCCGGGCAGGGGTCGGCGGCGTAGAAGGGGTCGGCGGCCCGGGCCGCGCACCACCTGCGCGCCGCCGGTGTGTAGGCGGGCAGGGCGGACGCGGCCACGATGCCGTCCTCGGCGTCGCTGGTGGTCAGCCAGGTGGCGATGTCGGCGGCGCCCTTGAGGTTGCGGCTGTGGCGGGACACCACCCAGAGCCCCCCGCCCATGGCGCCCGTGGTCACCGCGCCGGCACCGCTCCAGGCCGGGACGGAGTGCGCGGCCAGCTGCCCGTCGGGGATCTTGTACGAGCCCTTGAAGCCGTACTCGCCGAACCAGCCGGCCGCCGGGTACATGAGGATCGCGTTCTTCTTGCCGACCTCCTCGGTGAACGTCGGGTCCCAGGGGCTGGTGGCGGTGACCGTGCCGTTCTCGACCAGGGGCTGCAGGAGTTCCGCGACCCGGGTGCAGCGCCGGTCGGCGAGGTCGATCCTGATGTCGGCGGGACCGGTGGTCTCGCGGACGGGACACTCCGCTCCCCCGAAGAACGCGCCGTAGCCGGAGACGTCGTTGATCCCGCCGATCAGGTGGCCCGGGTGCTCCTTGCCGAGTCTGATGCCCAGCTCCTGATACTCGGCCCAGGTCTTCGGCACGCTGTAGCCGAACTGCTTCATCAGCGTCTCGTTGGTCCAGAGCACCACCGGCGCCGAGTCGTTGGCGAGGCAGAACAGCTTCCCGTCGTAGGTGCAGCCCTCCAGCGTCCCCTCGGCGAACTGCCGGCGGGTCTGCTCCGGCACGAGGTCGTCGAGCGGCTGGGCGAAGCGCAGCGGGGCGGCCGCCAGCGCCGAGACGTCCGACGGGGAGCCCAGGAACACGACGTCCGGCCACCCCTTGCCGGCCCGGTCGGCGAGGGCGATCTTCTGTGCGACCTCACCGGGCTTGTAGCTGGTGAGCACCACCTTGACCCGCGCCTGCGGGTGGGCTCTGACGTAGGCCTCCACGGCCGGCTGGCGGGTGTCGTCCGTCCAGACGGTCAGGGTGGCCTCCGCGTTGTCGGCGCCACCACCGCCGCCGCTGGAACACCCGGCGAGGGCGGCCACTGCGGTGCAGGCGGTCAGCGCCGCGGCGAGCGCGCGGGCACGCGGGACCCGCTGATGCGGACGGTTCGCGAACATGGGGCTGTTCCTCTCTGAGCTGCCCGGCCCACGTCCTGCGGCGGCGGTTCCCTGTGAACGGGGCTGTTCGTCCGTCATGCCGGGAGAAATGCGCCAGGGGGACACCGGGGCACGGCGGGCCACCCCTGGGGTGGCCACCAAAGGCCGAAATGCGACGGTGGGCCGAGTGTTACCGGGAACATTTGCACTGTCAACACTTTGCGCAGAACCCAGGAAGAGCCGCGCCGCACCGACAACCCTCGTGCCGGAAGCGGCCGTTCGGGCATCAGGAGAAGGTGCCCGACCTCCCTCCCGGGCCGGTCGAGGTGGTACCGGACGCCCGGCCCGAGCGAAGCCCACCCGTCCGGCGGCCACAGGCTGTCCCAGCGGCACCCCGGTAGGGTTGACGCGGTGGGTGGTACCGGTAACATCCTGGCCCATGTCGGCAGGGTCGCTCCGGCAGGTACGGATGAGGAGTACGCCATGGCGCAGACCGAACCGGCCGGTACGGACCGGCCCGGGAGCGGGAGCGCCGTGATGCGCGATGTCGCCCGGGTGGCGGGCGTGTCGAAGCAGACCGTCTCGCGCGTGCTCAACGGCAGCCCGGCCGTGCGCCCGGAGACCAGGACCCGCGTGCTCGCCGCCGTGGCGGAGCTGGGCTACCTCCCGAACCAGGCCGCCCGCGCGCTCACCACCGGCCAGACCCGCACCATCGGTGTGATCGCCTACGACGTGGCCGACTTCGGCCCCGCGAACGTGGTCCAGGGCATCGCCCTCGCCGGGCAGGAAGCCGGATACATGGTGAGCGTCGCACCGATGCGCTCACTGGGGCACGTGCCGGTCCGCGAGGCCGCGAACCGGCTGCTGGAGCGCTCCGTCGACGGTCTGATCACCATCGCCCCGCACCGCGACATCGCCGAGGCGCTGCTGGACCTGCCCCGCAAGGTCCCGGTCGTCGCCGTCGACGGCTCGCTCGATCCGCTCGTCCCCGTCATCGCGGCGGACCAGCGCGAAGGCTCACGACGCGCGACCGAGCAGCTGCTGCACCTCGGGCACCGGACCGTCCACCACCTCGCCGGCCCGAGCGGCTGGATCGCCGCCGAGCAGAGACGCGAGGGGTGGCTCGCGGCGCTGGCCGCGGCGGGTGCGCCGGTCCCCGACCCGCTGGTCGGCGACTGGACCGCGGCGGCCGGCTACGAACTGGGCCGCGTACTGGCGGCCGACCCGGAGGTCACCGCGGTGCACGCGGCGAACGACCAGATGGCCATCGGCCTGTTGCGCGCACTGCACGAAGCCGGCCGCCGCGTGCCGGACCAGGTGAGCGTGATCGGCTTCGACGACGTGCCCGAGGCCGCGTACACCATTCCCCCGCTGTCCACCGTGCGGGTGAACTTCGCCGACATCGGACGGCGGTGCATCAGCGTCCTGGTCGAACAGCTCCGCAGCGGATTGGCGGTTCGGCCGCAGCGGCCCTGGCTCCTCCCCAGCGAACTGGTGGTGCGGGCCAGCACGGGGCGTCCCCCCGGCGCACCGGACGGCCCGTAACGCTCGGGCGGGCCGTGACGTCCTGACGGTCCGTGCCGGCCTGACGGTCCGTAGCACTCGAACGGCCCGGGCTTCCGGCTCCCCTCGGCCGGAGCCGAAGCACGGTACCCCCGTACCCGGCGCCCGCGCGCCCTCCGACGTGTGCGCTTCGGCTGTCCGGAGCGATCAACGCAGCTCTTTGACCTCTTGATTGATGGGATGTCTTCGAGGCACGGCCAGTTCGATCCGCAGAGCACGGGCCGAACTGCTACCAGTTCACGCAGTTCAGGTGCGAGGTCTGGACACGAGCCAAGAATCTCGTCTATATATACATCCCATCACTCGATGGATATGACAGAGATCGTCACGACGAGTACGCCACCACCGGTCGTCCGGCGGATCAGTGCGAGGAAGACTCCATGCGACTCAGGTCCACGCTCGGCTCCAGCGCCTCCGCCCTCTCGCTCCTGACGCATGTTCGGCGCCTTCACCGGCATCCCGCTCCTCCGCCCGTCCGCCGCGCGCCCCGGACACCCCCCGCCCCCGGTGCGGGACCGTCACCACACACCACAGGAGTCCGTGTCATGTCCTCGTCTCCCCCCTCCTCGCCGTCCTCGTCACCGACCCCCTCCTCGTCACCGGCCCCGTCCGCATCCGCATCCGCATCCGCCCGCATCACCGCCCTGGACGTCCTGGACGTCCGGTTCCCGACGTCCGAGGAGCTGGACGGCTCGGACGCGATGAACCCCGAGCCCGACTACTCGGCCGCCTACGTCGTCCTGCGCACCGATGCAGCCGACGGTCAGGAGGGCCACGCGCTGGCATTCACCACCGGTCGCGGCAACGACGTCCAGGCCGCCGCCGTCGCCGCGCTGGCGCCGCACGTGCTGGGCCTGTCCGTCGACACGGTCCTCGGTGACCTCGGCACCTTCTCCCGCACCCTCGTCCACGACCCCCAACTGCGCTGGCTGGGGCCGGAGAAGGGCGCGATGCACATGGCCGTCGGCGCGGTCGTCAACGCCGCCTGGGACCTCGCCGCCAAGCGGGCGGACCGACCCCTGTGGCGGCTCCTCGCGGAGATGACGCCCGAGGAACTGGTCGCCCAGGTCGACTTCCGCTGGCTGCGCGACGCCCTCACCCCCGACGAGGCGCTGGAGATCCTGCGCCGCGCCGAGCCCGGCCGCCGGCAGCGCACCGCCCGGCTGCTGGAGCACGGCTACCCCGCCTACACCACGACCCCGGGCTGGCTCGGCTACTCCGACGAGAAGCTCACCCGCCTCGCGCGCGAGGCCGTCGCCGCGGGCTTCACCCAGATCAAGCTGAAGGTCGGCGCCTCGCTGGCGGACGACGTTCGGCGCCTGCGCACCGCGCGGGAGGCGGTCGGCCCCGACATCCGCATCGCCGTCGACGCCAACCAGCGCTGGGACGTCGCACCCGCCGTCGCCTGGATGCGCGCGCTCGCCCCCTACGACCCGTACTGGATCGAGGAGCCCACCTCGCCCGACGACATCCTCGGCCACGCGGTGATCCGCAAGGAGCTCGCCCCGATCAAGGTCGCCACCGGCGAGCACGTCGCCAACCGGGTCGTGTTCAAGCAGCTGCTCCAGGCCGCCGCCGTCGACGTCGTGCAGATCGACGCGGCACGGGTCGGCGGGGTCAACGAGAACATCGCGATCCTGCTGCTCGCCGCGAAGTTCGGGGTGCCGGTCTGCCCGCACGCGGGCGGGGTGGGCCTGTGCGAGATGGTGCAGCACCTGTCGATGTTCGACTACGTCGCCGTCTCCGCGACCACCGAGGACCGGGTGATCGAGTACGTCGACCACCTGCACGAGCACTTCGTCGACCCGGTCCGCATCCACGACGGCCGCTACCTCGCCCCCGTCTCCCCCGGGCTCGGCGCGCAGATGCACGCGCGCTCCCTCGCCGACCACACCTACCCCACCGGCCCGGTCTGGGCCGCGCGGCGGTGACCCGCCACCTGCGCGTCCCCCTCCTGACCACCGGCCTCCACAGCGAAGGACCCTGACCACCTCATGAACGACTCTCTCGCCGTCCGGTACGTCGGCGCCCGAACCCTCGTCACCGGATCCTGGCGCACCTCCCCGCCCGGCCCGGGCGAGGTCGAGATCGCCCCGGCCTACGTCGGCATCTGCGGCACCGACCTGCACATCCTCCACGGCGACATGGACGCCAGGATCGGGACCCCGACCGTCCCCGGCCACGAGATGTCGGGCCGGATCCTGCGCGTGGGACCGGAGGTCGAGGACTGGCGGCCGGGGGACGCGGTCACCGTGATGCCGCTGCGCTGGGACGGCACCTGCGCGGCCTGCCGCGCCGGGCACCACCACGTCTGCCACCACCTCGACTTCATCGGCATCGACTCCCCCGGGGCCATGCAGCAGCGCTGGACCGTCCCCGCGGCCACCCTCGTCCGCCTGCCCGACACCCTCCCCCTCGACCTCGCCGCGCTCGTCGAACCCACCGCCGTCGCCGTCCACGACGTCGCCCGCGCCGCCGTGCGGAAGGGCGAGCGCGTCGTCGTGGTCGGGGGCGGACCGGTCGGCACGCTCATCGCCCTGGTGGCCCGGTTCACCGGCGCCGACGTCCGGGTCCTCGAACCCGGCGCGCACCGGCGCCGGATCGCCGGGGAGCTCGGACTGACCGCCTGGGACCCCGACACCGACGACCTCCCCCGTCTGATGGAGGAATGGACCGGTGAGGCCGGCGCCGACGTCGCCTTCGAGGTGTCCGGCGCGGCGGCCGGCGTCGACAGCGCCGTCGGCGTGCTCGGCGTCCGGGGCCGCCTGTGCCTGGTCGCCATCCACGCCAGGCCCCGCGAGATCGACCTGCACCGCTTCTTCTGGCGCGAACTCACCCTGATCGGAGCCCGGTTGTACACCCGCGGCGACTTCGAACAGGCCGTGGCGCTGATCGCCGACGGCACCGTCCCGGCCGCCCGTCTGATCAGCTCGGTGGTACCGCTCGCCGAGGCGCCCGCCGCGTTCGAGGCACTGGAGAACGGCGCCTCCGTGATGAAGATCCTCCTCGACTGCGGCCCCCGGTCCCAGGGAGAGCCGGCATGACCACTCCCGCCGCCTTCGACCTGACCGGCCGGCTCGCCGTCGTCACCGGGGCGCGGCGCGGCATCGGCCGGGCCATGGCCCGCGCGCTCGCGGCCGCCGGCGCCGACATCATCGGCGTCAGCGCCCACCTGGAGGAACGCGGCAGCGCCGTCGAACAGGAGGTCCTGGCCACCGGCCGCACCTTCCAGGCAGTCCGGACCGACCTCGCCGAACCGGCCGCCGTCCGCGCCCTGGGCGAGGACCTCGCCGGGCGGAAACGACCGGTGGACATCCTGGTCAACAACGCGGGCACCATCCGCCGCGCCCCTGCGGCCGAACACGGCGACGAGGACTGGAACGACGTCCTCCAGGTCAACCTCACCGCGCAGTTCATGCTCGCCCGGGCGGTCGGCGCCGCCATGGTGGCACGCGGCCGGGGCAGGATCATCTTCACCGCCTCACTGCTCAGCTACCAGGGCGGCATCACCGTCCCCGGCTACACCGCGGCCAAGCACGGCATCGCCGGCCTGACCAAGGCCCTCGCCAACGAGTGGGCCCGGCACGGCGTCAACGTCAACGCCATCGCGCCCGGCTACATCGCCACCGACAACACCCGGGCCCTGCGGGACGACCCGGTCCGCAGCCCGGCCATCACGGACCGCATTCCCGCCGGGCGCTGGGGCCGCCCCGACGACCTCGCGGGCGCCACCGTGTTCCTCGCCTCCGACGCGGCCTCCTACATCCACGGCACCGTCCTGCCCGTCGACGGCGGCTGGCTCGGCCGCTGACCGTCACCGCCGGCCGCTGACCGACGGCCCGCCCAGTGGGCCACACACCCGGGAGGGGACCATGCAGTACCGAAGGATCGCCGGCACCCAGGTCGGGCTGACCGAGCTCGGCTTCGGCGCCTCCGTCATCGGCAACCTCGGCCGGCCCACACCGGACGACGAGGCCCAGGCCGCCGTCGACACCGCGTGGGAGACCGGTATCCGCTACTTCGACACCGCACCGCACTACGGCCTCGGGCTGTCCGAGCGCCGGCTGGGCACCGCGCTCACCCGCCGGCCCCGTGACAGCTACGTCGTCTCCTCCAAGGTCGGCCGGCTGCTCGTCCCCAACGAGCGGCCCCGGGGCCGTGACCCGGAGGGCTTCGCCGTCCCGGACGACCACACCAGGCGCTGGGACTTCAGCCGGGAGGGCGTCCTGCGCTCCATCGAGGACACCCTCGCCCGCACCGGGCTCGACCGCCTCGACCTCGTCTACGTGCACGACCCGGACGAGCACTGGGAGCAGGCTGCCGCCGAGGCGATGCCCGCCCTCGCCGAGCTGCGCGACCAGGGCGTCGTCGGCGCGATCGGCGCCGGAATGAACCGATCGGCCCTGCTCGCCCGGTTCCTGCGCGAGACCGAGGCGGACGTCGTGATGCTGGCCGGCCGCTACACCCTGCTCGACCAGAGCGCGCTGGACGACGTGCTGCCGGCCGCGCTCGACCTGGGCAAGTCCGTGGTGGCCGTGGGCGTGTTCAACTCGGGCCTGCTCTCCCGGAACCGCCCCACGGCGAACCTCACCTACGACTACCACCCGGCCCCGCCGGAACTCCTCGCCCGGGCCGGGGCGATCGCGGACGTCTGCGAGGCGTTCGGCACCACGTTGCCCGCGGCCGCCGTCGCCTTCCCCCTCCACCACCCCGCCGTCGTCAACGTCACCCTCGGCATGCGCACCCCTGGACAGGTCGTCCGCAACGCCACCCTCCACGGCCGGCCGGTCCCCGACGGGCTGTGGGAGGAGCTGCGGGCCCGACGCCTGATCAGGCTCGACGCACCGACCGGGTAGCGCCGCTCCAGGGAAGGGGGATGGAGAGAGGTCCGGGGCCCCGCCGGCGCGCGCGGCTGGGCCCCGGTCCCGCTCAATCCGCCAGCATGTGCTCGCGCAACCAACGCTCGGTGGTGGTGACGTGCATCAGCGCGGCGGCCTGCGCCAGTGCGGCGTCCCTGCCGCACAGGGCGTCGAAGATCGCCTCGTGCTCCTGCACCGTACGGTCGGCGACGTCGTCGTCGACCATGCCCCGCCAGATCCGGGCCCGCAGGGTCCGGCTGGAGATCCCCTCCAGAAGGGTCGCCAGGGTCCGGTTGCCCGTCGCCGCGATCACCTCCCGGTGGAACGCCGCGTCATGGGCGTTGAGCCGCTCGGGATCGTCGCGCGACTCCCGCATGGCGTCCAGGTGCCGCTCCACCTCGCCCAACTGCGCCGCCGAGATCCGCGTGGCCGCCACCCCGGTGGCCACGGGCTCGAACAGTCTTCGTACTTCGGTGAGTTCGAGCAGGGTGTCGCTCTGCAACAGCTCCACCGCGCTGCCGAGCCCCTCCAACAGCAGCGCGGGCTCCAGCGTGGTGACGTAGGTGCCGTCACCGCGCCGGATCTCCAGCACCCGGGAGACGGCCAGGGCCTTGACCGCCTCCCGCATGAGATTGCGCGACAACCCCAGCTCGGTGGCGAGCTGCTGCTCGGGCGGGAGCTTCGACCCCGGCTGCAGCTCCCCGGACTGGATGAGCTCCCGAATACGGGCGATCGCCATGTCGGTCAAGGACATCGACGCACACTCCAGAGGCAGGGGTTCGACGGTCGGCCACCCGGCCGCTCCCGCCGGTGACCATCGAACCAGGATATCAGATCGATCCAATCAATCCGGGGAAACAGGTTTCAGGGACGGCCCTGGCCGGAGAGCAAGTAGTGGGCGTGCCTGGCACTTTGCCGAGCAACGCGCGGGAGCCCCGGGCGCTCCTTCGCCGCTGAGCTCAGAATTCATCCCATCTCTGTGCCCCAGAACCGACGACACCGACCTCACACCGGAGCAGCGACCATGCCTTCCGTCACCGTCGACTCCCACGTCCACCTGTGGGACCCGGCGCACCTGGACTACCCCTGGCTCACCGATCCCGCCCTGCGCCGCAGGTTCGGCCCCGAGGACCTCGCCGCCGCCGCGGGCGGGCCCGTCGACGTGATCGTGGTCGAGGCCGGACGCCGACCGGAACAGGCGGGCGACGAGGTCGAGTGGGTCCGCGCCATGGCCCGCACCCGGCCCGGGATCCGCGGCATGGTGGCCCACCTCGCCCTGGAGGACAGCCGCGACCACCCGCGGATCGCGCGGCTCGCGGCCGACCCGTTCGTCGTCGGAGTGCGCCGCCTCCTCCAGGACGAGCCGAACGGGTTCACCGCGGACCCGTCCCTGCGCGCCGGCCTGGCACTGCTCGCGGACGCCGGCCTGCCCTTCGACGCCTGCGTCCGCCAGCACCAACTCCCCGCCCTGGACGAGCTCGCCGCCGCGTGCCCCCGCACCACCATCGTCCTCGACCACCTCGGTAAGCCGACACCCGGCGGCTCCGCCGACGACTCCTGGTGGCGCGCGCTGCACAAGCTGGCCGGACGGCCCAATGTGGTGTGCAAGCTCTCCGGCCTCGCGACCGAGACACCCCACCGCACCACCCCGCCCGCCCTGCTGCGCCGGTACCTGCGCGAGGCCGTCGACGCCTTCGGGCCCGGCCGGTGCCTCTACGGCAGCGACTGGCCCGTGATGACCACCGCGACCCGCTACCGCGACTGGCTGGACCTGGTGCGCGAGACGCTCTCCGACCTGCCGGCCGAGGAGGTCACCGGTGTGCTCGGGGGCAACGCCGCCCGGGTCTACGGGCTGTCCGGGCGTCCGCGTTGAGCGTGCCGCCGCGGCCCCCGCCTACGCACGCCGGCAGACGTCACGGTCCCCGACACCTTCGAGGGCCTCCCGGCTCTGCGGTCCGTACTCCGTGCGGTCCCGTTCCCCGCCGTGTATGCCGGCCGCACGTTGGAAGTCCATCAGGAACTCCGCGGTCGCGTCGTCGAAGCCGCCATCGGCGAAGGGCACGTTCTCCGGTACGCAGTTCGCCCGGATCAGGAGGTCCTGCATCCGCACCACGGCCGGCCCCGCGTCTCCGCGGCGCAGGGGGCGGACCTCCGGCGTCGGAGTCGCGGCGGCGGATGTCGCGGACGGCGCGGGAGAAGAGGGCACTCGGGACGGGACGGCGGGCGACTCCGCGGGCAGGCGTGGGACGGAAGGCAGCGCCGACGGGGTGTGGAGCGACTGGCTCGCCGCCGGCGTCGGAGACGGCGCGGCGGTGGCCGGCGCCTCGTCCGGAGCCGGCGGAGAGGCGCGTGGGAGCGGCGCCTCCGAAGCCGTCGGTGTGCCCGGAGCGGGTGGGTCCGCGACGTGGCCCTCATCCGGTCGGCCCGGACGTCCGAGCACCAACGCCACCACTACCACCGCCGCCACCACCACCGCCACACCGGCGACCGTCACCATGCCCCGTCGCCGGTAGCGCGCGGGCAGGCCTCCCGCCGTGACCGGCCGCCGCGTCAGCCGGGCGGGGACCTCGGCCGGTGCCGGGTCGGCCGGCGCCGCGCCGGGCGGCACCACCGCTGTCGGCGGTCCGGACCGGTCGGGCCCGGACCCGGTGGACGTCGGGTCGAACGCGATGAGCAGCCGCCGCCGCAGCAGGTCGACGTCCCAGCGGTACACGGCCTCCAGGTCCTCCAGGACCCTGCGGCAGCGGGCGCAGCGGGTGAGGTGACGGGTCAGATCGGCGGTCTCCGGCGCGTCGTTGGCGACCCGCTCGGACAACGGGACGGCCAGGTGGCGGCAGCGCCGCTCCGGGACGACCGCGACGTACAGGCGCACATACGCGTCGGCGAGCGTCTGCCGGGCCTGGACGCACGGCGTGTCCGACCCGGGCAGCGCGACGAGGCCCCGCCACAGCTGCGCCACCTGCGCATCGGTGAGCGTCGCCAACGACCGCAGCAGCGGGCTCTCCTCCTCGGCCGCGGACAGGGCGGCCCGGTGACCGCCGTGCGTCGCGGCCCGTTGGTCCAACCAGTCCAGGAAACCCGGCGCGAGGGTGCCGCGCCGTCCCGCCTCCGCGCTCCTCGCGGCGAGGTAGCGGGCCTCGCCGAGGAGCGAGACGATCCAGGACGGGCCGGGTGTCGCGCCCCGGCCGTAGGCGTCGACGGTTCTGGCCAGGGCCTCGGCCGCCAGCGCCCGTGCGTCGTCCGGGCTGGCGCTCAGCCCCAGTACACAGGCCAGGATCACGTCGCCGTGGCGACGCGTCAGCTCATCGACGGCGCTCTGTCCCAGGCTCTTCGACGGCAGTAGCGCCTGGAGCTGAGCATCGGTCAGTGCTCCGACCGTGGGTGGCATGCAGGTCCTGTCCGGCTGTCCCCGTGCGGATGGACTCGCATCGCGGCGGGGGCCTCGCCCAGTTCGATCGACGTCGGGTGAGAGCCGGCCGAGCTGCGCCGCTCCACGGGATGTCCCTCGAACGCGAAGGGCCTCCTCCGGAGGGCCGCCCTCGGCTCTCCGGAGGAGGAGTGACGGGTGGGGCGTTCCATCCCGCTCCGTTATGGGACCGTTACTCGAACTCCGGTGCCGGTCGGTGCGCGTCGACAGCGGTCGCAGCCTCGGGGCTGCCCCTGGGCCGCGGGCTGCGGACTGCCTGCGGCCGGCGACCCAGGGGACTGCTTCCGAGAGTGCGTCAGCCGATGCTGAACGTCTGGAGGTCGCTGCCGTCGTAGGGGCGCTGTTCGAACTGGGTGATCTCGGCGGTGCCCGCGGTGAGGTAGAGGCCGCTGTGGCGGTTGACCAGGCGCACGCGTCCGTTGCCGGCGTCCTCCGCGCGCCACTCGTCGTCGGCGAGGCCGCCGGGCGTGTGGGTACGCTGGATGATCTTCGCTCCGGCGGCCCGGGACGCGTTCTCCACGGCCAGGGCCTTGGCGCTCCTCTCGTTGACGATCCGCACGTGACCGTCCGCCAGCGGCCTGAACTCGAACCGCTGGTTCGAGCTGCCGACGTTCGGGTAGCGGATGATCTGGGCGTTGTCGTCGACGCTACCGGCACGCACGTCGATGACGTGGTTCGTCCCGGCGACGGTCGCCGTGCGGTACCCGGCCGGCAGTGTCGCGACCGGAACGTTGACCTGGACCTCGGGCAGGGTGAGGTGGTCGGTGCCGGCGAGCTGCACCCGGACGTACCGCCCGTCGGCGCCCACGGCGACGGTCAGCTTCTGCGGTGCGGTGCCCTTGATCCGGATCTTCCTCACCGCCGGGTCGGCCTGGATGTCCGCCCAACTACGGCCGGTGAGATCGGTGTCCGACACGATGACGTCGAAGTCGGTGAGGCGTTCGAAGAACCCGTCCGTGCGGTTGAACAGCTCCACCGACCGGATCCGCTGCTTCGCACCGAGGTCGACCTGCCACCACGGCTGCGCCTCGTTCCTGGTGTAGCTGGGGGTCGCCTGTGCGTAGACGCCGCTGGTCCTGCCGTCCACCGCGTTCCCGGCCTCTTCCACGCCGGCCCGGTTGGTGGAGGACTGGGTGGCGGGCCTGCGCAACGCCGCGTTGACGGTGGCGTTGACCGGCGCGCCGTACCGCTGGTCGGTGAAGACGGTCCTCCACTGCTGCTCGGCGTACCACTCCTGCACGGCGCGGGTGTAGTGGACACCGTCGCTGAAGATCCCGAAGTTCGGCGGGTCGGCGGGCTGGTAGAGCGGCGTGCCCGTCGCCGACCTGGCGTCCGCCGGGTCGAGGAGCCGGTAGGAATGGGGCGCGGGCCCGCCGGCGATGGCGGTCAGTGCCTCCGTGACGTACCGGGTCCGCGTCGCGTCGTAGACGTTCGCGCGCGGGCGGTAGAGGAAGACCGGGGCGGTGGAGGCGCCGGTGATCGTCCGCAACGGCTCCAGGACCTTGAGGAGCGCCTGGCGGACCTGTCCGGCGCCGGCCGTCGCGGGGTTGTCGGCTTCGGCCTCCCACTGGTTCCAGTGGAGGCCGATGACGCGCGGTCGCTTGCCCGCCTCCTGCAGGGCCCGCAGGCCGTTGGCGATCGTGTTCACCGCCAGCGGGAACAGGCTCTGGACGTCGGTCGGGTTGCGGTCCGGCCACCACAGGTTTCTCGCCAGGTCGTTGCCCTGGACGCCCTGGCTGCCCCAGGCCAGGTGGATCACGTTGAGGTCGGGCAGGGCCGTGCCCTTGGCGGCGCGCTCCCAGCGCAGCGCGGTCGCCGACGCGACGTTGTAGTTGAGGCCGTTCCCGTACTCCGCGCCGAGGTTGCTGCCGGAACAGGTGTACGGCGACCAGGTGGCCTTCGTCGCTCCGGCCGCCCGGTTGTTCGTCCGGCTCAGTCCTTTGACGTGGCTGAAGGACTGACACTGCGCCACATCGGCGGCGTCCGTGATCGGCGCCTTCCACCCCTCCGCGTTGCTCTGGCCGAGCACGATCAACACCGGCGCGTCCTTGGCGAGGTCGTACGGGCCCTGGGCGGGATCCGCGGCGGGTGCCGCCGCCGACAGGCCGGGGAACACGGTGGCCGAACCCGTGATCAGGGCGAGCGCGGCCACGAACGAGGCGACCGGGCGGCCGACAGGAGTGGGGACGGTGCGTCCGGAGGGCGCCCCGTGTCGAGGGCTGCGGCCCTCGACCGGCGGCGGGGAGGTGGTTCTCCTGAACATGGATGAGTACTCCTTGCCTGGTTGTCCTACAGGGTGCTGGTCGGATCGTTCTGAGGGGCTCGGGGAGCGACAGTGCCGGTTCCGCGGGACAGATGGAACGGCGGACCCGGACGGCGGGTCGGCGGTCGCGGCTGTTGGCACGGGCCGACGGCCGGGTGCGCGTGGTGAGGGGTGGGTGAGTCACCCGTCGGCAAGGCCGGCCGGGCTGTTGAGAACCGGGCGTTGATGACCGTTCGTCACGACCCCTCGGATGGCAGGGACTCGTTCGAGAAGTCGGCCGATCCGGGGTCCCACCCTCACGCGGCGGTTCTCGACCAGCGGATGGGGGCCCGGAAGGAGTGACCGGGCGTCAGTGGAGAGCCCGGCCCATGAACAGGGCCGGTCGACACCCGGGAGAGCATCGCCGAAGCACTCGGAATCGAGGTGCTCGATCGCGATGAGGCACATGACACCCCCGGATCGGGACCACCGTCAAGGGGTGGAACAGCCGAGACCTCCTTGTGACCTCGGCCGTTCCACGCGCCCCGGTGGGCGGTCCCGGGGGCCCGATCCCGTTCGACCGTTCGGCGCACCGCTCGCCGCAGAATGCGACCGCTCACCGCATACTCCGGTGCGATCCCTACCGGTGTGCGCCCGCGCGAGTTGGGATACGCCGCAGAAACGAACTCGCCGGTGGGAGGGGCCCGACGACGACCGGGCACCGCCCCGCGAGCAGCCCCGTCGCGCACCGACGCGGCAGCCCCTCCGGCCCCCGTTCCGACACCGCACCCGCTCACCCAGGAGACACCCGTGGAAACCCCTTCGACCGACCGGCCGGCCATACCGGACCGTCTGGAACACCTCGAACAGAGCGAGGAGTTCCGCCGGCTCCGCGGCTCCTTCCGCGGCTTCGCGTTCCCGGTGACCGCGGGCTTCATCCTCTGGTACCTGCTCTACGTCCTGCTCTCCAACTACGCCCCCGGCCTCATGGGCACCAAGCTGTTCGGCCACGTCAACGTCGCCCTCGCGCTCGGTCTGCTCCAGTTCGCCAGCACCTTCACCATCGCGGCCTGGTACGCCCGCTACGCCGACCGCCGCCTCGACCCGCCCGCCGCCGCCATCCGCGAAGGCCGCACGGCCGGGGCACTCACCGAGCCCGGGAGGGCCGACTCATGACCACCACCCTGCTCGCCGCCGGCTCCGCGACCGAGCACCGCGGCCTGACCATGACGCTCTTCGGCCTGTTCGTCCTGGCCACCCTCGGCATCACGATCTGGGCCGGCCGGCAGACCAAGGACGCCTCCGACTACTACGCCGGCGGCCGCGGCTTCACCGGTTTCCAGAACGGCCTGGCCATCTCCGGCGACTACATGTCCGCCGCGTCCTTCCTCGGCATCGCCGGTGCCATCGCCCTCTACGGCTACGACGGCTTCCTCTACTCCGTCGGCTTCCTGGTCGCCTGGCTGGTCGCGCTGCTGCTGGTCGCCGAACCGCTGCGCAACTCCGGCCGCTTCACCATGGCCGACGTGCTGGCCTTCCGGATGCGCCAGCGCCCGGTGCGCACCGCCGCCGGCATCTCCACCATCGTGGTGTCGATCTTCTACCTGCTCGCCCAGATGGTCGGCGCGGGCTCCCTCGTCGCCCTGCTGCTCGGCGTCAGCGGGGACGGCGCCAAGCGCTGGACCATCGTCGCCGTCGGCGCGCTGATGGTGGTCTACGTGGTGATCGGCGGCATGAAGGGCACCACCTGGGTGCAGATCGTCAAGGCCGTGCTGCTGAT
>NZ_JBSFNM010000094.1:0-23633 GCF_053587085.1 Kitasatospora sp. NPDC003701
GCCCCCACCGCAGTGGCTCCATCCTCCGCCTTGCGATGCACGCACCCCAACGCCGCACCGCCCGCCCTCCGGGCGGACGACGGGAGTTTGAAGACCGGCCCTAGACCGGTCCGGGGCCCCGGGGGATCAGCGCCCGCAGCTCCGCGGTCAGCGCCCGCGCGAGGTCCGGGCGCAGGTCGTACCGGGCCGGGGTGTTCTGCAGCAGCGCGATCCGCCAGCCGGCGCCCGCGTTGACGGCGATCACCGTCTGCAGCGCGTTGAGCCCCGGGTCGAGGTCCTCGGCGTCGTCCGGCACCAGGCCCGCCACGGCGTCCAGCTCGACCACCCCCGGTCCGAGCGCCCGGACCCGCCGCACCCTGGCGACGTACTCGGGGGTGGCGTGGTCCGCGAAGATCCGCCCCAGTTCGGCGGCGATCACCGACCGCCCGACGTACCTGGTCCCGTCGAATCCGATCATCTCCCCGTCCTCGGCGAACGGCCCGGCGCACGCCGCACCGTCCTGCAGGTTCCAGCCGTCCAGCGCCCGGTGGTAGAGCGCCCGCACCGCGCCCTCGTCGGCGGAGGACAGCTCCGGCTGCCGCGTATCGTTCATATCCCCATGGTCGGCGAAGGCGGTGGAGCCGGACAGCGGAGGAGGCGCACGGCGGTGACGGACGAGGCTGC
This sequence comes from Kitasatospora sp. NPDC003701, assembly GCF_053587085.1. Taxonomy (NCBI): domain Bacteria; kingdom Bacillati; phylum Actinomycetota; class Actinomycetes; order Kitasatosporales; family Streptomycetaceae; genus Kitasatospora; species Kitasatospora sp. NPDC003701. The sequence goes on from NZ_JBSFNM010000094.1 coordinate 664, forward strand.
GACCGGTGCGCGGGTGCGCCGCTGGCGCCCGGGGTTCCCGCTCGACGTGGCCCGCACCCTGCTGCCGCTGCGGCGCGGCCCGGCCGACCCGGCCTACCGGACCACCGGCGACGGCGCCGTCTGGCGGGCCTCCCGCACTCCGGCCGGCGTCGGCACGCTGCGGGTGTCCGTCCGCCCGGCCGACGGCGAGGTCGAGGGCCGGGCCTGGGGCCCGGGGGCGGGCTGGCTGCTGGAGCGGCTGCCCGCGCTGCTCGGCGCCGAGGACGACCCGGCCGGTCTGGTGCTGCCGCCCGGCCCGCTGCGGGAGGCCCAGCGGCAGGCGGCCGGCGTCCGGCTCGCCCGGACCGGGCTGGTGCTGGAGTCGCTGGTGCCCGCGATCCTGGAGCAGAAGGTCACCACCGACGAGGCGTACCGCGCCTGGCGGACCCTGCTGCGCGACTTCGGCACCCCGGCGCCCGGCCCGGCCGAGGGCATGCGGGTGGCGCCGTCGGCCCGCGAGTGGGCGCTGGTCCCCAGCTGGGAGTGGCACCGCGCGGGCGTGGACCCGAAGCGCTCCGCCACCGTGGTGCGCGCCGTCCGGCTGGCCGCCCGGCTGGAGGAGGCCTCGGCGATGGACCACGCCGACGCCTTCGCCCGCCTCACCGCCGTCCCCGGGATCGGCGTCTGGACGGCCGCCGAGACCCTGCAGCGCAGCAACGGCGACCCGGACGCGGTCTCGGTCGGCGACTACCACCTCCCCAACCTGGTCGGCTGGGCCCTGGCCGGCCGGCCCCGCAGCGACGACGCGCAGATGCTGGCTCTCCTGGAGCCCTACCGCCCGCACCGGTACCGCCTCTGCCGCCTGCTGCTCGCCGCCGGCGCCCGCGCCCCGCGCTACGGCCCCCGGCTGGCCCCCAACGACCACCGGGGGCGGTGACCGACCACGAGTCCTTCCGGCTGCTGCCGGACGACCTGGTCACCTGACCCCTACCTGACCCCTACCGCACCTCGACGAAGGCGGCCGCGCTGCGGGCAGGCCGTTCGCGGGGCGGTTCGGCCGGGCGGCCGACCGCGACGGCGCCCATCGGGTCCCAGCCGGCCGGCAGGTCGAGCACCGCGCGCACGGTGTCGCGGCAGAACATCGTGGAGGACACCCAGGCCGTGCCGTAGCCCTCGCCGGCCAGGGTGACCAGCAGGTTCTGCACGGCGGCGCCGATGGCGACGGTGAACATCTCGCGCTCGGCGGCGGCGCGGCGCGCGTCGGGGTAGTCGTGCGAGCCGTCCATCACCAGGCAGGGGACGACCAGGTAGGGCGCGTCGCGCAGGACGTCGCCGCGGGCGGTGCGCCGGGCGATCAGCGCGTCGTCCCAGCCGTCGAGCTCGCGCAGGTCGCGCTGCCAGGCGGCGAGCATCGCGTCCAGCAGCCGGGTGCGGACCTCGGCCGACTCCAGCAGGACGAACCGCCAGGGCGTGGTGTGGTGCGGGGCGGGCGCGGTGACGGCGGCGTCGACGGCGCGGCGGACGGCGCCCGGGTCCACCGGTTCGGGGGTGAACGCGCGGATGGTGCGCCGCAGGGTGACGGCCTGCCGGAGCGCCTCGGAGGTGCCGAGCCGGAACATGTCGTCGGCGGCGGCGCGCACCAGCGGCCGGGCGCCCTCGCCGTCCTCGGCGGTGACCAGGTGGCCGAGGCCCCGGACCACCGCGACCGGGGTGCCGGTGGCCTTGCCCTTGACCAGGTCGGCGGCGGCGGCGAGTTCGTCGGCGGTGGCGGTGACGGTCATCGCCAGCTCGTTGCCGTGGCTGTCCGTGCGGCCCCGGTGGTCCTCCAGGACGGGCAGTCCGGCGGCGCCGATCGCGACATCGGTCAGGCCGTTGCGCCAGGGCCGGCCGAAGGTGTCGGTGACGACGACGGCCAGCCGCAGCCCGGTGAGCTGCTGGAGGCGGGCCCGCAGCGCGCGGGCGGAGGCGTCCGGGTCCTCGGGCAGCAGCAGCACGGTGCCGGCGGCGGTGTTGGAGGCGTCCACCCCGGCGGCGGCCATCACCAGGCCGTTGCGGTTCTCGACGATCCGGATCGGGCCGCGCCGGGCGATCACCCGGACGGTCTCGGCGTCGATCGCGGCCTCGCGGTCGGCGGCCCGCAGCACCCGCCCCTCCGCCTTGCTGACGATCTTCGAGGTGACGACCAGGACGTCGCCGTCCTGGTAGGTCGCGGCCTTGGCGATCAGCTCGGCGAGGTCGGCGTCGGCGTCGATCTCCGGCAGGCCCGTGACGGGCAGGATGTGCAGGGTCACGCCCGCACCAGCTCGGCGAGCGCCAGCGCGGCCCGGGCCATCTCGGCGGTGGCGGCGACGTCCGTCATCAGCAGCGGCACCGCCCGGCAGGCGATCCCGCCGGCCTCGACCGCGGCGACCGAGGCCTCGTCGGCGGTGTCCACCAGCCAGCCGTCCAGGAGGTCGGCGCCGTAGTCCAGGGCGACGGCCTCCGCCGTCGCCTCGACGCCGACGGCGGCCAGCACCTTGTCGGCCATGCCGCGCACCGGCGCCCCGCCGATGATCGGGGAGAGCCCGACCACCGGCGCCGGGGCGGCGGCCACCGCGGCCCGGATGCCGGGCACGGCGAGGATGGTGCCGATCGAGACCACCGGGTTGGACGGCGGGAACAGGATGACGTCGGCGGCCGCGATGGCCTCCAGCACGCCGGGCGCGGGCTTGGCGGTGTCCGCGCCGACCGCGACGATCGCCTCGGCGTCGACGGCGGCGTGCAGCCTGACCCAGTACTCCTGGAAGTGGATCGCCCGGGTGCCCTCCCCGTCCGTGATCCGCACGTGCGTCTCGACCCGGTCGTCACTCATCGGCAGCAGCCGCACGCCCGGCTGCCAGCGCACGCAGAGCGCCTCGGTGACCTGGCTGAGGGAGTACCCGGCGGTGAGCATCTGGCTGCGGACGAGGTGGGTGGCGAAGTCGCGGTCGCCGAGCCCGAACCACTCGGGTCCGACGCCGTACTCCTTCATCTCGGCCTTGATCGACCAGGTCTCGTCCGTGCGGCCCCAGCCCTGCTCCTCGTGGATGCCGCCGCCGAGGGTGTACATCACCGTGTCGAGGTCGGGGCAGACCTTCAGGCCGTAGAGGTGGATGTCGTCGCCGGTGTTGCCGATGACGGTGATCTCGTCCTGCGGGCCGAGGGCCTCCTTGAGTCCGCGCAGGAAGCGCGCTCCGCCGATTCCGCCTGCCAGTGCCACGATGCGCATGCGCCCATCCTGCCACGGCCCGACTGGCCGTCAGCCCGCTTCGCGGGCCGCCCGGCGCCCGTCCTCAGTGGGCTTCGGCCTGCTCCTGCGGGTGCTGCTCGGGGACGCCGGCGCCGCCGTACTGGTTCATCTCGGTCAGGCCCGGCGTGTAGAGGTGGATGGAGACGGCGGGCTCCAGCGCGCCGTTGACCACCTCGTGCAGGTAGCCGGAGGAGAACACCCGGTGCCCGCCGGGGCGCAGCGTGCGGGCCCCCTCACCCGTGTGCGTGAGGGAGCGCTCGATCAGCTCGCCCTGGACGACGGTCATCACCCCGGAGGAGACGCCGTGGTCGTGGAAGCCGCTGCTCTGGCCGGGCAGCCAGCTGAGCAGCCAGACCTCGTAGCCGGGGCCGGTCTCCAGCCGGGCGTACCAGCGGGTGAGCGCGTCGTAGCGGACCAGCGGCTCCCAGCGGGCGCGGTCGGCGGCGATCTCGCGGACCAGTCGGGCGTAGCCGGCGACGGTGGTGGGGTGGTCGGGCAGGTCGGTGCGGGCGAGGTGCGGGAAGGCCAGCGGGTCGCCGGCGATGGAGACGTCGCTCAGGCCGTCGGCCCAGCGGTGGGCGGGGCGGGCGGGCGCCGGGGGAGGGGCGGTGGGCGTGAGGCCACGGCGGGCGAGCTTGTTGCGGTCGCGGTTCCGCTTGCGGATGCGGTTCATGCGCACGGGATGTCGTCCTCGGAGTACGGCTGGTTCGACAGGGATCAGCCGGATCCGGGATGTCCTGGGGCGGGAATCGCGGGCGGCCTCTGTGCTTCCTGGGCGGCGCGCGGCGGGACTGCGGGCGCCTAGATACAGGAACAGAGGCAACAACAAGAGTTCACGGCACGGCGGAGCGCGGAACCGCTCCGGGGGCTGGCGAACTCTGACATGAGGGAAAGGAGACCGCATCCGGCAGGGCGGTGTCAACTCTGGAGCCGGGGCAATCGGGCTGGATAGGCCATGAACTACCCAATGGGGTGATAAATCACCCTCTATGTTTCGATGGGAAGATCGCCGGGAAGGCAGGCCGATGACCGACCTGTGACGATGACTGCACGTCACACGGTGGCTGGTTGTGAAGGGTTCGACGGGATCCGGGCTGTTAGTCCGATGTGTCCGGATATGTACACTATTCGTAACGGCTTGGTGCCGGGGAGTGAATCCTGGCCCCAATACCAGAGCTCGGCTTGACTGGGCCAGAGTGACGCAACTGTAATTTCACTCGTGTCGTCAGCCGCACGAGGCAACGGCAACCACGGGGACGCCAAATAGGGGCAGAGGAGGCGCGCCACATGAGCGAGCTCTTTGAGCTGTTGATCGGTGACGGCATCGAGGAGGAGGAAGAGGAACTCGGTTGGCAGGAGCGCGCGCTGTGCGCCCAGACCGACCCGGAGTCCTTCTTCCCCGAGAAGGGCGGCTCCACCCGCGAGGCCAAGAAGGTCTGCCTCGCCTGCGAGGTCCGCTCCGAGTGCCTGGAGTACGCGCTCGCCAACGACGAGCGGTTCGGTATCTGGGGCGGTCTCTCCGAGCGCGAGCGCCGTCGGCTCAAGAAGAGCGCGGTCTGACCGGGTCGGCCCCTGACCCTGCTGACCCTTCGACAACCGCACAGCTCGACGGGCGCCTCACCGCGACGGTGGGGCGCTTTCGTGTTCCCGGGCCCTTGCGCCGCCCGGTGCGCACAGCCTCTCCACGGCCCGCGGACGGCGGCGCCATCCGGAGCCGTTAGTGTGGTGCGCCATCCGGTTGCCGTTCACCGGCTGTGTCCACCGAGAACTGGGGCCCGCGCACTCGATGACCGTCTACAGCCACCAGAGCGGCTTCACCGCTGCCAGGCCGCCCGCCTATCCGCGCCACCTGGTCACCGCCGTGATCGTCTCGCACGACGGGGCCCGCTGGCTGCCGCAGGCCCTCGCCGGCCTGCTCGGCCAGGACCGCCAGGTCCAGCGGGTGCTCGCCGTCGACACCGGCTCGACCGACAACTCCCCGCAGCTGCTCGCCGACACCCTCGGCGACTGGCTCCCGGAGAGCGGCCCGATCGTGCTCGGCCGCCGGGCCGGCTTCGGCACCGCCGTCGGCGAGGCGGTCTTCAACAGCCCGCCGCTGCGCCCCGAGGACCTCCCCTACCGGCTCGACCCCTCCGGCTACGACCCGGTCACCGGCGGCTGGGACGACTTCGGCGACCCGCTCGGCCACGAGGACGACCTCGGCCGCGGCGGCCCCCGCGAGACCCAGCCGGTCGAGTGGCTCTGGCTGCTGCACGACGACTGCGAGCCGCAGACCGACGCGCTGCGCCGCCTCCTCCAGGTCGCCGACTCCACCCCCAGCGCCGCCGTCGTCGGCCCCAAGCTGCGCAGCTGGTACGACCGCCGCCAGCTGCTGGAGGTGGGCGTCAGCATCGCCCGCTCCGGCCGCCGCTGGACCGGCCTCGACCGCCGCGAGCAGGACCAGGGCCAGCACGACCAGGTCCGCCCGGTGCTGGCCGTCTCCACCGCCGGGATGCTGGTGCGCCGCGACGTCTTCGAGGAACTCGGCGGCTTCGACCGGGCGCTGCCGCTGATGCGCGACGACACCGACTTCTGCTGGCGGGTCAACGCCGCCGGCCACCGCGTCGTGGTCGCCCCCGACGCCGTGCTGCGGCACGCCGAGGCGGCCAGCCGCGAGCGCCGCGCGATCGACTGCGGCCCCTCCCACCCGCACCGGCTGGACAAGGCCGGCGCCGTCTACACCCTGCTCGCCAACTCCAAGGGCGTGCTCTTCCCCTACGTCCTGCTGCGGCTGGTGCTCGGCACCCTGCTGCGGGTGGTCACCAACCTGCTCGGCAAGGACCCGAAGCAGGCCTTCGACGAACTCGCCGGCCTCGGCCACGAGCTGATCCGGCTGCCCCGGCTGCTGGCCGCCCGCAAACGCCGGGCCCGGCTGCGCGCCGCCGACGCCCTGGACGACCGCACGCTCTTCCCGGCACCCGGCGCCACCGCCCGGCTCGCCGTCGAAGGCGTGATCGGCTCGCTCGGCATAGGGGGCGGCGACGACTCCGGGGCCGGCCGGCACGGCTCGGTCGAGGCCGGCCCGGGCGACGAGGACTCCGAGGACCTGGTCGTCGAGCAGTTCACGCTGCTCAAGAAGCTGGCCCGGCGCCCGGCGCCGGTCCTGTTCGCCGCCCTGCTGGTCTTCGCCCTGGTCGCCTGCCGCGACCTGCTCGGCGGCGGCGACCTCTTCGGCGGCGCCCTGCTGCCCGCCACCGGCGGCGCCGGCGGCCTCTGGTCGATGTACGCGGACGCCTGGCACCCCGTCGGTACCGGCTCCACCGCGGCCGCGCCGCCGTACCTCGCGGTGCTGTCGGTGTTCTCCTGGATGCTGTTCGACCACGCCGACCTCGCGGTCACCCTGCTGGTCGTCCTCGCGGTGCCGCTCGCCGCCGTCAGCGCCTACCTGGTCTCCCGGCCGCTGCTCGACTCCAAGCTGGTCCGGGCCTGGGCGAGCGCCACCTACGCCCTGCTGCCCGCGGCCACCGGCGCGCTCGCCCAGGGCCGGATCGGCACCGCCGTCCTCGCCGTCCTGCTGCCGCCGCTGGCCCGCGCGGCCGCGATCTCCGCCGGCCTCGGCATCCGCGCCGAGAGCGCGGCCAAGGGCGCCCGGCCCGGCTGGCGCCCGGTCTGGATGACGGTCCTGCTGCTCACCCTCGCCACCGCCTTCGTCCCGCTGGCGTGGGCGCTGGCGGTACCGCTCTGCCTGGCGATGCTCGCCGCGGCCGTGGTGCGCGGCGGGGCGTTCGGCTCCGGCGGCACCGCGCTGCGCCTGCTCGGGCTGCGCGTGCTGGTGATCCTCGCCGCCCCCGTGCTGGTGCTCGCCCCCTGGTCGCTGCAGGTGCTCTCGCACCCCCAGCGGCTGCTGCTGGAGGCCGGTCTGCCCGGTCTGCACGGCGGCGGCGCGAGCGGGTTCGGACTGCTCCTGGTCAACCCGGGCGGCGCCGGAGTGCCGCCGGTCTGGCTGTCGGCGGGCGTGGTGCTCGCCGCGCTGGCCGCCCTGCTGCGCGCCGACCGCCGCCGTGCGGTGCTCGCCGCCTGGGGCGCCGCCGGCGCCGGCCTGGTCTTCGCGGTCGCGGTGGCGGGCACCTCGGTGACCCCCGCCTCCGGCGGCCCGGCCGTTCCCGCGTGGGCCGGTCCGGCCTCCCTGCTCGCCGGCATCGCCCTGCTGGCCGCCGCCGCGATCGGCGCCGACGGCGCCAACGCCCGCGTCGCCGGCATCGCCTTCGGCTGGCGCCAGCCGGTCGCCGCCCTGGTGGTGGCCGCCGCGGTGCTCGCCCCGCTGGGCACCGGCCTCTGGTGGGCCGTCACCGGCGCCGACGGCCCGCTGCACCGGGCCCCGGCGGCCCAGGTGCCCGCCTTCATCGCCGAGGAGGCCGGTACCACCGACCGCTCCCGCACCCTGGTCGTCACCGGCGACCCGAAGGGCGGATCGGTCCGCTACACCCTCGTGCGCGGCGCCGGTCTGACGCTCGGGCAGGCCGAGTCCACCGTGGACCCGGCCACCGGGACCACCGACGGCCTGGACCGGATGGTCGGCAGCCTGCTGGCGGGCTCCGGCGCCGACCAGGCCGCGGCCCTGTCCGGCTACGGCATCGCCTACGTGCTGGTCGACCGGCCGCTGATCGGCGCCTTCAAGGACGTCCTGGACACCACCCCCGGCCTGGTCAAGGCCAACCAGGACGGCGGCGCCGCGCTCTGGCAGGTCAGCGGCACCCCCGCGACCCGCGCCCTGATCACCGCCCCCGGCACCACCCCCGTGGTGGTCCCGTCCGGCGAGCGCGACCTCGCGACCACCGTCCCGGCCGGCCCCGCGGGCCGGGTGCTGCGCCTCGCCGAGGCGGCCTCCCCCGAGTGGAAGGCCACCCTGGACGGCACCGCGCTGGAGGCCACCACCGTCGACGGCTGGGCGCAGGGCTTCAAGCTCCCGGCCGGCGCCGGCAAGCTGGAGGTCACCCGGGAGGGCGGCCTGCTGCACACCGGCTGGATCTGGGCCCAGCTGCTGCTCGGTCTGACCGTCCTGGTGCTGGCCCTGCCCGGCCGCCGCAGCCACAAGGACGACGACCTGCCCGAGGAGGTGGTCGCCGCCGCCGCGCTGGCCGCCGCCGCCCAGGCGCAGGCGCCCGCCCCCGGCAGCCGCCGGGCCCGCCGGATGGCGGAACGCGGCGAGGGCGGCGAGGACGGCGGGGACGGCGACGGCGGCGTGTACGAGGGCCGCCCGGGCGCGATCCCGCAGCAGCCCGCCGGCGAGCAGCCGGTCGAGGCGGTCCAGGCGGCCGCGGCCGTCCAGGACGCCGAGCCGTACGCCGACCCGTACCAGTCCTACCAGCAGGCCGACCCGTACAGCTACGGCTCCTACCCGGCCCAGCAGCCGGCCGCCGCGCCGTACGGCGGCCAGGAGTACGGCTCCGACGGGTACCAGCAGCAGGCCTACCCGCAGGGCGGCCAGCCGGGCTACGAGCAGTACCAGCAGGACCAGCAGTACGGCTACGACCCCTACCAGCAGGACGGGCAGCAGCCGTGGGTGCCGGGGCAGCCGCAGGGCGAGCCCTACTACGACCCGAACGATCCCAACAACCCCAACGGGCCGGGCCGGTACCCGCACCACCACGGATCGGGGAGCTGACCCGCGATGAAGAAGCCCGCCTTCTCGAAGAAGTCCAAGGGCCGGGCCGGCGCCGCCGCGCCGGACGAGGCCGCGTTCGCCCCGGCCGGCCCCGCCGGGTCGTCCGGGTCGTCCGGGTCGTCCGGGTCGTCCGGGTTGTCCGGGTCGTCCGGAGGGACGAAGACCACCCAGTCGCTGCTGGCCGCGGCCGCGGTGCTCGCGGTGGTGTTCGGGGTCGCCGAACTGCGCCCGCCGGCCACCCCGGCCGGCGCGGACCAGGGCGGTGCGGCGGCGACCTCGGCGCAGGTCGAACGGACCGCCGCGGTCTGCCCGCAGCCGATCCAGGGCCTGACCGGCTCGACCAGCATCACCGCCTACACCCCGCCCGGTGCCGGTACCGGTGGCGACGCCGCCGGCGGGGCCGGCTGGGTGGCCGACGCGGCGGCTCCCGCCACCGCGCCGACCGCGGCCCCCTCGGCTCCCGCCCCCGCCGCCTCGGCCCCGGCCCCCGCCGCCTCGGGGGCGCCCGCCGCCGACAAGGGCGGCGCGCCCGCCGACGCCCGGCTGAACCTGGCCAAGCCCGGCACCCCCGTGGTCGCCCCCGCCGCCAACAGCGACAACGCCCCCGGCACCGGGGCCGTCGCCACCGGAGCCCTCGCCCCCGGATTCACCGTCACCCAGACCACCACCGTCACCGAACAGCGCGGTCTGGGCCTCTCCGGCATCACCTGCACCCCGGCCGGTACGAGCTTCTGGTTCGCCGGCGCCAGCACCGCGGGCGACCGCACCGACTACGTCAGCCTGGTCAACACCGAGGCCACCGCCGCCGTGGTCGACATCAAGCTGTACGGCGACAAGGGCGCGATCGACAACGACGCCGCCAACGGCATCACCGTCGCCCCCGGCAGCTCGCAGTCCGTCCTGCTGCCCACCATCAGCAAGGGCCAGGTCGCCGACCTCGCCGTGCACGTCGTCGCCCGGTCCGGCCGGGTCGGCGCCGCCCTGCACGCCGCCGACGGCGCCAAGGGCGCCGACTGGGTGCCCGCCTCGGCCGATCCGGCGCCCACCCAGGTGCTCCCCGGCCTGCCCGCGGACACCGCGAGCGCCCGCCTGGTGGTCCTGGCCCCGCCGGAGGACGACGCCGACCTGAAGATCGAGCTCTCCGGCAAGAACGGCTGGTTCGTCCCGGCGGGCAACGAGTCCATCCACGTCAAGGCCGGCATGGTGGCCGCCGTCGACCTCGGCAAGGTCACCCGCGACGAGGTGGCCGGTCTGCGGCTCTCGCCCAGCGACGACAAGCACCCCACCCCGGTGGTGGTCGGCCTGCGGGTCGACCGCGCCGGCCCGAACGGCAAGTCCGACGCGGCGTGGCTGTCCGGTGCCGTCCCGGTCGGCGCCCGCGCCACCGTGGCGGACAACCGCGGCGGGGGCCAGTCCACGCTCTTCCTCACCTCCACCGGCGAGGCCGCCACGGTCAAGGTCACCGCCTCGGCGGGCAGCGGCGGCGGCACCCCGGTGACCAAGGACGTCCAGCTGCCGGCCGGCGGCACCGTCGCCATCCCGGCCCCCGAGCCCGCCGGGCTGAACGGCGCCTTCGCGCTGACCGTGGAGACCGTCTCCGGCGGTCCCGTGGTGGCCGCCCGGATGCTGGCGATCACGAGCAAGGACGTGCCGATGTTCACCGTCCAGGCGCTGCGCGACGACCGCAGCAGCGTCAAGGTCCCGCGGGCCGCGCAGGACCCGGAGGTCGTGCTCCGCTGACACCGTGACGGCACGGCGAAGGGGCGGTACCCGGGGATGACCGGGTACCGCCCCTTCGCCGTGGCGTCACTCCTCGTCGTAGCGCGGGTCGATGGCGTCCGGCGACAGCCCCAGCAGCTCCGCCACCTGCTCGATCAGGATCTCGTGCACCAGGGCCGCGCGGTCCTCCCGCGACTTCGCCCGGATCTCCACCGGCCGGCGGTACACGACGATCTGGCTCTTGCGCCCCTGCCGGCCCGGCGACACCTGCCCCAGCGGCACCCCGCCGTCCGAGTCCGCGCCCTGCGCCTCGCGCAGCGGGACCTCCTGGACGGCGAACTCCACTTCGATCAACTGCGGCCAACGCCGTTCAAGACGCTCCACCGACTCGCGCACGTAGTCGTCGAACAACTCGGAGCGGGTGAGCGAGATCGGCACCTGCGGAGGCGCCAGCGGGCCGCGCAGACCCCTGCCGTGCCGGTCGCGGTGGCGCGGGCGGCGCGAAGGTCCCGTCGATGACTGCGGTGCAGAGCTGTCCATATCACTGCCGAGGGTAGTCCTTGGACGGTCGGAAGTGGACCACCCCGACACCGAATCACCCGGGGCGGCGGGCGCGCGCACGAGCGGGCGGAGCGAGCGGGCCGGCAGAAGGTGCGCGATGCGCCGAGCGCGGCGAGGGGGGTGTTCGAGGCGCGCGGACCGCGACACGGCACGCCCTTCGGACAGGCGGTCTTCGCTCCCCGGCGAGGAGTGCGGTACCGTCCACCCTCGTGAGCTCTGTACGTCGTTGTTCGCGGACCGCGTGCGGCCGACCGGCCGTCGCGACGCTGACGTACGTCTACGCGGACTCCACCGCCGTCCTCGGCCCGCTCGCGACCTACGCCGAGCCGCACTGCTACGACCTGTGTGCCGAGCACGCCGAGCGCCTCACCGCCCCGCGCGGCTGGGAGGTCGTCCGGCTCGCCGCCGAGGCCGGCCCGCTGCGCCGCAGCAGCGACGACCTCGAAGCGCTCGCCAACGCCGTCCGCGAGGCCGCCCGCCCGCAGACCCCCCGTCAGGGCCGCGGCCCCGAGGGCGAGTCCACCGAGGCGGGCCGCCGCGGCCACCTCCGCGTGCTGCGCTCGCCCGACAACTGACGGTCGGCCCCGCCCGCACCGGGCACGAGGCGTTCGCCCGACCCCGGTACGCTGCCCGTCTACCGCCTGCCCAACGGCGCGGTGCCCCGACGTATCGTGACCCGGGGGGTGGCCAGCCGCCCCCCGGAAGCACATCGATCAGACAGAGACCAGGGTGGAGCCGCAGTGCGCGACCTCAAGCAGCTCGTGAAGGCGTACGACGTTCGAGGCGTCGTCCCGGACCAGTGGGACGAGAGCCTCGCGCGCGCCTTCGGCGCCGCGTTCGTGCAGGTCACCGAGGCGTCCGCGATCGTGGTCGGCCACGACATGCGGCCGTCCTCCCCGTCGCTGAGCCGGGCCTTCGCCGAGGGTGCCGCCGCGTACGGCGCCGACGTGGTCGAGATCGGTCTCTGCTCGACCGACCAGCTGTACTACGCCAGCGGCCGGCTCGACCTGCCCGGCGCGATGTTCACCGCCAGCCACAACCCGGCGCAGTACAACGGCATCAAGCTCTGCCGGGCCGGCGCCGCCCCGGTCGGCCAGGACACCGGCCTCGCCGACATCCGCGAGCTGGTCGAGTCCTGGACCGGCGAGGACGACACCGTCACCGTGCCCGTCCGGGACGTCGAGCCCGGCGCGCTGTCCGCCCAGGACACCCTGCGCGGCTACGCCGACCACCTGCTCGGCCTGGTCGACCTGACCGCGATCCGCCCGCTCAAGGTCGCCGTCGACGCCGGCAACGGGATGGGCGGCCACACCGTGCCGACCGTCTTCGACGGCCTGCCGATCGAGCTCGTCCCGATGTACTTCGAGCTGGACGGCACCTTCCCCAACCACGAGGCCAACCCGCTCGACCCGAAGAACATCGTCGACCTGCAGGCCAGGGTCCGCGAGGTCGGCGCCGACCTCGGCCTCGCCTTCGACGGCGACGCCGACCGCTGCTTCGTCGTCGACGAGCGCGGCGAGCCGGTCTCGCCGTCCGCCATCACCGCCCTGGTCGCGGCCCGCGAGATCGCCCGGGCCAAGGCCGCCGGTGAGGACGAGCCGACCGTCATCCACAACCTGATCACCTCCTGGACCGTCCCCGAGGTGGTCCGGGAGCTCGGCGCCAAGCCGGTCCGCACCCGGGTCGGCCACTCCTTCATCAAGCAGGAGATGGCCGTCACCGACGCGGTCTTCGGCGGCGAGCACTCCGCGCACTACTACTTCCGCGACTTCTGGCGCGCCGACACCGGCATGCTGGCCGCGCTGCACGTGCTGGCCGCCCTCGGCGGGCAGGACGGCACGCTCTCCGCGCTCACCGCCGAGTACGACCGCTACGCCGCCTCCGGCGAGATCAACAGCACCGTCGCCGACCAGGCCGACCGCTCCGCCGCCGTCCGCGCCGCGTACGCGGGCCTGGAGGGCACCACCGTGGACGAGCTGGACGGCCTCACCGTGGCCGGGCCCGACTGGTGGTTCAACCTGCGCGCCTCCAACACCGAGCCGCTGCTGCGCCTCAACGTCGAGGCCAAGGACCCGGCGCGGATGGCCGAGCTGCGCGACGGCGTGCTCGCCATCGTCCGCGGCTGACGCCCACCGGACGTACGCCCCCGGCGGGCGTCCCGAGGCACGCGCCTGACGCACGCGCCTGACGCACGCCGCCTGTGCCCCGGCCGGTAGGGTTTCCTCCTGGCCGGGGCACCGCCGTGCCACCCCCGAGATCTGGAGCCCGACACCCCATGAAGCTCGAATCCTTCCTGCTGGAGATCCTGGTCTGCCCGCAGTGCCGGGCCGCGCTCGCCGAAGGCGGCAGCGAGGAGCACCCCGAGCTGCTCTGCACCGGTGAGGGGTGCGGCCTCGCCTACCCCGTCCGCGACGGCATTCCGGTCCTGCTGGTGGACGAGGCCCGCCGCCCGGCCTGATCCTTGGGGCCAAGACCCGCAGGGGCGCGGACCCACAGCCGGCCCCGCCCCCGCAGCCCGCAGCGCCCAGCCAGCAGCCGGAGGCCCGCCGCATGCTCGACGACACCCTGCTCGACGACCCGGCCGCCCTCCAGCGCGCCGACCACGACCGCGCCCTGCTGGCCCTGGCCGGCGCCGGCGCGCGCGTGCGCACCGCACTGCGGCTGGCCGACGCGGCCGGCCTGGACCGGCTGCGCCCCGACGGCCGCCCCCGCGCGGTGCTGGTGGCCGGCCACGGCAGCGCGCTGACGGCGGGCGAGATCCTCGCCGCCCTGGCCGGCACCGCCAGCCTGATCGCGCCGCTGCCGCCCACCGACGCGGTGCCCGTGCCGCGCACCGACCGGTCCACCCCGCCGCCGGTCTTCGCCGCCGGGCTGGCCTGGCAGCTCCCCGGCTGGGCCGGGCCGCTCGACCTGCTGGTGATCAGCTCCGCCGACGGCGGCGAGCAGGGCCTGATCGCCCTCGCCGAACAGGCGTACGCGCGCGGCTGCGCCATCGTCGTCACCGCCCCCACCGGCAGCCGGCTGGCCGAGGCCGCCCTCCAGGTGCGCGCGCTGCCCCTGCCCTACGTGCCCTCGAACCTGCCCGACGACGGCACGCCGCCGGCCGGGCCGGCCGCCGAGCCGGACCTCCCGGCCGAGGACCCGGCCGCGCTCTGGGCCCACCTCGCCCCGCTGCTCGCGCTGGCCCAGAAGCTCGGCGTCACCCAGCTCCCGTACGACGCGCCGGTCACCACCGCCGACCTGCTGGACGCGGCCGCCGTGCGCTGCCGGCCGGACGCCGCCGCCTACACCAACCCCGCCAAGAGCCTGGCCGCCCGGCTGGCCGGCACCGTGCCGCTGCTCTGGGCCGAGGGACCGGTGGCCGGGGCGGCCGCCGCCCGGTTCGCCGCCCAGCTCGCCGAGCGGGCCGGCCGGCCGGCGCCGGCCGGGCTGCTGCCGCAGGTGCTGACCGCGCACCGCGGCATGTTCGCCGGCCAGCTCGGCGGGGGCGCCGACCCCGACGACTTCTTCCGCGACCGGGTCGACGAGCCGGACCCGCTGCACCTCCAGGTGCTGGTGCTGCGCCACCTCCCGGGCGGGACGCCCGCCGGCGAGGACGACCCGGGCCCGGCCGAGGTGCCCGCCGACGACGAGCGCCCGCGCGGCTACCCGGTCACCCGGGCGCACCGGCTGGCCGCCGCCCACGACGTCCGGCTCACCGAGTACGCCAGCACCCGGCCCGACCCGCTGCACGCACTGGCCGACCTGATCGCGCTGACCGACTTCGCCGCCGTCTACCTGGGGCTCGCGGCGCAGTCCTGAGCCGCGGCGCGGCGGCCCGGTACCGTATGCGCTCGACGGAGGCTCGACCGAGACGGAACTCGACAGAGCAGAGCGCGGGCCGCGTGAACGGCCCCAGGCGGAGGGATCCACCCGAGCATGAGCACCGAAGGCGGTACCAAGGCCCTGGTCGCGGCCCTGGCCGCGAACCTGGGCATCGCGGCGGGCAAGTTCGTGGCCTTCGCGTTCTCCGGCTCCTCCTCGATGCTGGCCGAGGGCGTCCACTCGCTGGCCGACTCCGGCAACCAGGTGCTGCTGCTGGTCGGCGGCAAGCGCTCGCAGCGGCTGGCCACCCCCGAGCACCCGTTCGGCTACGGGCGCGAGCGCTACATCTACGCCTTCCTGGTCTCCATCGTGCTGTTCAGCGTCGGCGGCATGTTCGCGCTCTACGAGGGCTACGAGAAGATCGCCCACCCGCACGAGCTGGACAACTGGTACTGGCCGATCGGCGTGCTGGTCCTGGCGATCGGGCTGGAGGCCTGGTCCTTCCACACCGCCTACGGCGAGGCCGTCAAGGACAAGGGCGGGCACGGCTGGCCCGCCTACATCCGCCGGGCCAAGGCACCGGAGCTGCCGGTCGTCCTGCTGGAGGACACCGGTGCGCTGATCGGACTGGTGCTGGCGCTGTTCGGCGTCGGCCTGACCGCGATCACCGGGAACGGCGTCTGGGACGGCGCCGGCACCCTGGCGATCGGCGTGCTGCTGATCGCCATCGCGATCGTGCTGGTGCTGGAGACCAGGTCGCTGCTGATCGGCGAGTCCGCCCACCCGGAGGTGGTGGCGCAGATCCGCGACGCCCTGGTCGACCACGACTCCGTCACCCGGGTGATCCACATGCGGACCCTGCACCTCGGCCCGGAGGAGCTGCTGGTCGCCGCCAAGATCGCGGTCAACGCGGAGGACACCGCCGCGCAGGTGGCGCAGGCCATCGACGCCGCCGAGGTCCGCGTCCGCCAGGCCGTCCCGATCGCCCGCGCCATCTACCTGGAGCCCGACGTGTACAGCGCCGAGAAGGAAGCGCAGGGCGACGACCCGTACGCCACGCCCGGCGGACCGGCGCCGGCCGCGCACTGAGCGCCCGCCTTCCCGGGCGCGCGCCGCCTCGACGGCCCACCCGTTCGGGGGCTCACCCGTACGGGGCCGTCGGATCCGGCGGCCGCAGGCCGAAAAACGGTCATACCGAGCCGCCCGCCGGGGCCGCCGGTGTAGATTCGTCCCCAGAGCCAGAACGTCGCTGCTGATGGCGGTCGATCGGTGGTCCGTCCCCTGTGGGGCGTGCGCCGGTCGAGGGAGAGAGGTCCTCCGACGGTTTGTGCTGAGCAGCAGGGAACCGGCCCCCGCGGGGTCCGGTGGCCCCGGCGTTGCCGCGCACCCGTGCGGCCTCCGCCGTGCCGCGACGCACACCTCAGGACCTTGGCCATTGCCCCACCCCCCATCAGCGAGGAGCAGACGCATGTCGACCGACATCACCGGTGACTTCAAGGTCGCCGACCTTTCCCTGGCGCCGTTCGGGCGCAAGGAGATCCAGCTGGCCGAGCACGAGATGCCCGGCCTGATGTCCATCCGTGCCGAGTACGCCGAGTCGCAGCCCCTGGCCGGTGCGCGGATCACCGGCTCGCTGCACATGACCGTGCAGACCGCCGTGCTGATCGAGACCCTCACCGCCCTCGGTGCCGAGGTCCGCTGGTGCTCCTGCAACATCTTCTCCACCCAGGACCACGCCGCCGCCGCCATCGCGGTCGGCCCGGAGGGCACCCCGGAGAACCCGCAGGGCGTCCCGGTCTTCGCCTGGAAGGGCGAGACGCTGGACGAGTACTGGTGGTGCACCGAGCAGGCGCTGACCTGGCCGAACGGCCAGACCCCGAACATGATCCTGGACGACGGCGGCGACGCCACCCTGCTGATCCACAAGGGCGTCGAGTTCGAGAAGGCCGGCGCCGCGCCGGACCCGTCGACCGCGGACAACGACGAGTTCCGGATCATCCTGGAGCTGCTCAACCGCACCCTGGTCGAGACCCCGAACAAGTGGACCGAGGTCGCCGCCACCATCAAGGGCGTGACCGAGGAGACCACCACCGGTGTCCACCGCCTGTACGAGATGCACCGCGACGGCAACCTGCTGTTCCCGGCGATCAACGTCAACGACTCGGTCACCAAGTCGAAGTTCGACAACAAGTACGGCTGCCGCCACTCGCTGATCGACGGCATCAACCGTGCCACCGACGTGCTGATCGGCGGCAAGGTCGCCGTCGTCGCCGGCTACGGCGACGTGGGCAAGGGCTGCGCCGAGTCGCTGCGCGGCCAGGGCGCCCGCGTCATCGTCACCGAGATCGACCCGATCTGCGCGCTGCAGGCGGCGATGGACGGCTACCAGGTCGCGACCCTGGACGACGTCGTCGAGACGGCCGACATCTTCATCACGACGACCGGCAACAAGGACATCATCATGGCCTCGCACATGGCCCGGATGAAGCACCAGGCCATCGTCGGCAACATCGGCCACTTCGACAACGAGATCGACATGGCCGGCCTGGCCCAGCTGCCGGGTGTCGTGAAGACCGAGGTCAAGCCGCAGGTCCACGAGTGGCGCAAGGAGGACGGCCGCACCATCATCGTCCTCTCCGAGGGCCGCCTGCTGAACCTGGGCAACGCGACCGGCCACCCGTCGTTCGTGATGTCCAACTCCTTCGCCAACCAGACGATCGCGCAGATCGAGCTGTTCACGAAGACCGAGCAGTACCCGATCGGCGTCTACGTGCTGCCGAAGCACCTGGACGAGAAGGTCGCCCGCCTGCACCTCGACGCGCTGGGCGTGAAGCTGACCACCCTGACCAAGGACCAGGCCGACTACATCGGCGTCCCGGTCGAGGGCCCGTACAAGGCGGACCAGTACCGCTACTGATGCGGTGACGCGCACCGGTGGCCGGCACCCCGCACGGGGTGCCGGCCACCGGCGTGTTCGGGCGCGGTCAGCGGAGCACGTCGGTCGTCCAGGTGCTCTCGTCGGCGCCCACGGCCCCGATCGTCGACAGCAGCCCGGGGAGCCCGCCGATCGCCTCCAACGCCGGGTTCGCCCCGGGGGCGGTCGACGCGCAGATCCGCACGCCCCGCTCGACCTCGCACTCGCGCGGGTCGGTGCCCGGCGGGGCGATCGCGGGCTCGGCGCCCTCCGGCTGGACCATGAGCTGGACCTGCCGCTTCTCGGCGGTGAGCACCAGGCTGATCCGCCACGGCTCGTCGATGACGGCCGACGGGCGCAGCAAGGACACGGCCGTCACCTTGAAGGCGGCCGGCAGCCCCGTCAGGTGCACCGGCAGCGGGAGGTCCGTCCGCCCGAACCGGACCTCGGCCGCCACCCGCAGCATCATCTCCTCGGGCTTCGCCTCCTTCGGCTCATGGGCGTCCAGCTGCGCCCACCGGCCCGAGGCCGTCTGCCAGCGCAGGGTCAGCGGGTCGACCGGCAGCGGATTGTCGGAGACCAGCCAGTGGGCCGGACGCCCGTCGACCGCGGGGGCCGCCACCGTGTGCTGACCGACGTGCGGGGGCTCGGCCGTGCCCGGGGCGAGCGACAGCGAGAGGTTCGCCGTCGACTGCCCCTTGGTCCATACCTTGGCGGACGTGTGGTCGGCCCCCAGCGCGTCGGCGTAGCCGTAGCCGATGCCGCCGGTCCCCTTCGCCCAGTCCGGCAGCCAGCCGAACCGCACCTCGGTGAAGAACGGGTCCGTGCCCGCCCGCGGGGCGGACGAGGCCTGGCCGGAGCTCGCGGCGACGAGCGTGGTCGGCGCCCCGGGGGTGGCGGCCTCGCCGGCCGGCCGGATCATCAGCGAACCGGTCAGGGCCGCCGCCGTCACCACGGCCGCCGCACCGAACGCGGCCCGGCGCCGGCGGCGCAGCCGCACCCGGCCGCGGACGACGGCCCAGCCGGTGTCGACGGCGGACGGCGGGGCGGGCTCGTCGGCCAGCGAGTTCAGCCGCCCCGTGAGGTTCTGGTGCTCGTTGTTCGTCATGACGTCCTCTCTGCGGTGGTGGGGCGGGCGACGAGGGTGGCGCGGAGCGCCTCCAGGCCGCGCGAGGTCTGGCTCTTGACGTTGCCCGACGAGCAGCCCAGCGCCTCGGCGGCCTGGTCGATCGTCAGATCGCAGTAGTAACGCAGCACCACGGTGGCCCGCTGCCGCGGCGGCAGGGCGGCCAGCGCCTTCCGCAGGTCGAGCGAGGCGTCGAGGTCGATGCCCACGCTCGCCGTGTCGGGCTCGATGCCGCGCCGCGTCGTCCGGCGCCACCAGGGCGATCGCTGCTCGGCGAGGAACGTGTTGACCAGGACCTTGCGGGCGTAACCGTCGAGGTTCTCGACCCGTCCGGCCCGTGGCCAGTTCACGTAGAGCTTGGTGATGCTCTCCTGGACCAGGTCGTCCGCCCGGTGCCAGTCCCCGCACAGCAAGTAGGCGACCTTGCGCAACCAGCTGCTCCTGGAGGCCACGTACGCGGTGAACTCCTCCTCGCGTGCCGTCTTCGCCATCCCTGCCCCCCTTCCCTCGTACCGGCGGCGCCGATCGGCGCCGTCCACCCCCCTAATGCGGGCACCCGGACCGAACGTTGCATGCCGGACGGCCGTGATCGTCCACGTAGGCTTTCGGGCATGCCCAATGGCCGGTACTCGCTCCACGACACCCACGACCACGTCCTGCTCGGCGAGGAGCGGTTCAGCTGCGCGCCGGGCCCGGCCGGCTGGCGGTACGTCTCCAAGACGTACGGACCCGGGGGCCAGGTGCTCGGCACCGTCGACCTGACGCTGGACTCGCGGGCCCGGCCGCTGCGGGCGGAGCTGCGGGCGGGCGGCTGGCAGGTCCGCGGCGGGGCGGTCGACGGGGTGGCCTGGGTGCGGACCGACGCGGCCGACCCGGCCGGGGAGCACGCGGTGGAGGGCCACGACCGGGCGCACGGCTTCGCCGGGCGCTCGCCGGCCTTCCTGGTCGCCACCGCCCGGTTGCTGCGGCTGCGGGAGGGGGCGAGCGCCAAGGTGCGGCTGGTCGCCTTCACCGAGCCGGTGCTGGCGCCGCGCACCTTCGACCAGGGCTGGCTGCTGGAGGGGGTGGAGACGCACGCGACGGACTCGGGGCCGCTGCTGGTCGAGCGCTACCAGGTGGCGGACCTGGAGACGGGCGAGCAGCAGGTGGTGCACCTGGCCGGGGACGTGGTGCTGGCCGCCGCCGGGGTGGAGCTGGAGGAGCTGGAGTCGCCGCCGAACGCCTGGCCGGTGGAGTTCGACGGCCGGTAGGGCGCGCGGGGCGGGCCCGTCGGGGCGGGCGTGCCGGGGTGGGCCTGCCGGGGCGGGCTTAGGTGGCGCGGCTCAGGCGGGCGGTTCAGGCGGGCGGTTCAGGCGGGCGGGGCGAACCCGGTGCCGGGAGCCGGCTGCGGGGCGGGGGCCGGCTGGGCCGGAGCCGGCGGTGCCGCGGGCGGTGCCTGCGGTGCGGCGGCGGGCGGTGCGGGGGTCGGCGTGCTCGGGACCGGAGGCTGGGTCTGGAGGTGCTGGGCCTGGGGGTGGGGCTGCGGCTGCGGCTGGTACTGCTGCCCGTACCCCTGGGCCCTGGTCCACTCCCGTCGCTGGCGCTCGGTCAGCACCGCGCCGAGGTACGCCGCCGGGTGCAGCCCGTACGGGACGGCGTGGCCGGTGCGGGCGGCGAGGTCGTCGGCGAGCCGGGCGGACATCTGGTGCGCCACCGCCTGGTCCAGCTGGCCGATCCGGCCGAGCAGCTGGCGAATCGCCAACCAGAGCGGCTCCGGCACGGCGGAGAGGTCCAGCGCGACCAGCTCGCCGCCGATCGTCTGCAGCAGCTGCGGGTGCACCGGCGGCAGCGCGTTCGCCGCACCGCCGCCCCCGGGCACGCGCTCGCGGACCACCAGGGTCCCCGCGAAGACGTCGCCCAGCCGCTTGCCGTCCGCCGACACCGCCGAGCAGATCGCCGCCGGCACACCGCTCAGCACGATGATCTCGAAGAAGCCGACCAGCCCGCGCACCAGCGAGTGGCGGAACCGCACCGGCCCGCCGTCGCTGCGCACCACCCGCAGGCCCAGCGCGGCCTTCCCGAGCGAGCGCCCGCGGGTGAGGGTCTCGACCATGACGGGCAGGGCCACCAGGAAGAACACCACGAGCCCGAGCATGATGGCGGCGAGGGCCGCGCCGTCGAGGTCGACGAGGGCGAAGCTCAGCACGAGGGACGTCACCACCAGCGCGGCGCCCTGCACGAGCAGGTCCAGCCCGGTCGCCAGCGCCCGGCTCGGAAGCTTCGCCGCGCGCAGGCCGAGGACGACCGCCTCGCCCGTCACCAGGTCGCTCAAGACACCCGTCCGTTCCCGTCAGTGGTT
Source organism: Kitasatospora sp. NPDC003701 (assembly GCF_053587085.1). Classification (NCBI taxonomy): domain Bacteria; kingdom Bacillati; phylum Actinomycetota; class Actinomycetes; order Kitasatosporales; family Streptomycetaceae; genus Kitasatospora; species Kitasatospora sp. NPDC003701. Next base: position 22,017 of record NZ_JBSFNM010000094.1, read on the forward strand.
CATGGTCCGCGGTCCGCGGGAGGGACGTCCGTCGGATCGGCCCCCACGACCCCGTGATCTGCAGTCGTCAACATACGGGGCCGCGGACCCGCTCGGGAAGGGAGGTCCCGGCGGCCCGCGCGCGGCCTCCCCCTGGCATGCTGGGCCCACTTGTCCGCACCCGCCCGCCCGCGCGCCCCGCGCCGACCATGGAGCTGCCGCATGGACCTGGACGTCTTCGTCGCCACCCACCAGGGGGAGTGGGCACGGCTGGACGCCCTCGCCAAGAACCGTCGGCTCAGCGGTGAGGAGGCGGACGAGCTGGTCACCCTCTACCAGCGCGTCACCGGTCACCTCGCCAAGGTCCAGGCCGCCGCGCCCGACCCCACGCTGGAGGGCCGCCTCACCAGCCTGGTCTCCCGGGCCCGCGACGCCGTCACGGGCACCCGCACCAGCGGCTGGCGGGACGTCGCCCGCTACTACGCGGTGAGCTTCCCGGCCGCGCTCTACCGCTCGCGCCGCTGGTGGCTGCCGGTCGCCGTCCTCTCGCTGGTCGCCACCGCGGTGATCGCGTGGTGGGTGGCCACCCACCCGGAGGTCCGCAACAGCCTGGCCACGCCGGACACGCTCCGCGAGATGACCAGGCCCGGCGGCCAGTACGAGGCGTACTACTCGGACCGCCCCGCGAGCTCGTTCGCGGCCCAGGTCTGGACGAACAACGCCTGGATCGCCGTGCAGTGCCTGCTGTTCGGCATCGCGCTAGGCCTCCCCGTTCTCTTCGTGATGTGGAGCAACGTCCTCAACCTCGGCCTCGGGGTCGGCCTGATGGCCTCGGCCGGCCGGCTCGACGTCTTCCTCGGTCTGCTCATTCCGCACGGTCTGCTGGAACTGACCGCCGTCTTCGTGGCCGGCGGCCTGGGCCTGCGGCTGGGGTGGACGATCATCGACCCCGGTCCGCGGACCCGTGGAACGGCCCTCGCCGAACAGGGCCGGAGCATCATCGGCATGAGCATCGGCCTTGCGACGGTGCTGGCGGTCTCCGGTGTTCTGGAGGCCTTCGTGACCCCCTCCGGCCTGCCGACCTGGGCCCGCATCGCGATCGGCGTGCTGGCCGAGGTCGCATTCCTGCTCTACGCCCTCGTCCTGGGCCGGAAGGCCGCCGCGGGCGGCGAGACCGGCGATCTGGATGCGGCCGATCGGGCGGACCTTCAGCCGGTCGCGGCCTGAGCCGATGTGATCGACAGGCCGCTGACCTGCTACTCTTCTCGCATCCCGGTCAAACCATTGACGTGGCAAGGCTGGGCTAGTAGGTTTCAACGGTTGGGACTGGTTGGACAACATCCGGTCCGAGGCGTTAGTGTCTACGACACCGCCGAATAAGAGCGATCGCATTTCACGAAGTGCGCGCCCTTTGACGAGGTAAACCCCCGGGAACTGAGCACACCGAAAGCTTTGATAAGCTTCGGAGCGAAGTCGAAGGAAACCCCCCAGCGGGAATTCAGAGAAACAAGCGCCGGTAAGAACGGCCGCGAGGATCTGATAAGCTGGAAACACGAAAGAACGAAGCGCCCGGAGGGCCCGCTGGAAGGCGGTCCGAAGGAAGTGTCCGTTCCTTGAGAACTCAACAGCGTGCCAAAA
>NZ_JBSFNM010000095.1:0-23506 GCF_053587085.1 Kitasatospora sp. NPDC003701
TCGCCGGGGCCATCGCACCGGTGGTCCAGCGCGCCCGCAACGCGGGACTGGCGGCGGCCGCGAGGCGCTGAATATCCCGGTCGTGAGTCAGCCGTACCCGACCGAGGCGCCCCACCGCCTTTCCATGCCCGCCGAACAGCTGGGTTGGATTATCAAATGCACTAACGCTAGGGTGAGTCGCGATATCAAACCCACTGGCCCGTCAGCGCTCTGGAGCCCTCGTGACCGCACCCCGCCCCGCTGCGACCCGCACCCGGGAGGTGCCCGATGCCGCGCACTGACCGCAGCGGGACCGTCCTGCTGGCCGCCTGCCTCGGCCTGTTCACCGTCTTCGTGCAGACCACCCAGACCATCGGCACCCTCGGCGCCGTCCGCGCGGACCTCGGTCTCGACTCCGCCGACCTGGTCTGGGTCCCGAGCATGTACACCCTGGTGGTGGCCTCCGTCGTGCTCGGCGCCGGCGCCTTCGCCGACCGCTGGGGGCGGCGGCGGATCTTCCTGCTGGGCGCGCTCGCGATGGCCGCCGGCGGGGTCGTCCTGGTGTTCGCCGACAGCCTCGCCAGCGTCCTGGCCGGGCAGGCGGTCGCCGGTCTCGGCGGCGCGCTGATCACCCCCAGCTCGCTGGCCCTGGTGACCGCCGCCTTCCCCGACCCACGGCGTCGGGCCGGTGCGATCTCGGCCTGGGCCGCCGCCTCCGGCCTCGGCCTCGCCCTCGGGCCGATCACGGCCGGACTGGCGCTGCGCTGGTCGACCTGGCACACCGCGTTCTGGCTCGGCCCGGTGATCGCCGCGCTCGCCGTCGCCGCCGCCCTGTTCGGCGTCCCCGAGTCCCGGGCCGAGGGCGTCCGGCTGGACTGGCCCGGCCAGGTCCTCGCCACCGCCGGGCTCGCCCTGCTGATCTACTGGCTGATCGACGGCGGCCACCACAGCTACCTGGGCGGCGCCCCGCTGGCCGCCGCGATCGCCGCGGTCGTCCTGCTCGCCGCCTTCGCCGCGGTCGAGCTGCGCCGCGCCCACCCGCTGCTCGACCTGCGGCTGATGCGCGACCCCTCGTACAGCGCCGCGCTGCTGCTGGCCGGCACCGTCCTGTTCGGCTTCGTCGGCCTCGCACTCCTCCAGGTGCTCTGGCTGCAGCAGGTGCGCGGGCTGACCGCGCTCCAGGTGGGCGTCCAACTCCTCGCGGAGTTCGGCATGTTCATCCTCGCCTCGGTGGTCGCCGGAGTGCTCGGGCCGCGCTTCGGAGCGGCCCGGCTGATCGTCACCGGACTGCTGCTGGCGGCGGCGGGCGCCGCCCTGTTCGCCACCGTCGGGCCGGCCGACGGCTTCGGCGACTACGTCCCGGCGCTGATGCTGTCCGGCTTCGGCTGCGGCCTGGCCAACGCGCCCTCGACCGCGCTGGCGGTCGGCCACGTGCCGCGCGGCAAGGAGGGCGCGGCGGCCGGCACGGTCAACGCCGCCCGCCAGGTCGGCGCGGTGCTCGGCACCAGCATCCTCGGCACGCTGATGACCAGCCACTTCGAGGCGCGGCTCGCCACCCTCGGCCGCCCCCGGCCGCAGGACGTGGCCCAGGCCTTCACCGACGCCGTCGGCCGCGCCGCCTCGGTGGGCGCGCTCGTCCTCCTGGCGGGCGCGGTGGCGGGTGGCCTCCTGCTCGCCCTCGCCCACCGGCGAAATGCCGCCGCCGAGCTCGCGGCGCCCTCCCCCGCCCCGGGGGACGCGGAGGTGGTCACCCTGCCGGTCGCGGGCGCCTCGCGCTTCTGACGACACGTCAATGACGCTGCCGAGACGGATAGTCGACTCGTCTCGGCACGGCGCGCCGCTCCCGGGAGTGCGCGCAGCCGGCACCGCGCCGGTCGCCGCCCGCACCGCCGGGCGGCGACCGGCGCCCAGGACTACCGCGCGCCCAGGACTACCGCACCCAGGACTACCGCACCCAGGACTACCGCGCCCGGGCCGGGCCAAGGGTGCGCGACCAGGCGAGGAGGGCGAGCAGGCCGAACGTCGCGCCGAGCAGGCAGACGGCGGACCAGCCGGCCGCCGCGTACACCGCCGTGGAGGTGATCGCACCGAGGGCGCTGCCGATCGAGTAGAACACCATGTAGCCGCCGATCAGGCGGCCGCCGGCGGCCGGGTCCAGGGTCAGCACCACGCTCTGATTGGAGACGTGGACGGCCTGGACGGCGAAGTCGAGCAGGACCGCCCCGAGGGCGAGGGCCCAGAGCGACTGCCGGGTGAACGCGAGCGGCAGCCAGGAGAGCACCAGCAGGGCGAGGCCGGTCCCGACCGTCCACCCGCCGAGCCCGCGGTCGTGCAGCCGGCCGGCCGGGGCCGCGGCGAGCGTACCCGCCGCGCCGGCCAGGCCGAAGGCGCCGACGGCGGCGGGCGGGAGCGCGAGCGGTGGCTCGCTGAGCGGGAGCGCGACGCAGCTCCACAGGGTGCTGAAGGCCGCGAACACCAGCAGGGTGATCAGCCCCCGCTGCCGGAAGACGGGTTCACGCAACGGCAGTCGGGCGAGCGAGCCCAGGGCCTGCCGGTAGCCGGCCGCCGCCGGCCGGGGGTCGGTACGGGGCAGGGCGCGGCGCAGCGCCACGGCAAGGAGCAGGGTGAGCGCGGCGGACAGCGCGTACACGGCGCGCCACCCGGCGAGGTCGGCCAGTGCACCGGCGACGGTCCGGGCCAGCAGGATGCCGAGGACGACGCCGCCGGTCACCGTGCCGACCACCCGCCCGCGTTCGCCGTCCGGGGCGAGCACCGCGGCGAACGCGACCAGGGACTGGGTGAGCACCGCGAGCAGCCCCACCGCCGCGAGCCCGGCCAGCAGGGCACCCGCACTGCCCGCCGTCGCGACCGCCGCGAGGGCGAGCGCGAGCAGCACGGCCTGCGCGGTGACCAGGCGGCGCCGCTCCAGCAGGTCGCCGAGCGGGACCAGCAGGATCAGGCCGAGCCCGTAGCCGATCTGCGTGCACATCACCACCGCGCCGACGGCGGCCCGGCCGATGGCGAGTTCGTCGGCGATGTCGACCAGCAGGGGTTGGGCGGCGTACACGTTGGCCACGGCGGCGCCGCAGGCGAGGGCGAAGAGCAGGGTGAGGGGGCGGGTCAGGACCCGCGGCGGACTCTGGTTGCATGATGCTACCGACATGGCGGCACGGTAGCCCTTGGCGGTAGCATGTTGCAACCGGCAGCGACGGCGGCCGGCACAAGGGGCCGATGGGGCCCAAGGGGCCGATGGGGCCGATGGGGCCCAAGGGTCGAGCAGGAGGCCGGAGATGGTGAAGCGGACCAGGTTCGACGACAGCCCGTGCCCCGTCGCACGCTCGGTGGACGCGATCGGCGACTGGTGGTCCCTGCTGATCGTCCGCGACGCCTTCGACGGCAGCCGCCGGTTCGGCGAGTTCCAGCGCAGCCTCGGAGTCGCCAAGAACATCCTCAGCACCCGCCTGCGCGCCCTGGTCGACGCCGGGATCCTGGCCGTCGAACCCGCCTCCGACGGCAGCGCCTACCAGGCGTACGTGCTCACCCCGAAGGGCGAGGACCTCTTCCCGGTGGTCGTGGCGCTCCGCCAGTGGGGCGAGCGGCACTTCTTCGACCCGGGCGAGCCGCACTCCGAGCTGCTGGACCGGCGCGACGACCGGCCGCTGCGCGATCTGGCCGTGCTGGCCGCCGACGGCCGGCCGGTGCGCCCGGCGGACACCGCGGTCCGCAAGGTGGATGAATCCGAGGCGAACTGACGAACGGTCAGTGATCCTCGGGGCGGATCTTCGCCAGGCCCCGGTAGCGCTCCGGCTCGACCACGGCGGACAGGCCGTTGAGCATCAGCCGGGTGCCGCCCTGGAGGTGGGCGGCGTCCTGGGTGCCGTCCCCGCTCAGCACCAGGTACGCGTACTGCTCCGTCCAGTCGAGCCGGGAGCCGGCGCCCTGGGCGGCGAGTTCCAGCGTCACCAGGGAGACCCAGCGGCGCAGGCCGTCCACATGGGCCTCGTAGACGTAGACGATGCGCTCGTCGGGCACGATGTCGTGGAACCGGGACCGGTATTCGAGCTGCTCCTCGATGTCCCCGGAGACGAACAGGTTGGTCGCCACCTCGCTGCCGCCGACCCGGAAGTCCAGCGCGTGGGTGGCGTTCTTCGAGGAGCCGGGGAGGCGGAACCAGCGGGTGCGCAGCCCGGGCTCGGCGAACGCCGCGAAGACCTGCTCCGGCGGCGCCGAGAAACCGACCTGCAAGGCGAACGAACCGTGGACGACCTGCGGTTTTGCTTCGGTCGGGGAAGTGCCCTCACTTGCGTGATCAAGGCGGCCAGAGCTCACGCGGCGACACTACCACGCAGGCCGATCACCACTCGGCCGGTCGGGCGGCCGCCTCGTCGTGTCGCCGCCCGACCGGCCTGAATGATCGTCAACTTTCTTGTCCCGCAGGGTTGCCCATGAGGTCAGAGCCAGCCGTCGAGGGAGGCCAGGAAGCCGTCCAGGTCGTCCCGGTGGATGCAGTGGCCGGTGTCCGGCACGTACCGCACCTCGAAGCCGCTCGCGCGCAGGCTCGCGGCCAGCTCGTCCGGGACGAGGTGGTGGTCGCCGGCGCCCTGGACCAGCGACGGCACGACCGGCCGGGCCGGGACGTAGTCGTGCGTGCTCTCCAGCCAGTCGACGGCCCGGACGTCCCACCGCGCGTACCCGGCGAGCTCGGCGTCGAGGTCCTCGGGCGCCCAGCGGGGGAACATCGGGCGGATCGCGTCGGCGGTCGCCACCTTGGTGAACTGCGCGAACTCCCGGATCTCGGCCACCGCCTTCTCGGTGAACCGCCAGGCGGGGTCGCTGTAGACCACCTTGGCCGGGCGCAGCCGCTCCACCGCCAGCGAGAGCACCGAGGCGCCGAACGAGTGGCCGATCACCAGGTCGGCGCCGGCCGGCAGCGACTCCACCAGGTCGGCGGCGAGCAGCTCCGGCGTGTACGCGTCGGCGTGCGGGCTGTCGCCGTGGCCGCGCAGGTCGGGCATGATCACCCGGTAGCCGCGGTCGGCCAGCCGGGGCGCCACCCGGCTCCAGGTGTCCGCCGACGAGATGATGCTGTGGACGAGCAGCGCGACCTTGTCGCCGTCGCCGACTTCGTGGAGCTTGAGCCTCATGGGCCGGGTCTTCCTCTCAACGCACGGTCCGGACGGGCCGGATGGGTCGGACAAACGAGCAGGCCGAACGAGCTGGGCGAGGTCGGACGGGCCGAGCGGGCCGGACGGACCGTCAGCGGTCGGCGGCGGTCAGGTGCATCAGGGCCTGGGCCGCCAGGCGGTAGCCGAAGGCGCCGAGGCCGACCACCACGCCGCCGGCCAGCGGGGCGATCACCGACTCGTGCCGGAACTGCTCGCGCGCCCACACATTGCTCAGGTGCACCTCGACGAAGGGCTGCGGATAGCTGGCCAGCGCGTCGCGCAGGCTCCAGCCGGCGATCATCAGGGCACCGGGGTTGACGACGGCGCCGACGCTGCTGAGGCTGTGCTCGTGGATGGCGCGCACGAGGTCGCCCTCCGAGTCGTGCTGGATGGAGCGGACCTCCCAGCCCCGGACGCTCACCTCCTCGGCGACGGCCTTCTCGATGTCGGCCAGCGTGTCGGTGCCGTAGATCTCCGGCTCGCGCCGGCCGAGGATGCCGAGGTTGGGGCCGTTCAGGAGAAGCATCGTGCTCATGAGTCACCTCGCTGGTCGGTGACGCGGACCGCGCCGGGCGCCCGGCCGGGGGTCTGCGACGGGTCGGGGGTCTGACGGCCGGGGGTCTGACGGTCGGGGGCCGGCGCCGGGCCGGTGTGCTTGTCGCCCAGGACGAGTTCGGCCTCGGCGATCTCCTCGACACGGGACATCGCGAACCGGAGGATGGGCGGCGCCATCAGCGAGGTCACGATCGCGACGAGGACGATGATGGTGTACGTCTCGGTGTTCAGGACGCCGAGCCGCAGGCCGGTCATCGCCACGATCACCTCGACGACGCCGCGGGAGTTCATCCCGGCGCCGAGCGCCAGGGCCTCCCAGCGGTTGAGCCGGCTCAGCCTCGCTCCGATGAAGGCCCCCGCGAACTTGCCGAAGACCGCCACGGCGAGCACCGCGACCGCGGCCCCCAGGACGACCGGGCGGCCCAGCGCGGTGAGGTCCATCCGCAGGCCGGCGGTGGCGAAGAAGAGCGGGGCCAGGAAGGCCAGCACGGTGGTCCGCAGCGGCGCCAGCTTCTCCGTGTCCAGCTGGCCGCTGGTACCGATCAGGACACCGCAGACGAAGGCGCCGAAGATCGCCTCCAGGTGCATCGCCTGCGTCGCCGCCGCGCTGAACAGCACCATCACCACGGCGGTGACGATGGTGGGCGCCGGGCTCTCCGACCGCGCGGCCGCCCGCAGCGCCATGCCGACCAGCGGACGGCCGATCAGGAAGGCGAAGACCACCACGCCGACCGGGTACAGGATCGCGGTGGTGACGACGCCCGCGGTCAGTCCGGCGGTGGCCATCGCCGAGACGACGGACAGCAGGAACCAGCCGACCACGTCGTCCACCACGCCCGCGGCCAGGATCAGCTGGCCGATGTCCCGGTGCAGGAGCTTCATGTCCAGCAGGGTCTTGGCGATCACCGGGATCGCGGTGACGCACATCGCCACGCCGAGGAAGAGCGCGAACACCGCCGGGTTCGCGTCGCTCGGCAGGAACGAGCGCGGCAGCAGGTAACCGGTGCCGATGCCGAGGCCCAGCGGCAGCAGCAGACCGGCGATGCTGACCCGGGCCGCGGTGAGGCCGCGCCGGCGCACCAGGCCGAACTTCAGCTCCGCACCGGTGACGCCGACCAGCAGCAGCACGCCGAGCTGCCCGGCCGCGTCCAGCAGGTGCATCTGGTCGGCCTTCTGCGGCAGCAGCCAGCCGGAGAAGCCGGGCAGCAGCGGCTCCAGGATCGAGGGCCCGAGGAGCACGCCCGCGCACAGCTCGCCGGCGACCGCGGGCAGGTTGAAGCGCTGGGCCAGCCGTCCGAGGACGAGGGCGAGCAGCAGCAGGGCGGCTATTTGGAGGAGGAAGACCAGGAGCGCGTGCTGACCGATCGTCGGCACGGGTGCGGCGATGAGCATGTCGGCCTATTCGGGGAGTTGGTTCAACGGTTGGTTGCGACGCCCTGCCCGGACAGCCTCCGGGCCACCAGCTCGATCACCTGGGCGCTCCGGTCGGCGAGGAAGAAGTGCCCGCCGGGGAGGACCTCCAGCTCGGTCGCCCCGGTGGTGTGCTCCTCCCAGGCGCGCGCCTCGTCGATCGACACCCGGGGGTCGGCGTCGCCGGTGAGGACGGTCACCGGGCAGTCCAGCCCCTGGCCGGGGTCGTGCCGGTAGCGCTCGACGGCGGTGTAGTCGCTGCGGATCGCCGGCAGGATCATCGCCAGGACCTCCGGGTCGGCCAGCATCACCTGGCTGGTGCCGCTCAGCGCCTTGAGCTCGGCCACCACCTCCTCGTCCGACCCGGCGTGCACCCGCTCGTCGCGGTAGCGGGACGGCGCGCGCCGGCCGGAGGCGAACAGCCGCACCGGCGCGGGCAGTCCGGCCCGGCCCATGCGCAGCGCCACCTCGTACGCGAGCACCGCGCCCATGCTGTGGCCGAACAGGGCCAGCGGCTTGTCGTCCAGGTGCCGCAGCGCCGCGAAGATCTCGTCCGCGAAGTCCGGGATGTTGTCGATGCCCGGCTCCAGGTGCCGGGTCTGGCGGCCCGGGTACTGGACGGCCAGCACCTCGATCCCCTTCGGCGCGAGCGCGCGCGACACCGGGAAGAAGAAGCTCGCCGACCCGCCGGCGTAGGGCAGGCAGACGAGCCGCACGGCGCTGTTCGGCACCGGGTGGAAGACACTGACCCACTTCTCGTAGTGGGCCGTCGCTTGAGCCATGCCGGGAGTTCCCTTCGGACGACGGTCCGTGGCACGTTCCCCAGCACAGGCCGATCGGCGATGGTGGCGGACTCCGCACGGGTCCTCGGATTGTTCGGGACGAGGGCAGACTAGGCCGCTCCGGGCCCCTCGTGGTATCCCCCGATCTGGTGGCCCGGGGCGGACGTTGACGCTTTCGCCGGGCCGCGATAGTAGTCTTCGGACGGTCCTGCCGGGGCTGTCGCCCCGTTGCCGCGCACAGCCGCCGCGTCCGGGCAGAGCACCTCCCGCGCTTCTCCGCCGTGGTCCCGCCGCCGTGCCCATCCGCCGTGCACCGGTCCGCACCGGTCCGCCGCCGCCCTGCGATGAGAGGTCCCCTATGCCCAAGGTGTCACCGCACGAGCCCTCGACCGGCCCGACGGACACGGACGTGGTCGTCGTCGGCAACGGGCCGATCGGGGCCGCGCTGTCCGTCCTGCTGGCCCAGCGCGGCTGGCGGACGACGGTGCTGGAACGCCGCCGCCGCCCGTACACGCTGCCCCGGGCGACCAGCTTCGACGGGGAGACCGCCCGGCTGCTCGCCGCCTGCGGGATCGGCCCGGACCTGGGGCGGATCACCGAGCCGGCCTCCGGCTACCAGTGGCGGACGGCGAGCGGCGAGATCCTGCTGGACATCGAGTTCGAGCCGTGGGGCCGCTACGGATGGCCGGATGCCAACACCATGCACCAGCCCGCCCTGGAGGAGCTGCTCGCCGCCCGGGCGGCCGGGCTGCCCGGGATCACGGTGCTGCGCGGCCGGCAGGTCGTCGGCATCGTCGACCGGGGCGACCACGTCCTGGTGACGGCCGAGGACGAGGACGGCGCGGCGCGGACCGTCTCGGCCCGCTGGGTGGTGGGCTGCGACGGCGCCAACAGCTTCGTCCGGGACCACCTCGACGTCCCCGTGACCGACCTCGGGTTCTCCTACGAGTGGCTGCTGTGCGACGTCGAACTGCGTGAACCGCAGGCGTTCGTGCCGACCAACGTGCAGATCTGCGACCCGGCCAGGCCCACCACCCTGGTCGGCAGCGGCCCCGGGCACCGGCGCTGGGAGTTCATGCGGCTGCCGGGCGAGCGGGCCGCCGAGCTGAACCGCGAGGAGACCGCCTGGCGGCTGCTGGCCCCGTTCGGGGTCACTCCCGACACCGCCACCCTGCTGCGCAGCACCACGTACATGTTCCAGGCCCGGTGGGCCGACCGGTGGCGGGTGGGCCGCGTGCTGCTGGCCGGTGACGCCGCCCACCTGATGCCGCCGTTCGCCGGACAGGGCATGTGCTCGGGCATCCGGGACGTGGTCAACCTGTCCTGGAAACTGGACCTCGTCCTGCGCGGCCTCGCCGGGGAGTCGGTGCTGGACACCTACACCGAGGAGCGCCGCGCGCAGGTCCAGGAGTCGATCCTGGCCTCGGTCCAGCTGGGCCGGGTGATCTGTGTGACGGACCGGGCGGCCGCCGCCGAGCGGGACGCCACGGTGCTGGCCAACCGGCGCGGCCGGGGGCCGACCCGGCCCGAGCCGGCCAGGCCCCTCGCCGGGGGCCTGCTGTACCGCGGGGGTGCGGACGGGCCGGCCCGTCCGGCCGGCGAGGTCATGCCGCAGGGGCGGGTGGCCGGCCCCGGCGGCAGCGGCCCGTTCGACGAGGTCGTCGGGCGCGGCTTCGTGCTGCTGCTCGCGGCCGGGGCGGACGCCGGGCCGGGTGCGGAACGGCTGTCCTTCCTGGCCGGGCTGGGGGCGCACGTGGTGCGGCTGCTGCCGGGCGGGCCGGGGCCGGACGGGAGCGGCGCGGCTGGTCCGGAGCGGGCGGCCGACGACACCGGGGGGGTCGGGGTGGTGGACGTGGACGGCGTCTACGGGGCGTACCTGGCGCGGTACGGGGCGAGTGCGCTGCTGGTGCGCCCGGACTACCACGTGTTCGGCGCGGCCGAGGGCCCGGAGGGCGCGGCCGCGCTGGTGGACGAGCTGCGGGCGCGGCTGGCGGCCGCCGTGCCGGCGGGTGCGGCGGGCCACGGGAGCTGACGCGGCGACGGCCAGGCCGGACCACTCGGTCCGGCCTGGCCGGGCCGTCCTGCACTGCCGCCGAAGTCACCGAAGCCGCTGACGCCGCCGACGCCGCCGGACCCGCCCTACTGGCGGCGGGCGAGCAGGACGGCGCCGCGCAGCGAGGAGAGGCCGCCCAGCCGGGCCGGGGCGACCGGCAGCCGGGGCCCGCCGGTCCGGGCGAGCGCGGCGAGGTGGTCGGCCACCCGGTCGAGGAGTTCGGGGATGCCGGCCGCGAAGCCGCCGCCGAGCACGGCGAGCCGGGGGTGGAGCAGCTCCGCGACCCCGACGGCGGCGGCGGCCAGGGCGTGGCCGGTCCGGTCGAGCGCCGTGACCGCCCACGGCTGCCGGTCGCGCAGCCCCGCCCGCAGGTCGTCGAAGTCGACGGGCGAGCCGCGCAGGTCCGCCGCGCGCGCGAGGGTGGCCGGTCCGGAGGCGGTCGCCTGGAGGCACCCCCGGCGGCCGCAGACACAGGGGGGACCGTCCAGTTCGACGACCAGGTGGCCGAGTTCGAAGGAGCCGCGGTCCGGGCCCGGGCAGAGCCGGCCACCGAGCACGAGGCCGCCGCCGATGCCGGTGCCGACGCCCAGGTAGAGCAGGTCCGCGCAGTCCGCCGCCGCCGCCTCGGCGAGGGCCGCCAGGTCGCCGTCGTCCGCCCAGGCCACGGCCGCCCCGGGGAAGAGCGCGCGCAGGGCCGGGCCCAGCGGCAGGCCGGTCCACTCCGGCCGGCTGGGCCAGGCGGTGACCCGCTCGTCCGGGCCGACGGTGGCGGGCATCGCGACGCCGACGGCCCGGAACGGCTCGCCCGTCCGGGCCGTCAGCGTGCCCACGCACTCGGCGAGTCGGGCCAGGTCGTGGTCGGCGCCGCGGCGCGGGCCCCAGGCGAAGGCGGTCTCCTCCGCCGGGCCCGTCGCCGACTCCGTCCGGAGCGCGACCTTGGTCCCGCCGACGTCGATGCCGAGGTAGCGGGGCGCGTCCGGGCCGCGCTCCGGGCCGGTGTGGCCGGTCCCCATCGTGTGCCGCCTCCGGTGCGGTCGGTCAGCGCCCGGTGAGGGCCGGGCAGAGGGCGAGGAGCTCGTCCGGGCGGCGCAGCACCACGTCGGGGCCGGCCGCGAGCAGCTCCGCCTCGTCCGGGCCGGCCCAGAGGGCGGCGGCCGAGGCGACGCCGGCGCCGCGGGCGCTGGCCAGGTCGGTCGGCGCGTCACCGATCATGATCGCCTGCTCGGCGGGCACGTCCAGCAGTTCCAGCGCGCGCAGCACGATGTCGGGGGCGGGCTTGGGCCGGGCCACCTCGTCGGAGCCGATCACGTGGTCGAAGTACGGGAGCAGGCCCAGGCCGTCGAGCAGCGAGCGGGCCCGGTCGCCGGCCTTGCCGGTGGCGATCGCCATCCGCAGCCCCCGGGCGCGGAGCTCCTGGAGCAGCTCGACGACGCCGTCGAAGACCTTCACCTGGTGCGCGAGCCGGTAGCTCTCGCGGACGAAGGGCGCCTCCATCTCCAGCGGCAGGCCCATGATCCGCATGATGTCGGGGAAGTAGCGGCCCTGGTGGCGCTGGTACTCCTCGAACGGCGCCGGGCCGCCGCCGACGACCTCGGCGTAGGCGATGGCGAAGGCCTGGCCCATCACCGCGAAGCTGTCGACGATGACCCCGTCCAGGTCGAAGACGACCGCCCGCCGGGGGTGTGCTGCTCTGTCCGTGGTCGTGGCGGACCCGGGTGCCGATGTGGCGGTCATGAGGTCCTCACCTCCTCGTGGGTGGCTGCGGACCGGGCGGATCGCGCCCGGCCGGCAACGCGGGCCGACTCGTAGAAACTCTCGATGAGCTGGACGGTGCCACGCGCCTGGGCGATGGCCCGGCCGCGGTTGGCGGGGTCGGCCAGGAGCGCGCCGAGGCCGTCCAGTTGGCGCCGGTACTCGGCCCCGATCGGCTCGGCGGGCACGGGGATCCGCCGGGTGGTGCCCTCCTGCGTCAGGGTCAGCACCGGCTCGGGCTGCCGGTTGGGGCTGAAGCCGAAGGTGCAGCGCAGCTCCGCGCTGCCGGCACTGCCCTCGACCAGGATCCGTGAGACGTCCAGGGCCTCGTGCGAGGCCCAACTGGCCCGCAGCGAGACGGAGATGCCGTCCTCGCGGACCAGGAAGCCGCGGGCGGTGTCCTCCACGTCGCCGGCGAGCGCGTCGGCGGGCCGGTCCTGGCGCCAGGCGGCGGACCACGCACCGACGTTGACGAAGTCGTCGGAGGTCGCGCCGACCACCTGGGCGAAGTCGGCCGGGCCGACCAGCGAGGCCAGGGCGTCCAGCAGGTGCCAGCCGAGGTCGACCAGCACGCCGCCGCCGGCCTTGCTGCGCTGGGTGAACCAGCCGCCGGCCTTCGGCACGCCGCGCGCCCGCACCCAGGCCAGGTCGACGTGCCGCACCCGCCCCAACGCGGGGACGAGCGCGGCCAGTTCCCGGACGTCGGCGCGGTGGCGGGCGGCGCTGCCGGCCAGCAGCAGGCCGCCGCCGCGCTCGGCCTCGGCCAGGGTGTCGGCCTCGGCGGTGGTCAGGCAGACCGGCTTCTCCAGGAAGACGGCGAGGCCGCGCCGGAGCAGGGCCGCGGCCACCTCGGCGTGCAGGTGGTTGGGCACCGCGACGACGGCGACGTCGACGTCGCGGGTGTCCAGGGCGTCCACCGCCGCGTGGGCGGCGATGCCCGTCGCCCCGCCGACCGCCGCCCGCAGTGCCGGGTCGGGGTCGACGACGGCGACCACGTCGAAGTCCTCGTGCGCCCCGAGCCGCGGGAGCCAGAGCTCCCGGCCGGCCCAGCCGAGCCCGACGACGGCGGCGCGAAGCCTCACAGGGCTGCCACTGCGTCGGCGATGATCGCGGCCGTGGCGTGCAGGGCCTCCTCGGAGGCGAGCAGGACGCGGTGGTGCAGCCAGATGCAGTCCCGGCTGATGGCCTCGGTGTTGGGGCAGCGCTCGGCGACCGCCTCCGGGGTCTCGTCGGGGGCGGCGGTCTCCCAGAACGCGTCGGTGCGGTAGATCGCGCGGAACGCGGCGAAGGCCGGCAGGCCGGCCTCGACCAGGCGGTCCACCAGCTCGTTGCGGCCCTCCTCGGAGATGCCGGGGATGCGGAACATCGCCATGTAGTGCGAGTTGCGGTCGGCCCGCGGGTCGCTGCCCTGGGGGACGACGCCGTCGATCGCGCCGAGCAGGCCGGACAGCAGGGTCCAGCGCTGCTCGCGCAGCTCCGTCTGGGCGTCCAGGCGGCGCAGCTGGGCGCGGAGCACGGACGCCGAGAACTCGTTGAGCCGCATGTTGGTGCCGGCGATCTGGTGGAAGTACCGGCGGTCAGTGCGCGGCCGGCCGCAGCTGTGGCGCAGGAACGCGGCCTCGTACAGCTCCGACTCGGGGAACAGCAGGGCGCCGCCCTCACCGGCGGTCATCAGCTTGCCGTTCTGGAAGCTGAAGGCGGCCACCGAGCCGAGCTCGCCGACCCGCTTGCCCTGCCAGCGCGCGCCGTGCGCGTGCGCGGCGTCCTGGAGCAGCGGGACGCCGGTGGACTCGGAGAGCTTGCCCAGGGCGTCCATGTCGGCGATCAGCCCGGCCATGTGCACGGGCATGATCACCCGGGTGCGCGGGGTGACGGCGGCGGCCACGGCCGCCACGTCGATGTTGTACGTCCCGGGGTCGACGTCGACGGGGACGGCGACCGCGCCGAGCCGCTGGGCGGCCTGGGAGGAGGAGATGAAGGTGAAGGCCGGCACGATGACCTCGGTGCCCGGGCCGGCGCCCAGACACTGCAGCGCCAGCTCCAGCGCGTGGGTGCCGTTGGTGACCGCCAGGGCGTGCGGCGCGCCGTGGTACCCGGCGAACTCGCGCTCGAAGGAGTTCACCTCGTCCCCGCCCATGCGCCACCACTGGCCCTGCTCCAGCGCGCGTATCAGGCCGCTTCGCTCGTCGTCGTCGTACTGCGGCCAGGAGGGGAATTCCGGTGCCGGTCGCGCGTTCATGTCTCTCCAAATCTCCGCTACGAACTGGTCTCCGCTTTTGGACTGCCGGGCGGGATTGAGCGGGCGGGGCGCGTGGCCGACGGAACAGCGGAACAATGGCCCCTGGGATTTCACGCAAGGTATTGCGGCCTCACAGTAGGCGCCGCGCTCGGCGGCCCGCATCCCTCGTTCTGGTAGTCGTCGGCCCCGACCTGCTGATCAACGCTCAGCGCAGCCCGAAGAATGCGCGGTACTCGTCCACTTGACCGTTCAGCATGTGGATTCCGTGGTGCACGTCGAACCCCAGGGCGGCCGCCTGCCGCAGCAGCGGCGTCTCCCTCGGTTTCATGATGATGTCCGCCACCACGCCGCCGGGGGCGAGGGCGTCCGGCCGGAACGGCAGCGGGTCGCCGGGGCGCAGGCCCAGCGGGCTGGCGTTCACCGCGATGTCGCTGTCGTGCAGGGGCGGTTCGGCCGAGGCGCGGACCCGGCCGGGCCAGTGCTCGGCCAGCCGTGCGACGAGCGCGGCCAGCCGGGGCCCGTCCGGGTCGGTGACGGCGAGCCGCTCCGCGCCGGCCGCGAGCACGGCGGCCGCGATGGCGCTGCCCGCGCCGCCGGCGCCGGCCAGCGCGATCCTCCGGCCGCGCACGTCGTGGCCGGCCCGCGCCAGGCCCGCCACGAAGCCGGAGCCGTCGAAGTTCTCCGCGAGCCAGCCGCCGTCCGGTTCGCGCCGCAGCACGTTGGCGGTGCCGGTGATCTCCACGGTGCGGCTGCGCCGGTCGGCGAGCCCGGCGGCGGCGGCCTTGTGCGGCACGGTGACGAACAGGCCGTCGAGGTTGCCGACGTGCTGCAGGCCGCGGACCACCGTCGCCAGGTCGCCCGGCCGGGCGTGCACCGGGACGAGCACCGCGTCGATGCCCAGCCGCGCGAACAGCGGGTTCAGCAGCCCGGGCGACTGGACCTGGGCGACCGGGTCGCCCAGGACGGCGTACAGGCGGGTGGCACCGCTGATGGGCGTGCCCTGCGGCGCGGTGGTCGGCGGAGTGTCGGTCATCCTGGCCTCCCGGGGCGGGGTGCGGTGCCCGGCGCGAGCCGCTCGGCGAACAGCCCGGCCAGCAGCTCGCCGACGGTGAGGGCGAGTTCCATCGACTGCTCGGCGTTCAGGCGGGGGTCGCAGGCCGTCCGGTAGCGGCCGGGCAGGTCGTGCTCGGCGATCCCCCGGGCACCGCCGAGGCACTCGGTGACGTCCTCGCCGGTCGCCTCCAGGTGGAGGCCGCCGGGGTGGGTGCCGAGCCGCCGGTGGACGTCGAGGAAGCCGGCGATCTCCTCCACGACGTGGTCGAAGTGGCGGGTCTTGTACCCGTTGTCCGCGGTGCGGGAGTTGCCGTGCATCGGGTCGCACTGCCAGACCACCTGGTGGCCGGAGGCGGTGACCTTCTCGACGATCGGCGGGAGCACGTCGCGCACCCGGGCGTGTCCCATCCGGCTGATCAGCGTCAGCCGCCCGGGGGTGCCGTGCGGGTCGAGCCGGCGCACGTACTCGACCGCCTGCTCGGGGGTGGTGCCCGGGCCGATCTTCACCCCGATCGGGTTGGCCAGCAGCTCCGCGAAGGCGATGTGCGCGTCCTCCGGCCCGCGGGTGCGCTCCCCGATCCAGAGGAAGTGCGCCAGCCCGCTGGAGAACAGCGGCTCCGGCCCGCCGTCCGTCTCCCGGAGCAGGGCGCTCTCGTAGTCCAGCAGCAGGGCCTCGTGGCTGACGTAGATCTCGCCCTGGCGGGCCGTCCGCCCGCAGGCCCCGAGCCCGTCCAGGAGGCGCAGGCCGCGGCCGATCTCCTCGACGACCGGCGCGTGGCGGGCGCCGGCGGGCGAGCTGCGGACGAAGCGGAGGTTCTCGGCGTGCAGGGCGTGCGGGTCGCCGAGGTCCTCCCGGCAGAGCCGGCGCGCGGTGGCCATCGTCCGGGCGGCGTCGGCGTGGGCCAGCAGCATCCGCTCCGGGTCCGGGGTGCGGGCCGCGAGGGTGGGCTCGACGCCGTTGACGATGTCGCCGCGGTAGACCGGCAGGCCCTGCGCGTCGACCTGCTGGGAGCGCGGTTTGGCGTACTGGCCGGCGGCCCGGGCGACCGGCACCACCGGCAGGCCGGTGGCGTGGGTGAACACCAGGGCCATCCGCTTCAGCAGGCCCAGGTTGGCGCGCAGGTGCGCCTCGGTGTTGTCGGCGAAGGTCTCCGCGCAGTCCCCGCCCTGGAGCAGGAAGGCCTCGCCCAGGGCGACGGCCGCGAGCCGTTCGGACAGCCGCGCCGTCTCGGCGGGCGTCACGATCGGGGCCGCGGTGCGCAGTCGGGCGACCACCTCCCGGGCCCGGTCCCGGTCCGGCCAGCAGGGCTGCTGCGCCGCGGGTCTGGCCAGCGCGGCGGCGAGGCGGTCGGCGAGCGGCCGCTCCCCCGGCTGCCCGGTCGGCTCCGCTGCCCGGCCGTCGGGCGGCCGCCGTGGTGAGTACCTCATGCCACCGCCGCCCCCGTCCCGGCGGGCCCGTCGGCGCCGTGCCCGACCAGCCGGGCGAGCGGTTGCCGGGGCATCAGTGCCAGCGCCCGCACGACGGCCCGCTCGGGCACGTCGTGGACCAGTTCCGCCCCCGCGGGGCCGTCCAGGACGAAGGCGAGCCCGCTGAGGGCCTTCTTGTCGCGCCGCATCAGGCGGACCAGTTCGGCGGGGTCGACGCCCTCGGGCAGTGCGTCGGGCAGGCCGTAGGAGGCGACGACCTCCCGGTGCTCGGCCACCCGGGCCGGGTCGATCCGGTCCAGCACGCCCGCGAGCAGGCCCGCGAAGACCGTGCCGACGGCGACCGCCTCGCCGTGGCGCAGCGCGAAGTCGGTGGCCACCTCCAGGGCGTGGCCCAGGGTGTGGCCGTAGTTGAGCAGGTGCCGCAGGCCGGTGTCGCGCTCGTCGGCCGAGACGATGCCGGCCTTGAGGGTGACGCTGGCGGCGATCCGGTCGGCCAGTGCGAGGGGGCGCAGGTCGCCGGCGCCGATGAAGTGGCAGCGGGCGATCTCGCCGAGGCCGTTGAGCATCTCGCGGTGCGGCAGCGTCGACAGGTAGTCGGTGTCGCAGAGCACGGCGGCGGGCTGCCAGTAGGCGCCCACCAGGTTCTTGCCGGACGGCAGGTTGACCGCCGTCTTGCCGCCGACGCTGGCGTCCACCTGGGCCAGCAGCGTGGTCGGCAGGTGCACCACGGGCACCCCGCGGTGGTAGAGCGCCGCCGCCAGGCCGACGACGTCGGTGGTCGTCCCGCCGCCGCAGGAGACCACGGCGTCGGAACGGGTGAGGCCGAAGCGCACGAACTCCGCGCAGAGCGCCTCGACGGTGGCCAGGTTCTTGTCGGGCTCGCCGTCCCGGGCGGGCAGCAGCAGGGTCTCGACGCCGGTGTCGGGCACCCACGCCGCGGGCCGTGCCGACACCACCGCCACTCGCCGGGCGCCGAGGCCCCGGATCACCTCGGCCAGCGAGGAGCGCACTCCCGGGCCGATGAGCACGTCGTACGAACGGTCGCCGATGCGCACCGGAACTTGTTCTCTCACGCCGCTTCAACCTGTCCTGTAGCCGTGGAACGCCGACTTTTCGGTGCTGCGCCCGCCGTGCCCGCTGCGGTGGGCCCGCGGTGGGGTGGTGCGCGCCCCCGGCGCCTCGCCCGGGGCCCCGGCGGCGGTGGGCCGCCGGGGCCCCGGGTGTGCGGGGGCGCTGCGGCCGTTACTGGCCGGTGGTCACCCGCAGGATGCGGGCCTCGGCCCGCTCCTTGCGGTCGTGCTCGTCGAGCTGCGGGTACGACGGGCAGCCGAAGACCCGCTGGAACGGCGCGAAGGTGTCCCACTCCGGGCGCCGGCGCATCTCCTGCGCGACCGCGTTGTGCTCGCTCCAGAAGTCGCCGCCGATCAGCCGGATCAGGTAGCGCTCCAGCGCGTCGCGCGAGGTGGTCCGCCCGGCGTCGGCGGCCACCGAGACCAGCTCGCCGTCGTAGAAGGCGTGGATGAGCCGGATGTAGGTGTCGTAGCCGGTCTTGAAGTAGTTCGAGTACTCGTCGACCAGCCGGTCGGCGTCGGCCGGGGCCTTCAGCGCGGCGTCGATGGTCTCGGCGGCGCGGGTGGCGGTGGCCGTCGCGACGAGCACCCCGCCGGAGAACATCGGGTCGCCGAAGCAGCCCGCGTCGCCGACCATGACCCAGCCGGGGCCGGTGACGGTGTCCGCGTGGTAGCAGTAGTCGGTCTCGATCTTGAGGTCCATGCTGGGGCGGGTGCCGGTCAGGCGGGCGGTGATCCGCGGCACCCGGTTCAGGTGCTCGTCGAACGCGGCCTCCGGGGTGCTCGCGCGGAACACGTCGCGGGGCATCACGGTGCCCACGCTGATGACGTCCTTGGAGATCGGGATCGCCCACACCCAGCCGTCGTTGTGCGCGCCGACCTGGATGTCGCCCTCGGCTCCGAGGTTGTGCTTCTCGTCGAGGCCCTCGTAGTGCCGGAACACCCCGACCATCCGGAGCTTCTCCAGGGTCTTGCGGAGCCCGAACTTGTTGGCGATGCGCCCGGCCCGGCCGCTGGCGTCGATCACGTACGAGGCCCGGACCTCGTGCTCCTCGCCGTCCTTCTCGTAGCTGACGCCGACCATCCGGTCGCCCTCCATCAGCAGGTCCTTGACGCCGGCGCCGAGGTGGACCTCGGCACCCGCCGCGGCCGCCTCCTCGACGAGCATCGCGTCGAACCGGGCGCGCTCGACCTGGAAGGCGCGGTCGAAGCGCCCCTCGCCCTGCTTGCTGAAGTCCGCGCGGAAGACGCCGGAGAAGAACTTCGTCTCCGTCGGGTCGATGAATTCGCCACCGAACTTCGGGACGTATCCCCTGGACTCCAGCGCCTCACGCAGACCGATCCGGTCGAAAAGGCCCATCATGTAGGGCAGCAGGGACTCGCCTATGTGGAAGCGCGGAAACTCGTCGCGCTCCAGGAGCACCACGGAATGGCCCTGCTTGGCCAGGACAAAGGCGCTGACCGCGCCGGCCGGGCCGCCGCCGATGACAACCACATCGGCCGAGTTCTTCGCCATTGGATTCCTTTCGTGAATTCGTCGTACATCGCCTGCGCGTGGTGTTCTCGCGGGTCAGGGGAGTTCCCCGGACACGATCGTGCCGACGAGCACGCGGTGCTCGCCGTCGTCGACGACGGTGCGTACCCGCTCCCGTCCGTCCCGGACGGTCAGGTGCCGCCGGCCCTTCAGGACGACCTGACCGTCCTCGAACGCCCGGCCGTAGAGAACGCCCTGCATGTCCCCCTCGGGGGGCGGGGCCGGATTCTCCCGGGCGCGGTCCTCCAGTTCCTTCCAGTCGCTCCACCGTCGGGGCAGCAGCTTGAAGGTGTAGACGACGCCCCAGCGGGTCACCCGGCCGCGCCGCTGCAGCGCGATGTCGCCGTCGCCCCTGTCCACCAGCCGGTACTGGCAGCCGAACTGGCTCTGCACCGCGTCGGTGACGAGCAGCGGTTCGAGGTAGGACGGGCCCGGGTAGCCCACGTCGACCAGCCACTCGGCGCCGTCCAGCGCCACCCGGACGAACATGTGCTCCACCTCGGTGCCGAAGTTCTCCCGGCCCTCGGCGGTACTGGCCGCCAGCAGGGAGGCCTCGTAGCCGAGCTCGCCCAGCAGCCGGAGGAACAGCCGGTTCAGCTGAAAGCAGGTGCCGCCCCGCCCCTCGACGACGGCCGTCTCGAACACGGCGTCCTCGTCGAGGTCGACGAGGTTCACGCCGTCGGTGAAGTCCTGGGCGGCGATGTTGTACGGGATCGCCATCAGGTGCCGCTTGTGGAGCGTCCGCAGCGTCTCGATGTCCACGCCCGTCCGCCCGGCGCAACCGATGCGCCGGAGGTAGGCGTCCGCGTCGAACATGTCGTCAACTCCTCTCGTGTTCCCGGGCCGGATCAGGGCCGGATCAGGGCTGGTGGTGGGGCGGCCGGTCACCGGGCCGCCCGTCGGCCGTGGCGGCTCAGAGCGAGATGGCCGCGACGCCCCCCGCGTCCTCGCCGAACATGCTCTCTTGCATGTGCGCGACAATCATCCCCGGCGTCGGATGATCGAAAACAAGTCCGGCCGAGAGCTTCCGTCCCATCAGCTCGCCCAGCCGGTTGCGCAGTTCGAGCGCGGTCAGCGAGTCGAAGCCGATCTCGAAGAGCCCCTGCTCCACGTCGATGTGGTGCGAGGCGCTGTACCCGAGCACGAGGGCCACCTGGGCGCGGACCACGTCCAGCAGGACGGCCGACCGCTCCGCGGCGGGCAGCCCGGCCAGCCGCTCGGCGAGCCGGCGCCGCTCGTCACCGGAGACCGCGGCCCGGGCCAGCTGCCGGCTCGCCCGCACCAGCCCGCGCAGCAGCGGCGGTGCCTCGCGCCCGGCCGCGGCGTCGGCGCGCAGGGCCCGCAGGTCCAGCTTGGCCGGCACCAGCAGCGCCCGGTCGCCGCGCAGCGCGGTGTCGAACAGCTCCATGCCCTCGGCCGGCGTCATCCCCAGCAGACCGCCACGCCGGTTCAGCCGGCTGCGGGTGAGGTCGTCGGTGTCGGCCGCCATGCCGGAGTCCTGCTCCCACAGGCCCCAGGCCAGCGACAGCGCCGGCAGACCGGCCGCCCGGCGCCGGGCCATCAGCCCGTCCATGTAGGCGTTCGCCGCCGCGTAGGCGCCCGTGCCCGCGCCCAGGAACACCGCCGAGACCGAGGAGTAGACCACGAACGCGTCCAACTCCGGTGCCAGCTTGCGGGTCAGCTCGTCCAGGTGCTGCGTCGCGGTCACCTTGGCCGCGAACACCCGCTCCAGCCGCTCCCGGTCGACCTCGCCGATCACCCCCGCGTCGAACAGACCGGCGGCGTGCAGCACGGCGGTCAGCCGGCGCCCGTCGCGCTGGACGGCGGCCAGCAGCTCCGCCACCGCCTCCCGGTCGGTCACGTCGCAGGCCGGCACCGTCACCGACTCCGCGCCCAGCTCGTACAGCTCGGCCACCAACTCCCGGGCGCCCTCGGCCGCCAGGCCGCGCCGGCTGGTCAGCACCAGATGACGGATGCCGTGCTCGGCGACCAGGTGCCGCGCCAGCACCGCGCCCAGCGACCCCGTACCACCGGTGATCAGCGCCGTCCCCGCCGCGTCCAGCACCGGCTCCGCACCCCGGACGACCGCCGCCCGGGCCAGCCGCGGCACGAGCAGCGCCGAACCGCGCACCGCGACCTGCGGCTCGCCGACCGCCAGCACCGCGCCCAGCAACGACTCGACCTCCACCGGGTCGGAGGCGTCGGTGTCCAGCAGCACGATCCGGTCCGGGTTCTCCGCCTGCGCCGCGCGGACCAGGCCCCAGACCGCGGCGCCGGCCGGATCGGTGACCGTCGCGTCCCCGCCGGCGGGCACCGCACCCCGGGTCGCCACCACCAGCCGGGTCTCCTCCAACCCGGCACCGGCCAGCCAGGTCTGGACGACCTCCAGCACCCGGTCCGTCACCTCCAGCGGGCTGTCCGCGTCACCGCCGGTGACCGCCTCCAGGACCGCCGTCTGCGGGACGTCCACCCCGGACAGCGCGTCCTCGGCGAGCGTGGCCACCTCCTCGGCGGTGGACAGCCGCACCCAGGACGGCGACCCGGCGCCCTCGGCCCGCGGCACCTCCGTCCAGTCCACCCCGAACAGCGAGTCGCCGCCCGTGCGGCCCGCCGCCGCACCCAACTGCTCGGCGGACACCGGGCGGAACACCAGCGAGTCCGCCGTCAGCACGGCGCCGCCGGCCTCGTCGACCGCCTCCAGCGAGAGGGCGTCCGGCGTCGGCTGAGTGACCCGCACCCGCAGCGACGAGGCGCCCGCCGCGTGCAGCACCAGCCCGTTCCAGGCGAACGGCAGCATCGTGCGGTCGTCGCCCGTGCTCAGGAACGCCTTCGCGTGCAACGCGGCGTCCAGCAGTGCCGGGTGGATGCCGTACCCGGCGGCGCTGCCCCGGTGGTCCTCCGGCAGGGCGATCTCGGCGAAGACCTCGTCGCCGCGCCGCCAGGCCGCCCGCAGCCCGCGGAACACCGGTCCGTAGACGTAGTCGTGCTCCAGCAGACCGGCGTAGAACTCCTCGGCGCCGATCTCCACCCGCTCCGCGCCGGGCGGCGGCCAGGCGGTGAAGTCGAACCGGGAGCCGGCGGCCCTCGCCGTGACGGTGAGGACCCCGGTGGCGTGGCGGGTCCACGGCTCCCCGACGGCCTCCTCGCGGGTCGAGTAGACGGCCACCGTGCGGGCACCGCTCTCGTCGGGGCCGCCGACGGTGACCTGCACCCGGACACCGCCCTGTGCGGGCAGGATCAGCGGGGCCTCGATCACCAGCTCGTCCAGCGTGCCGCAGCCGACCTCGTCACCGGCCCGCACGGCCAGCTCCACCAGACCGGTACCGGGCAGCAGGACCACCTCGCCGACGGCGTGGTCGGCCAGCCAGGGGTGGGTGCGCAGCGACAGCCGCGAGGTGCACAGCACCCCGCCCGTCTCCGGCACCTCGACCACCGCGCCCAGCAGCGGGTGGTCGACGCCCGCCAGGCCCAGGGAGGTCGCGTCGGTGGCCGCCGCGGTCATCGCGAGCCAGTAGTGCTGGTGGTCGAAGGCGTAGGTCGGCAGCTCCACCTCGCCGGCGCCGGCCGGCAGCAGGGCGGTCCAGTCCACGGCCACGCCCCGGACGAAGAGTTCGGCCATCGAGGTCAGCACGCGCTGCGGGCCGCCCTCGTCCCGGCGCAGCGAACCGGCCACCAGGGCCTCGGCCCCGGCCGCGTCCACGGCCTCGCTGATCGGCTGGACCAGCACCGGGTGGGCGCTGGCCTCGACGAAGACCGTGTGGCCCTCGCCGAGCAGCGCGGCGATCGCCGGCCCGAACCGCACCTGGCTCCGCAGGTTCCGGTACACGTAGCCGCCGTCGATGACGCCCGCCTCGCGGATCCACTCGCCGGTCACCGTCGAGAAGACCGGGATCCGCGGCGCCCGGCCGCGGATGTCGGCGAAGGCCTCCGCCAGCGTCTCCTCCAGGGCCTCGGCGTGCCGGGTGTGGGAGGCGAAGTCCACCGCGACCCGGCGCACCCACACCCCCTCGGCGGCGAGCGCCTCGACGGCCTCGTCCAGCACGTCGAGATCACCGGCGACCACGACCGACCGGGGGCCGTTGACCACCGCGACCTCCAGCCGGCCCGACCAGCGTTCCAGCCGGGCCGCCGCCTCCGCCTCGGAGAGCGCCACCGAGGCCATCCCGCCGCGCCCGGCCAGCTGTCCGGCGATCACCTGGCTGCGCACCGCCACGATCCGGGCGGCGTCCTCCAGGGAGAGCGCCCCGGCCACGCAGGCCGCCGCGATCTCGCCCTGCGAGTGGCCCAGCACCGCGTCCGGCACCACGCCCACCGACTCCCAGACGGCCGCCAGACCCACCATCATCGCGAAGCTCGCCGGCTGCACCACGTCGGACCGGTCCAGGATCTCGGCCGGGGCCTCGCCGCGCAGCACCTCCTCCAGCGACCAGTCCACCCACGGGCCCAGGGCCCGCGCGCACTCCGCGATGCGCTCGGCGAACACCGG
>NZ_JBSFNM010000096.1:0-22722 GCF_053587085.1 Kitasatospora sp. NPDC003701
CGATGACGGTCGGTGGCGTGTGGGTGGTGAACATCGCCGTCCAGCGCAGAGGGGTCGCGTCGCCGGACCACACGATCGGCTTGTCTGCCGCGGCGACCGGGGGCCTTCGTCGGGAGCGGGGGGAGTGGGGTGCGGCGCAGGGCCGGTTCGCCTGCCGGCCGTCCGCCGGGAGCCGGTGGGCCGCTCGCTCCTTCGGGCCGCGCCCTCTCACCCGCTGCCGAAACGTCGCCCAACGGTGCCCGCCCGATCGGGCTCCTGGGCGGTCGTACCTCTGAGGATTTCCTGATAGGTGTTCGTGAGGACCGGACTCGGGTCGATGCCCAGCTCCTCCACCAGCAGCCGCCGTCCGTCGTTGAACAGACTCACGGCTTCGGCCTGACGGGCCGAGCGGGACAACGCGACCATCAGCTGCGCGCGGAGCCGCTCCTGGAACGGGAAGGCCGCCACCAGCCCGCTGAGCTCCGCGATCAGCTCGCGGTGCCGACCGAGCGCGAGATCGGCTTCGATTCGAGACTCGTGAGCGGCGCGCCGCCGCTCCTCCCAGACCGGCCCCTCGATCGCGGCCAACCACTTGGTGCCGTCCGCCAGGGCGTCGCCGTCCCACAGGTCCAGCGCCCGTCCGAGCAGTTCAGAAGCCCTGGCCCACTGCCCCCCGTCGAGCGCCACCCGGCCGGCCCGGGCGAGCTCGTCGAACTCCACATGGTCGCAATGGACTTGACTCATGTCGATCCGATATCCCGACTGCACCCGAGCGATCGGCACTCCCGGCCCCAGGTGCTTGCGCAACCTCGACGCATAGGTGTGGATCTGCGCGCCGGCGGTGTTCGGCGGATCACAGTCCCACAGGAGGCGGCTCATCTGGGCGTCCGACAGCAAGCGCCCCTTGGCCAGCACAAGCGCAGCCAGCATCGTCCGCTGCTTGGTGCCTCCCAGAGTCTCCTCCGCGCCCCCGACGATCGCTCTGATCGGGCCGAGAACACGGACCCGCAGGTCGTCCTTCAGCGCCGGAACCCGGGCATCGGCGTTCCCCGTCCTCATCGCCGATCACCGCCACTGTCACCGTGACGACCTGGGCAGCCCACGGCTGCGGCAGGGGCGCCGCGGAACGCGTGGTACGCCGTCCCTCCCACGATCAGCACACCCACCGGTACGGTCACCGGCATCCTCTGCCACGTTGACGACCTGGGCCATTGCTTGTTCATGCTCACTGATGTGGTCTCCAGTCGAGAGGTCGCACCGGACACAGCCCCCAGCGCACACCCATCACACCCCGGCACCTCACCTCGAAAGTTGTCCGCCACCGCAACGAAAGCAGCGAGCTCGAACGGCCGGCCCGGGTGAGTTCCTCGGCAGTGCGCGTGACGTCGAGGGTGGTGCCGATGGCCGGCTCGCCCGGGAGAGCCGGCGAAGGCGGCTCCGGCAGAGGCGCATCGATCGGACTTCCACAGGTTCGTCACAAGGACGCCGGGCCCCTCCCCCCGACGGCCACGTCCCTGCAAGCATCGTCGCGGGCATCGGGGAGGTGCCCGGGGACGCGATCGAGGGGGCTGCGATGAAGGCGCGCATCAGGGACGCGAGACCGCCCGGTGGATTCCGACGGATCGCCGGCCCGGCCGTCCGTGTGCTGACGCAGGCCCTGTTCCTGCTGGCCGGAATGGCCACCACCGTGCTCTGCTTCACCTGGTTCGTCGACGGCTACCACGCGGTGGGCGCCTACCACCACGCCCCGGCGTGCGGCACGGCGGCGGCCACGCCCGGCACGGACTGCGTACTGCACGAGACCGGCAAGGTGACGGCGCGGAGGGTCGACAACAGCGACGAAAGCACCACCTACCTGCTGACGGTGGTACGCGAGACGGCCCCCAAGCACACCTACACGGTCGGCAAGGCCTTCTACAACGACACGGGAGTCGGTGCGGCCGTCGACCTGACGGTCTTCCGCGGGCACGTGTCCGAGCTCTCGTACCACGGGCACCGCGCCCAGAATCCGCACACACCCTGGCTGACCGCCTTGAAGGTGGCCCTCCTGGCCGGCCTGGGATCGGCCCTCACCGCCCACGGCCTGACCTGGTGGCGCTCCGGCATGCAAGCGGGCCCCTCCCTCCTCGCCGTCTTCATCTCCTTCCTCTCGTTCTTCGGCGGCCTCATCCTCATGTCGACCCAGTGGCCGCTCGCCGTCACCCTGGGCATCCCCGTCCTCGGCTGGCTGCTCATGACCGCCGGGAGCACGGCGGCGGCCTGGGACGACTGACGACCACCGCACGGCCCGAGGCAACCCACAAACCGCACGGACCGTGGTCGGCAGCGATGGGCCGACCGGGTGGGCGCGGCGGAGGCGGGCAGGTGATCCGCGCACCAACCGTATGGCCGCGTGTCACTGTGCGTGTGCACGCCGTCACCCAGCTCGCCGTGCGAGCCGCCGGCCGCGGCGCTCCCCTCCCCCTCCCCGAACGGAACCGCCCATGCGCAGCCCCGCTCTCGCCGCCTTCACGATGGCAGCCGTCCTGCCCCTGACCGGGCTGGCCGCGACCGGCACCGCCGTCGCCCAGTCGTCCGCCGCCCAATCGTCCGCCGCCCGGTCGGTGCCGATCGACGAATGCGCCAATGTCCCGCCGGTCCGCGACCCCGGCGCGGACCGGTACCTGTGTTCCCGGCCGGAGCTCGGCCCGGTCGTGCTGCCGGCGGACCCGGTGCTGAAGCCGCTGCTGGTGGACTACGACCGGCTGGGCGGGGTGACGCCGGCGCGCTTCCTGGACTGGTACCGGGACTGGCGGGGCTGGCTGTACCCGGACCACAACGGCTTCGTGGACAACGGCGGCAACCTCGACATGACCGAGGTCGACCTCACGGCCGGCAAGAAGCTGGACCGCTTCGGGGGCAACGAGCGCGGCAGGTTCCTGGCCCCCGGTGGCACGCCGTTCGCCCAGCGCGCCCTCCCGCCGGACTCCCTCAACGGCGGCGAGGCCAACTACCACTGCTTCGAGGTGCAGAGGTCGTTCAAGGTCCAGCAGGGCCACATCGCGGGCGCCTTCTCCCAGCCGGGCTACGGCCTCCAGCAGTGGCTGGACCCGGACCTCAAGCCGAACGACCCCAAGCTGAAGACCTTCGACGTCGCCGGGCTGCTGGACGCGGGCTACCTGAGCGAGCACAAGGACAAGGGCTTCTGCCAGACGAAGAGCCACGGGTCCTGACCGTCGCCCGCGCGGAACGGGCGGGGCGGCGCACGGTCGGCGACCGGCGCACCGCCCCGCCCGGCGCGGCGGCCCGGGGCCCCGGCGCCGGCACCCCGCGGACGGGGGGCGGGGGAAGCCCCGCCGTAAGGCCCGCCTAGGCTGTGGAGGCAAGCAAAACGGGCGAACCGGACCCACCCAGGGGCCGCGAAGAGGGAAAGCAGGACCCGCCGATGGCCGACGGAATGTCAGGGATGCACCACCACGGCGGAATGGCAGAGCTGGGCCCGTTCTCCCTCTCCAACGTCATGACCTGGTCCCCCGACTGGGTGTTCCTGATCGGCAGCCTGGCCGCCCTGGCGCTGTACGGCGCGGGCGTCGTCCGGCTGTACCGGCGCGGTGACCGCTGGCCGATCGGGCGGTCGGTCGGCTGGGTGCTGGGCATCGGCTCGGTGATCCTGGTCACCTGCACCGGTCTGAACGACTACGGCATGGTGCTGTTCAGCGCGCACATGATGCAGCACATGGTGCTCTCGATGCTGTCGCCGATCCTGCTGCTGCTCGGGGCGCCCATCACGCTGGCGCTGCGGGCGCTGCGCCCGGCCGGCAAGGGCCGGCCGCGCGGGCCGCGCGAGCTGCTGGTGGCCCTGCTGCACAGCACCTTCGTCCGGGTGGTCTCGCACCCCGGCTTCACCATCCCGCTGTTCATCGCGAGCCTCTACGGGGTCTACTTCACCCCGCTGTTCGACTTCCTCATGCAGTACCGGCTCGGGCACATCTTCATGATGGTGCACTTCCTCGCCGCCGGGCTGGCGTTCTTCTGGCCGATCATGGGCGTGGACCCGGGCCCGCACCGGCCGGGCCACGTGATGCGGATCATCGAGCTGTTCATGGGGATGCCGTTCCACGCCTTCTTCGGCGTCGCGGTGATGATGGCCAGCCACCCGCTGGTGACCACCTTCACCGAGGAGGCGGCGCCGCCCGGGACGAGGCTGCTGGACGACCAGAAGCTGGCCGGCGGCATCACCTGGGCGTTCGGCGAGATCCCGACCGCGATCGTGCTGATCGCGCTGGTCTACCAGTGGATGCGCTCCGAGCAGCGGGTGTCCCGCCGCCGGGACCGCGCCGAGGACCGCAGCGGCGACGCCGAGCTGGCCGCGTACAACGCCTACCTCGCCTCGCTGGACAAGCGCGGTCAGCGGCCCGCCCCGGCGGCCGACGCCGGCTGACCGCCCCCGACCGCAGACGGAACCCCCGCCCACCGGGCGGGGGTTCCGTCGTTCCCGGCCCCGGCCGGCGGCCCCGGAGTCACCGGCGTCCGCGGCTCAGGCCTGCCGGCCGTCCTGGCGGGCGAGGCCGGCGACCAGGATGTCCAGGCCGAACTCGAAGCGCTCGTCGCCGACGTTGCGGGTGAGGGCGACCGCCATCGAGGTGATCATCGGGTAGCGGTCCGCCGGGATGGTGTCGAAGTACTCCCGCACGTGGTCGGTGTAGTCCTGGGAGTTCCCGCCGCCGCGGGTGGAGACCTCGAAGGTGGTCGCCGTGGTGTAGAGCCCGAGCAGGTCCACCCCGTACGCGGCGGTCTGCTCGTCGAGGCCGCCCGCGCGCAGGATGCCGAGCATGGCCTCGGCGACGTCCATGGCGTGCGGGGTGGTCGGCACATTGGCCACCACGGCGGCCCGGGCGAGGTCCCGGTGACCGAGCAGGACGTCCCGGGAGCGGCGCAACAGCCGCTTGATCTGCTCCTGCCAGTCGGCCGCGTCGGGCTGTTCGAGCTCGATCTCGGAGTAGGCGAGGTCGAGGACCTGCTCGATCAGCTCCTCCTTGCCGCCGATGTGGGCGTAGAGGCTCGCGGCTCCGGTGCCGAGCTCCTGGCCGACCCGGCGCATGCTCAGCGCGTCCATCCCCTCGGCGTCGACGATCCGCAGCGCCGCCTCGACGATCCGTTCGCGGCTCAGCGGCTGGCGTTTGGCCGACGCCTTCTCCTTCTCCTGCCAGTGCGCTGGCCAGCTCGGACGCGGGGCGGCGCTGGTCATCGGGGCTCCTTCGTGGTCGGCGACGAGTCCCAGGGTACTTGACACGAACACCGTTCCATGGGAGAACACTGTTCGTTGCAGAAAACAGTGTTCGTCTAGGCGAACATCGTTCGCCCACCCTCGGGATTCCGGAGCGCCCACTCATGACCAGTCAGACCGCCCCTCCCCCGACCGCCCCGGCGGCCGAGCCCGCACCCGCCGGGTACCGGCTGCGCTGGGCCGCGCTCGCGGTGATCCTGGCCGCCGAGGTGATGGACCTCCTCGACACCACGATCGTCGGCGTCGCCTCCCCCGCCATCCAGCGCGACTTCGGCGGCAGTGACGCGCAGATCCAGTGGATCTCCGCCTCCTACACGCTCGCCTTCGCCGTGCTGCTGATCACCGGCGCCCGGCTCGGCGACCTCTTCGGCCGCAAGCGCCTGTTCGTCCTCGGCGCGGCCGGCTTCACGCTCGCCTCGGTGCTCTGCGCGGCCGCCACCGGCTCGGGCACCCTGATCGCCGCCCGGACCGTCCAGGGCCTGTTCGCCGCGCTGCTGATCCCGCAGGGGCTCGGTCTGATCAAGGCGATGTTCCCGCCCGAGGAGATGGGCGCCGCCTTCGGCCTGTTCGGACCGGTCCTCGGGCTCTCCTCCGTCCTCGGCCCCACCCTCGGCGGCTACCTCACCGACGCCGACTGGTTCGGCACCGGCTGGCGGATGGTCTTCCTGATCAACCTGCCGCTCGGCGTGCTCGCCGTGGTCGCCGCCGTCCGGATCCTGCCCGCCAACCGGACCACCCGGACCGAAGGCGCCGGCCGGCTCGACCCGGTGGGCGTCCTGCTGCTCAGCACCGCCGTCCTGCTGCTGGTGCACCCGCTGGTCCAGGGCCGCGAGCTGGGCTGGCCGCTCTGGACGTACGCGGCCATGGCCGCCTCGCTGCCGGTGCTCCGGCTCTTCGTCCTCCACCAGCGCCGGGCGCTGCGGCGCGGCGGCACCCCGCTGATCGAGCCCTCGCTGTTCGCCAAGCGGGCGTTCACCTCCGCGCTGGCCACCGGGCTGGTCTTCTTCGCCGCGCTCTCCGGCCTGCTGCTGACCTTCACCCTCTACCTGCAGCTCGGCCTCGGCTGGACGTCGCTGCACTCCGGCCTCAGCATGATCCCGCTCTCGCTCGGCATCGTGGCCGGCGCCGTCCTCTCGGGCGGCGTCCTCGGGCCCCGGTACGGCCGCCGGGTGCTGCACGCCGGTACGGCCGTCGCCGCCGCGGGCGCGCTCGGCCTCTGGGCCTCGGTGGAGCACTGGGCCGGCGGCCTGACCAGCTGGGAGCTGATCCCCGCCCTGGCCGGCACCGGCTTCGGTCTCGGCCTGATCATGGCGCCGTTCTTCGACATCGCCCTGGCCGGTGTGGAGGAGGCGGAGACCGGCTCGGCCTCCGGCGTGCTCAACGCGCAGCAGCAGCTCGGCGGCTCGATCGGCGTCGCACTGCTCGGCACCGCCTTCTTCGGCTGGGCCGGTCCGGAGGGCTTCCGGCACGCGGCCGGCTGGACCTTCGGGCTCTGCGCCGGTCTGCTCGCGTTGGCCTTCCTGGTCGCCTTCCTGCTGCCCCGCCACGCCCGCCCGCACGAGGAGGGGTGAGCCTGCCCCCGGCCCCGCCTCCTGCGCCGCCGCCCGCCGGGACCAGCCCGGCAGGCGGCGGCGCCCGCTCGTCTGTGCCTAGGATCCGGGCATGCAAGCCCTTCTGATGGCCGCCCTGCTCGCCGTGGTGCTGCTCTCCCGGATCCAGGAACCGCGACGGTTCGGCAACGGGGTGCTGCTCGGCCTGATCGCCGTCTGCGCGGCGCTCGGCACGGTGAGCGCGGTCGGCCACTTCTCCGCGCCGGCCGCGAGCGCCGTCACCGCCGCGGTGGCGGGCGCGGTCTGGCTGAGCGGGCTGGTGGCGGCGGCCCTGCTGGTGGCCAACGGGGTCACCATGGTCCGGCGGGAGGGCACCCGGCCGGCCAGCCTGCTCGCGCTGCTCGCCGGCGCGGCCCTGCTCGCCCTGCTGGCGCTGCTGCTCTCGGCCACCTACCTCAGCGTCCGGGCGCTGCGGGCGGCGGCCGGCGCCGCCGTGCTGCTCGGCGGCTACGGCGCGTTCCTGCTGCTCTGCTTCCTCGGCTACACCCTGCTGTACCGGCGGCTCTCGCCGCGCCCCGGCGCCGACTACCTGGTGGTGCTGGGCGCCGGGCTGGACGGCTGCGAGGTACCACCGCTGCTGGCCTCCCGGCTGGACCGCGCGGTGGCGCTCTACCGGGCCGAGGAGGCGGCCGGGCACGCGCCGCTGCTGCTGGTGACCGGCGGCAAGGGCCCGGACGAGAGCTGCACCGAGGCCTCGGCGATGGCGGCCCACCTGGTCGCCGCCGGCTGCCCGCGCGAGCGGATCCGGCTGGAGGAGAAGGCCACCAACACCACCGAGAACCTGGCCTTCAGCCGGGAGCTGATGGAGCGCGAGCGGCCCGGCTACCACTGCACCGTGGTGACCAGCAGCTTCCACGTGCTCCGCTCCGCCGTCACCACCCGCCGGGCGGGCGTGCCCGGGCAGGTCGTCGGTGCGCCGACGGCCGGGTACTACTGGCCCAGCGCCGCCCTGCGCGAGGT
The DNA here is from genome assembly GCF_053587085.1 of Kitasatospora sp. NPDC003701. NCBI lineage: Bacteria > Bacillati > Actinomycetota > Actinomycetes > Kitasatosporales > Streptomycetaceae > Kitasatospora > Kitasatospora sp. NPDC003701. The sequence continues at coordinate 7,816 of NZ_JBSFNM010000096.1, forward strand.
GGTCGCGACGGCGCTGATGTACCCGCGGGTGAACACCGCCGCCGTCCTGCTGCTCGCGGCGGCCGGGGCGGTGGCGGGCTGGCGCTGGTGAGACGCCCGGGAGCCGGCGCCGCCCGACGCGGGGAGGCCCCCGGGTCGCGAACGGACCCGGGGGCCTCCCGGTACACCTCGGTGTCGGCGCGGTGCCGACTCCCGGCCGTGGTCAGCCGAGGTTGGCCAGCGCCTCGTTGAAGGTCTTCGACGGGCGCATCACGGCCGCGGCCTTGGCCGGGTCGGGCTGGTAGTAGCCGCCGATGTCGACCGACGAGCCCTGCACCGCGATGAGCTCCTCGACGATGGCCTGCTCCTGGTCGGCCAGCGCCTTGGCCAGACCGGCGAACGCCTGGGCCAGCTCGGCGTCGGCGGTCTGCTGGGCCAGCTCCTGGGCCCAGTACAGGGCCAGGTAGAAGTGGCTGCCGCGGTTGTCGATGCCGCCGAGGCGGCGGCTCGGCGACTTGTCCTCGTTGAGGAAGGTGCCGGTGGCGCGGTCCAGCGTGTCGGCCAGCACCTGGGCGCGGGCGTTGTCGGCGGTCTGCGCCAGGTGCTCGAAGCTGGCGGCCAGCGCGAAGAACTCGCCCAGGCTGTCCCAGCGCAGGTAGTTCTCCTTGACCAGCTGCTGGACGTGCTTCGGGGCGGAGCCGCCGGCGCCGGTCTCGAACAGGCCGCCGCCGTTCATCAGCGGGACGACCGACAGCATCTTGGCGCTGGTGCCCAGCTCCAGGATCGGGAAGAGGTCGGTCAGGTAGTCGCGCAGCACGTTGCCGGTGACCGAGATGGTGTTCTCGCCGCGGCGGATGCGCTCCAGCGAGAACGTGGTGGCCTCGACCGGCGTCTTGATCTCGATCTGCAGGCCGGCCGTGTCGTGCTCCGGCAGGTAGGTCTTGATCTTCTCGATCAGCACGGCGTCGTGGGCGCGGCCCTCGTCCAGCCAGAAGACGGCCGGGTCGCCGGTGGCGCGGGCGCGGGTGACGGCCAGCTTGACCCAGTCCTGGATCGGCAGGTCCTTGGTCTGGCAGGCGCGGAAGATGTCGCCGGCCTGGACGGCCTGCTCCAGGACGACGTTGCCCTCGGCGTCGACGAGCCGGACGGTGCCGGCGGCGGCGATCTCGAAGGTCTTGTCGTGGCTGCCGTACTCCTCGGCCGCCTGGGCCATCAGGCCGACGTTCGGCACCGAGCCGATGGTGGCCGGGTCCAGGGCGCCGTTGGCGCGGCAGTCGTCGATGACGGCCTGGTACACGCCGGAGTAGCTGCTGTCCGGCAGCACGGCCAGGGTGTCGGCCTCGTTGCCGTCCGGGCCCCACATGTGGCCGGAGGTGCGGATCATGGCCGGCATCGAGGCGTCGACGATGACGTCGCTCGGCACGTGCAGGTTGGTGATGCCCTTGTCGGAGTCGACCATGGCCAGGGCCGGGCCCTCGGCCAGCTCGGCCTCGAAGGAGGCCTTGATCTCGGCGCCGTTGGCCAGCTTGTCGAGACCGCCCAGGATGCCGCCGAGGCCGTTGTTCGGGTTCAGACCGGCGGCGACCAGCGCGTCGCCGTACGCGGCGAAGGTCTTCGGGAAGAAGGCGCGGACCACGTGGCCGAAGATGATCGGGTCGGAGACCTTCATCATGGTGGCCTTGAGGTGCACCGAGAACAGCACGCCCTCGGCCTTGGCGCGGGCGACCTGGGCCGCCAGGAACTCGCGCAGCGCGGCGACGCGCAGCACCGAGGCGTCGACGACCTCGCCGGCCAGCACCGGGACGGACGGACGCAGCACGGTGGTGGTGCCGTCCTCGGCGACCAGCTCGATGCGCAGCGAGCCGGCGGAGGGGATCACCGCGGACTTCTCGGTGGAACGGAAGTCGTTCTGGCCCATGGTGGCGACGTTGGTCTTGGAGTCGGCCGTCCAGGCGCCCATGCGGTGCGGGTGCGTCTTGGCGTAGTTCTTGACCGACGCGGGGGCGCGGCGGTCCGAGTTGCCCTCGCGCAGGACGGGGTTGACCGCGCTGCCCTTGACCTTGTCGTAACGGGCCCGGACGTCCTTGTCCTCGTCCGTCTGCGGGTCGTCCGGGTAGTCCGGCAGCGCGTAGCCCTGCGCCTGCAGCTCGGCGACGGCCGCCTTCAGCTGCGGGATGGAGGCCGAGATGTTCGGCAGCTTGATGATGTTCGCGCTCGGGGTCTTGGCGAGCTCGCCGAGCTCGGCGAGGGCGTCCTCGATCCGCTGGCCCTCCTCCAGACGCTCCGGGAAGCTCGCGATGATCCGCCCGGCGAGGGAGATGTCGCGAGTCTCCACCCGCACACCCGCCGTCGAGGCGTAAGCCTGCACCACAGGCAGGAACGAGTACGTTGCCAGGGCCGGCGCCTCGTCGGTGTGCGTATAGATGATGGTCGAGTCAGTCATCGGTACTCCGCTTCACGTCTCCAACGTCTTGATGTCAAGATATCTCGTGTTCGCCCGTTCGCTCCACCTCCCCCCGCCCCGGAGTGCGCGCCGGAGCCCGGGCGGGCCCGCGGCGGTCAGCTCCACCGTCGTCCCGGGGCGGGCGCCGGGCAAGCGGAGCGGCGTGGCGGGCGGGCGGGCCGGCAGCGGCCGCGGCGGTGCACCGCCGCTGTGACCGGGTGCCGCGGCCGCGGGCCGGTGTCACGGCCGGATGCCGAGCCGGGCGTCGAACGCGGCCTCGTCGGCCAGGAACCAGAGCTGGCCGCCCTGGTTGCTCTCCCGGACGAAGTCCCGCAGGGCGCCGCTGTCGGCCGTGTGGCGGGAGATGTCGCCGACGACGGCCAGGCCGACCCGGTAGGTGGCGAACTTCTGCACGATCCCGCCGGCGACCCGGGTGCTCAGCCGGAAGAAGTCGTCCTCCAGGCGCTCCACGGGCACCACCACCCAGGAGGCGCCGGTCCCGAACGCGTCGCCGAGCACGTCGGTGGCGTCCCGCTCGTCGCGCACCGGCGGGCCGTCGGCGGCGAGGCGCAGGACGGTGACGGCGGACTCAGACATCTGTGTTCTCCCTGATCAGTGCGTTGACGATGACGAGCAGCTCGGCCGTGTCGGCCAGCTCGCCGAGGATGATCACCTTGAGCGTCGAGCGCTGCTCGTCGTGCAGGGTCTGGATGCGCAGCGGGCTGCCCTCCCGGGGGCCGGCGACCGCCGCCATCAGGGTGTTGGCCAGCCGGGCGGCCTCCGCCGTCCCGATCGCGTCGATCTGCACGATGGTGGAGGCCTCGGCATGGCGCTGCGCCGCGGCCGGCACGGGCTCCGGGGCGCCGGTGAACTCCGCGAGGTCCCCGGCGGCGATCCGGTACTGCTTGCCGATCCTGGTCGCCCTGAGGCGGCCGTCCCGGACGTAGCCGCGCACGGTGCGCACGTGCAGACCCAGCAGCTCGGCCACCTGCTCCACCGAGTAGTACTGCGCCACCAGGCGTCACTCCCTTCATGCTTCCCTATCATTACGCAAACTACCATGAGAAAGGGAAGGGTAAGGAAGGAAAGGAAGGTCTAGCGGAAGGGAAGGGTAGGACCGGCAGAGGAGAAGCCACGGGACCGTTAGGACTCCGTCAACACAGCACCGCATTCGGTCAACGCCGCGTCAGGACGGCGACCGGCGGGGCGAAGCCGCCCTAGCGTCGGAGTCAGCAGTTCCGGCAGGCCCCACCACTCCTCGGGAGCACCGCATGGCCCGCGTCGTCTGGCACGTCCCGGTCACCGTCACCGGATCCACCACCGCCCTCCGACTCTTCCGCCTGCGCGACGGCCGCCGCTGCGCGGTGGGCTTCGCCACCACCGAGGCGCTGACCGCGCTCCTCGGGCCGGACCAGGCCTCCACCGAACTCGCCGAGCCGGCACTTCGCGCGCTCACCGCGCCGCTGGGCGTCGACGCCCTGGTGCTGGACCCCCGCCTGGTGGCGCCGCCCGCCAGGCCCGCCCGGGGCCCGGCACCCGCCGAGCCCGCCGCACCGGCCGCCCGGCCCCAGCTCCAGCACCGGTGACGGCGCTGCGGCTCGTCCCCGGCGCCCGGCCCCCCGAACCGGTACGCCGGCCCGACCCGGCCACCCGGCCCGAGGAGAGCCTGCGCACCGACGGCGGGCGGCCGTTGCACGCCCTCGTCCGGGTCGGCTTCGGCCCGGTACCGCTCGACTTCGACCGGCTGGCCGCCGAGTTCCCGGCGATCCGCAGCGGGTTCGCGCTGGCCGGCGGCGCCGACCTCGAACTGCGCCTCGCCTGCACCGGCCCGGAGGAGTTGCGGGCGGTCTCCACCGCGCTGATCCGCGCCGGCGCCGTGCGGGTCCAGGTCGATCTCGTCCTGCGCGCCCTGACGCCGGGACCGCCGACGCTGCGACCGGTGCCGTAGGAGCGGCCCGTCCGTGCCCTCCCCCTCGCGCTCGTGCCGGGGAGGGCCGGGCGGGCGGACCCGTTCAGCCGCTCTCGCGGGTGAGCAGCGCGATGGCCGCCAGCAGCAGGGCGGAGCCGGCCAGCAGGGCCGGGGTCACCGGCTCGCCGAAGCAGACGACGGCGATCAGCGCGGCGGTCGCCGGCTCCAGCAGCACCAGCACGGCGGCGGTGGCACCGGGCACGGCCGTCAGGCCGGTGAAGTACCAGCGGTAGGCGAGCAGGGTGGGGACGGTCCCCAGGAAGAGCAGCGCACCCACCGTCAGCGCCGGGCCGCCCGCGGTCGGCAGCACCCCCTCGACCGCGGCCAGGGGCAGCAGGCAGAGCATGCCCGTGGTGAAGGCACCGCCGCTCGCCCGGGCCGAACCGCCGCCGCGCGCCCAGAGGGTGAGGCCGCTCTGCCCGGCGCCCGCCAGCACCGCGAGCGCGACGCCCAGCACCGGGCGCGGGCCGGCCGCCGGGGCGGCGACCAGCAGGGCGAGAGCCCCCAGGGCGAGCACGATCGCGGCCGACGCCCGCGCGGTGAGCCGCTCGCCGAGCAGCAGTCGGGCGCCCAGGCTGGTCAGCACCGGCCCCGCACCGATGGTGATCAAGGTGCCGAGGCCGAGACCGGCGTACTGCACCGAGCCCAAGTAGGCGCACTGGCTGACCGCCAGCCCGAGGCCGGTGAGCACGGCCGCGCCGCGGGTACCGGCGCGCCGCCGGCCGGTGGGGACGAGGGCCAGGCAGCCGGCCGCGACGGCGAACCGCCAGAAGCAGACGGCCACCGGGCCGAGCCCGGTGGTGCGCAGCAGCAGCGCGGCGACGGCCCCGCCCACGCCCCAGGCGACGGCGGCGGCCGAGATGGACAGCAGACCGTGCCGGAGCGGCACGGCGGCATGCATGGTCATGCGTTGGTTCTCCACGATGGTGAGCCGGGTGAGGTCCGCGGTGGGCGCGGGCGGCATCCACCGGCCCGGGGGCGGCAGCACCACCGGGCAGGGAATCGTGGAGTGGGCCGCCCGCTAGCGGACGGGCGGCGGCAGGATCACGGAACGCATGGGCGTCAGCCTACGCGGTCGGCCGGGAGCGACCCCCGCGCGGCAGGGGCCGACCGGTCGTGATCTTCTGCTTGCGGGCCGCCGCGACGTACCGTCGGCGGTGACGCGGTGGAAGTCGGCTTCCGCCCCCGGACCGAGAAGAGCAGCAGCGTGGAGCACCTGACGTACGGCGAGGTCGAGGCGGCCGGGCGGCGGATCGCCGGGCGGGTCCGACCGGTGGTGGTGGCCCCCGGCGACGACGGCGGGCGGGTCTGGCTGGCGCTGGAGTACCTCCAGCACACCGGCAGCTTCAAGGCGCGCGGGGCACAGAACTTCCTGCTCGCGCACACCGAGGCGGGCACCCTGCCGGCCGCCGGCGTGACCATCGCCTCGGGCGGGAACGCCGGCCTGGCCTGTGCCTGGGCAGCCCGCGAACTCGGCGTGCGGGCCACCGTGTTCCTGCCCGAGACCGCGCCCGCGGTCAAGGTCGCCCGGCTGCGCTCCTACGGGGCCGAGGTGCGGCTGGCGGGTCGCGAGTACGCCGAAGCGCTGGCCGCCTGCGAGGAGTTCGCGGCCGGCAGCGGCGCGCTCGCCTCGCACGCGTACGACCACCCGCTGATCGCGGCCGGGGCCGGGACGGTGCTGGACGAGATCCGGGCCCAACTGCCGGGCCTGGACACGGTGGTGGTGTCGGTCGGCGGCGGCGGACTGTTCGCCGGGGTGGCCGCCGCGGCACGCGCGCACGGCGTCCGGGTGGTGGCGGTGGAGCCGGCCGGGAGCCGGGCGCTGGACGCGGCGCTGGCAGCCGGCCGGCCGGTGGACGTCCCGGTGGAGTCGGTGGCCGCGGATTCGCTGGGGGCCCGCCGGGCCACCGCACTTGCCGTGCACGCCGCCCAACAGGACGGCGTCCGTACGGTGTTGGTGCCGGACGCCGCCATCGTCCGGGCCCGGCAGGAGCTGTGGGACGAGCGCAGGATCGCCGTCGAGCACGCGGCCGCCACCGCGCTCGCCGCGGTGGCGGGCCTGGACGGCACGGACGTCGCGGCCGGTGCGGACAGCGGGCGGATCGCCGTACTGCTCTGCGGCGCCAACACCGACCCCTCCGACCTGGTGGCGGCCGGCTGACCGGCGCGGGCCGGTCCGGGCGGCTCTGAAAACTCGGGGCCGCTCGGGCCGCTCAGCCGATGCCCTGGCGGTCCGGCACCAGGGCGAACGCGCGGACCTCGGGGTCGGGCAGCTGCTCGACCACTGCCCGGTCCAACAGGCGCCGCTGCTCCAGGAGTTGTGGGCGGCGCTGCTCGGGGCTGATCCGCAGCAGATCGTCCAGGGCGGCGGCCAGCCGGCGGGTCACCTGCGGGTGACCGGAGCCGCAGAGCCGGATCTCGGTGAACGCGAGGTCCACCACGGACTGCCAGTCCGGCACCGGCTCGACCAGCCGGACGGCGCCGGCCCGGTCGCGGAAGCAGAGGTCCCCGAAGCTCTCGTGGACCAGCATCCCGAGCAGCTGGTGGATCCGGTCGATCGCCTGCACGGCGGTGGTCGGGTCGTTGACGGCGGGCGAGAGCGCGCGGATCGCGATGTCGACCAGCTGCCGGAAGCCGAAGCTGAGGTCCTGGTGCATGGTGCGGTCGACGCCCACATTGAGCGCCAGGGCGATCCCCCGCGGGCGCGGCGGGCGGCCGACGGCCCCGGCCACCCGGACGATCGGCGTACCGGGCGTGATGAAGTCGCCGATCCTGGGCACGAGATGGAGCACCACGTCGTGCTTGCGGGCGATCCGCACCAGCCGGCCGATGTTGATGTCGCGCAGCACTCCGGAGCGCCCCTCGTGCAGCAGGGTGGGCGCCCCCTCGGGAACGCCCGGCGGCTGCGCGTCGGGCGGCATCAGCCGGTACTGGAGGATCACGGCCACCGACTCGTTCGCGACCCGGTCGATGACGTGCGGCACCCGCAGCAGCCGCATGGTGGACTGCACGTAGAGCACGAACAGGGCCAGACTGAGCAGCACCAGCAGCAAGGAGCCCAGCCCGGAGAAGATCGGCACCGAGGTGACCTCGGCCGGGTCGGTGGAGTCGTCGTAGCTGAGCTGGACGAGCAGGGCGAACAGGAAGGTCGCCAGGCAGACCGAGAAGGTGGCCTTGGTGAGCCGGCTGCGCACGTACAGCCGGAGCACGCGCGGGGAGAACTGGCTGGCGGCCATCTGCAGGGCGACCAGCGAGATCGAGAAGACCACGCCGATGAACGTGAGCATCGCCGAACTCACCGTCGAGACCACGCTCTTGGCCGCGCCGGTGAACCGCATCAGCTCGTCCGCGGAGCCGGTCTCGGCGACGGTGGCGGTGACCACGGCCTCGTCCAGCCAGGCCGTCGCACCGGAGAGCAGCACGGCGGCGATGCAGGTGACCAGCGGGGCGAACCAGAACGACTCCCGCAGGTGCTCGCGCAGGGGCGAGAGCGGGCGGTAGCGGACGGGCCGGCGATCGGTCATCGCCCCAGGCTGGGCCTTGTACCGGCGCGCCGGGCGGATCAGCGCGCGGCGTCGCGCGCCCGGCCGGGCGAGGTGCACGGGTCGGCCGGGGTCGGCCGGGTCGGCCGGCGGGGAACGGCCGGCCGGCCGGGGCCGCCCTCGGCGGGGCGGCCCCGGCTCAGTGTCCGCCGAGCGCCCGCCGGAGGGCGAGCGCGTCGGGGGCGGCGGCGGTGAGCAGGTGGGCGTCGGAGTCGGGCAGGACGAGCAGGGCGGCGTCCCCGTCCACGGGCGGTGCGGGCGCCGGATGGCCGACGGTGAGCAGCTGACCGGTGGCGCGGTGGCCGCCGAGGACGGCGGGGCCGTCCCAGCCGGGGGCGCCGGGGCCCAGGTCGGTCTGCTGGTCGAGCAGCAGCCGGCCGGCCCGGCGGACGGTGAGGCGGGAGGTGAGCCGGCCGGGGCCGGCCGCGCGCGCCCAGTCGTGGAGGCGGCCGAGGACCTGCTCCTCGCGGTAGCGCAGCCGGGCGTCCGCGGCGAGGGTGATCCGGGTGTGCAGCACGAGGTGGCTGCCGGCGGCGGCGACCACGGGTTCGGGACGCCAGTCGAGCCGGGCGCCCTCGCCCACCGTCAGTTCGACCTCGTACCGGGCGGGCCCCGGGCCGGGCAGGCTGATGGTGGCGGCCGCGCTGGTCACGGTGAGGGCCGCGCCGTCGGCCACCTCGACCGCGAGTGCCAGCCGGTCGCCGCCGAGCGGCGCGGCCATCGAGCCGACGATCACCACATGGGCTCCGCCGTCCGCGTCCCGGGTGCGGCGCGGGGCGAGCGGTCCGGCACCGGACAGGACGGGCAGCGCGGTGGTGCCCCGCCCGTCGGGCTCGGCGCGGACCCGGGCCCGGGCCACCAGCGCGGCCCGGGCCGGTGGGGCCGGGGCGGCCGGGGCCGGCGGGGACGGGGCCGGGGCCGGCCGGGGCTGGACGTCGAGCCGCACCGCCCCGGCCGGCGCCGTTCCCGTGCGGGCCGTCACGGCCGGGTGCGCCAGTCGGCCAGCCGCTCGCGCACCCAGGCGGCGACGGGCGCCACGCCGTCGGGCGAGGTGAGCGCGCAGAACACCGTCGGCAGCGCGCCGCGCTGGGCGGCGGCGTCGCGGGCCATCACGTCGAGGTCGGCGCCGACCAGCGGGGCGAGGTCGGTCTTGTTGATCACCAGCAGGTCCGAGGTGGAGATCCCGGGGCCGCCCTTGCGCGGGATCTTGTCACCGCCGGAGACGTCGATGACGAAGATCTGGTGGTCGACCAGGCCCCGGCTGAAGGTGGCGGTGAGGTTGTCGCCGCCGGACTCGACCAGGACGAGGTCGAGCGGCCCGACCGCTTCCTCCAGTTCCTCGACGGCCTCCAGATTGGCGGAGATGTCGTCGCGGATCGCGGTGTGCGGGCAGCAGCCGGTCTCCACGGCGGTGATCCGCTCGGGCGGCAGGACGGCGTTGCGGAGCAGGAACTCCGCGTCCTCGGTGGTGTAGATGTCGTTGGTGACGACGGCCAGCGACAGCTCCGCGCGGAGCAGCCGGCAGAGCGCGGCGACGGTGGCGGTCTTGCCGGAGCCGACCGGCCCGCCGAGGCCGATCCGCAGGGCGCGCCGGCGGGCACCCCCGGCGGCGGCGCCGGCTGTGGTGGACGTGGTGGCGGCGGAGGTGGAGGCGTAGGTGTGGCGGACGGGAGCGTCGACGGGGTCGGCGTGGTCACGATGCAAAGAGGCGGACCTTCCAGGAGTGGTGCTGCTCGGCGTAGACGTCGAGCAGCGGCGCGGAGGCGGCGGGCAGCGCGTCCGGGTCCCCGCTCAGGGCGGCGGCGACGGCGGCCTCGGCCACGGTGTCGAGTTGAGGGGCGAGGCGGGCCAGCGCGGCCGCGACCTCGTACGGATCGAGGCCCAGGAGCCGCACACAGGCGGTGGCCGGGCCGTTGACGCTCTCGTGGGCGGCGGCGGTCGCGGCCTGGGCGGGGGTGAGACCGGCGGCCAGGGCGGCGGTGCCGAGGACGACGCTCTGGTGCGCGCCGCGCGGGAACTCGGCCGCCAGCCGGTCCAGTCCGGGGTGCGGCCAGGCCGCGCGGGCGGCCCGGAGCAGTTGCCGGCCGAGCCGGCGGCTGGTGGCGCGCAGGGCGGGTGAGGGGGTGCGGGCCTCGGCGGCCGCGTCGAGCCGGGCGGTGTCCTGCCCGGCGGCGGCCGCCGCGGCCAGGGCGGCGGAGACCAGCCCGGTGGTGTGCAGCCGCCCGGTGAGGAAGGCCGTCATGCTCGCGGTGTCCCGCACCCGCCCGGCCCGGACCGCCGCCTCGGCCCCGCCGGAGTGGGCGTGCCCGCCGGCGGGGAACCGGCCGTCGGCGAGCAGCAGCAGTGCGGCGAGGCCCATCAGAAGAGGAAGTACCGCTGGGCGAGCGGCAGTTCGGTGGCCGGTTCGGGGGTGACGAGTTCGCCGTCGATGGTGACGGTGAAGGTGTCGGGCTCGACCCGGACATCCGGGCGGGCGCTGTTGTTGACCATGTGCTCCTTGGTGACCCCGCGGGTGTTCCGGATCGCGGTGAACTCCTTCGCCACGCCGAGCTGTTCGGCCAGCCGCCCGGGCAGGCCGTCCTCGATCGCCGCCGCCGCGGTGAAGTTGAGCGAGTTGGCCGCCGCCGAGCGCCCGATGGCGCCGAACATCGGCCGGGGCAGCACCGGTTGGGGCGTCGGGATGGACGCGTTGGCGTCGCCCATCTGGGCCCAGGCGATCTGGCCGCCCTTGACCACGATGTCCGGCTTGGCGCCGAAGAAGGCGGGCGACCAGAGCACCAGGTCGGCCAGCTTGCCCGGTTCGACCGAGCCGATCTCGCCGTCCAGGCCCTGGGCGACGGCCGGGTTGATGGTGTACTTGGCGACGTAGCGCCTGGCCCGGTGGTTGTCGGCCCGGCCGTCCCCGGCGAGTGCGCCGCGCCGGGCCTTCATCACGTGGGCGGTCTGCCAGGTGCGCAGGACCACCTCCCCGATCCGGCCCATGGCCTGGGAGTCGGAGCTGATGATGGAGATGGCGCCGAGGTCGTGCAGGATGTCCTCGGCGGCGATGGTGGACGGCCGGATCCGGGACTCGGCGAAGGCGAGGTCCTCCGGTACGTGCGGGCTGAGGTGGTGACAGACCATCAGCATGTCGAGGTGCTCGTCGACGGTGTTGACGGTGTGCGGCCTGGTCGGATTGGTGGAGCTGGGCAGCACGTTCGCGGCGCCGACCACGGTGATGATGTCCGGCGCGTGGCCGCCGCCCGCGCCCTCGGTGTGGTAGGCGTGGACGCCGCGCCCGGCGATCGCCGCGAGGGTGTCGCCGACGAACCCGGCCTCGTTCAACGTGTCGGTGTGGATGGCGAGTTGGGCGCCGGTCTCGTCGCAGACCCGGAGGCAGGCGTCGATCGCGGCAGGCGTGGCACCCCAGTCCTCGTGGATCTTGAACCCGAGCGCGCCGGCCCGCAGCTGGTCGTGCATCGAGGCCCGGTTGACGGTGTTGCCCTTGCCGAGCAGGCCGATGTTGACCGGCAGGCCGTCCAGCGCCGCGAAGACCCGGCCGAGGTGCCAGGCGCCCGGGGTGATCGTGGTCGCCTTGGTGCCCTCGGCCGGCCCGGTGCCGCCGCCGACCAGGGTGGTGACGCCGGAGGCCAGCGCCTCGTCCACCAACTGCGGGCAGATGAAGTGGACATGGGCGTCGACGGCGCCGGCGGTGACGATCCGGCCGTTGCCGGAGATCACCTCGGTCTCCGGGCCGATCACCAGGCCGGGGTGGACGCCGTCCATGGTCTCGGGGTTGCCGGCCTTGCCGAGCGCGGTGATCCGGCCGTCCCGGATTCCGATGTCGGCCTTGACCACGCCCCAGTGGTCGAGCACCACGGCGCCGGTGATGACGGTGTCCGCGGCGCCCTCGGCCCGGCTGGTCCGGGCCTGGCCCATCGACTCGCGGATCACCTTGCCGCCGCCGAAGACCGCCTCGTCACCGCCGCGGCTGCGGTCCTCCTCGACCTCGATCAGCAGATTGGTGTCGCCGAGCCGGATGCGGTCGCCGGTGGTCGGCCCGTACAGGTCGGCGTAGCGTTCGCGGGTCAGCCACAGGGCGGGAGCGGGCCGGTCAGTCATCGAGCGCCCCTCCCGTCTCGCCGCGCAGGCCCAGGACTTCGCGCCGGCCGGTGAGCGGCACGAGTTCGACCTCCACCGGGATGCCCGGTTCGAAGCGGACGGCGGTGCCGGCGGGGATGTTCAGCCGCAGGCCGCGGGCGGCCGGCCGGTCGAACTCCAGCCCGGGGTTGGCCTCCCCGAAGTGGTAGTGCGAACCGACCTGGACGGGCCGGTCGGCGCCGTTGACGACGGTCAGCCGGGTGACGGCCAGACCGGTGTTGAGGCCGATCGCGCCCTCCCCGTAGAGGATCTGACCCGGGATCACGCGCTCGGCGCTCACTGGATCGGCCCGTGCACGGTGACCAGCTTGGTCCCGTCCGGGAAGGTCGCCTCGACCTGGACGTCCGGGATCATCTCGGCGATGCCGTCCATGACGTCGTCCCGGGTGAGCACCTTGCGGCCGGAGTCCATCAGTTCGGCGACGGTCCGGCCGTCCCGGGCGCCCTCCAGGACGTGCGAGGTGATCAGGGCGACCGTCTCGGGGTGGTTGAGCCGCAGGCCCCGCGCCCGGCGGGAGCGGGCCACGTCGGCGGCCACGTGGATGAGCAGGCGTTCCTGCTCGTGGGGGGTGAGTTTCATCTGCGCGCACCTCATGAGGGGGGTTCAGAGCGCGCGGACACGACGTTGTGCCGCGGTAGTGGCGCATACCGTAGCGGACGAACCACCCGGCCGGCAGGCGACCTCACCGGTTCCACCCGGTATCCCTATACGGTCCGCACTATTTCTATAACCCTATTTGCCGTCAACATTGCCGGATCTTGTGCGCAAGCTCAATTCGCGCTCAAATGCTGGACCTACTGGCGAGTCACGTAACACGCACATGAACAGAGGGCCCCCTACCAGCGGGAATATCCCGCGAAGTAGGTAAACATTCAGTAATGAAATCTGTGCATAGGCCTATGAATACGCCTACTGTGTGGCAACTCTCCGCGCTCCGTCCGCCGGGGCCCCCACACACCAGAGAGATTTCGCATGGCATCCCTCAACCAGCTGTCCCCGCCGAGCACCGGCACTTCTCCCGACTCCGGGACACCCACCCACCGGTCGCTCCGCCGCGAGGTCGGCCTGATCGGCCTGCTGTGGGCCTCGGTCGGTTCGATCATCGGCTCCGGCTGGCTGTTCGGCGCCAAGAACGCGGTCATGGTCGCCGGTCCGGCCGCGCTCATCTCCTGGGGCATCGGCGCCGTCGCCATCGTGCTGCTCGCCCTGGTGCACGCCGAACTCGGCGGGCTCTTCCCGGTCGCCGGTGGTACCGCCCGCTACCCGCACTACGCCTTCGGCGGTCTGGCGGGCATGTCCTTCGGCTGGTTCTCCTGGCTGCAGGCCGCGACCGTGGCGCCGATCGAGGTCGAAGCCATGATCGGCTACGCCGGTCACTGGGAGTTCGCCAAGAGCTTCCTGAACGACAACGGCACCCTCACCACCAGCGGCTTCATCGTCGCCGTGCTGCTGATGGGCGTCTTCGTCGCGGTCAACTTCCTCGGTGTGCGGGTGCTGGCCCACACCAACTCGATCGCCACCTGGCTGAAGATCTTCGTCCCGCTGCTCACGATCTTCGTGCTCGCGCTGACCAACTTCCACGGCTCGAACTTCACCTCGCACGGCTTCGCCCCGTTCGGCATCAAGGGCGTGCTCGCGGCGATCAGCTCCAGCGGCATCATCTTCGCGCTGCTCGGCTTCGAGCAGGCCATCCAGATCTCCGGTGAGAGCCGCAACCCCAAGCGCGACATCCCCCGCGCGGTGCTCGGCTCGGTCGCCATCGGCACCCTGATCTACGTCCTGCTCCAGGTCGTCTTCATCGGTGCGCTGCCGATCAGCTCCTTCGCCAACGGCTGGGACAAGCTCGACTTCCCCGGCATCGAGGGCCCGTTCGCCGGCCTCGCCACCCTGGTCGGCCTCGGCTGGCTGGCCTGGGTGCTCTACTTCGACGCCATCGTCTCCCCCGGCGGCACCGGCCTGATCTACACCACCTCCACCTCCCGCATCTCCTACGGCCTGAGCAAGAACGGCTACGCGCCGCAGAAGTTCGAGCAGCTGGACAGCCGGGGCGTGCCGTGGTTCGGCCTGATCCTCTCCTTCGTCACCGGCGTGGTCTGCTTCCTGCCCTTCCCGAGCTGGCAGGAGCTGGTCGGCTTCATCACCTCCGCCAGCGTGCTGATGTACGCCGGCGCACCGCTGGCCTTCGGCGCACTGCGCCGGCGCCTGCCCGCCCGTGAGCGCTCCTACCGGCTCCCGCTCGGCGGCGTGATCTCCCCGCTGGCCTTCGTGGTCGCCAGCCTGATCATCTACTGGGCCGGCTGGCACACCCTGTCCCGTCTGGGCATCGCGATCGTCCTCGGCTACGTCCTGCTCGGCAGCTACGCCGCGTACGCGATCCGCAAGGGCCTGCCGAACGCCCCGCGCCTGGACTGGCGAGCTGCCCAGTGGCTGCCGGTCTACCTGGTGGGCCTCGGCCTGATCTCCTGGCAGGGCGGCTTCGGCGAGGGCCGGGGCAACATCCCGATGTGGTGGGACATGGGCATCGTCGCCGTCTTCGCCCTCGCCGTCTACTTCTGGGCGATCCGGGTCGCGCTGCCGGCCGACGCGATCGAGCAGAACATCGAGGACATCGAGGTGGTCGACGCGGGCGGTCACTGACCCCCGCTCAGACCGCAGGACGGGCCCGCCGGTTCACACCGGCGGGCCCGTCCTCTCGCCGCTCGCCCCCGGGCCCGAAGCCGATCCCCGGGGCGTCGGGGGAGGACCTGAAGCCCAACCTCGCTCCCTTGGTGTACCTGGGTGTCACCGGCAAGAAGCCGCCCAAGTAGACCGTTCCCGCCTACCCACCCATCCGC
>NZ_JBSFNM010000097.1:0-22547 GCF_053587085.1 Kitasatospora sp. NPDC003701
GGGAAGTCGGCCGGGCCGACTTCCCACTCCACCGACGGCGTCGTCAGCGCCGCACGCTCCATGAGAGCGTGTCCGTCAGGGAGGCGCGCAGCTCGGGGTCGATCACGGCGGGTGTGGGGTCGGTGGCGACGGCCGTGAGCCGGTGGCGCAGGCTCTTCGGGCCGAAGAGGTGGAGGTCGGAGACGGCGACGGCCGTGCGGTCGCGCCAGGCCGTCACCTCGAAGCCGTCGAGGTACCAGCGCAGCCGGGTGCCGGGGGCGGGCAGCTCGATGGTGAGCCGGTCGGCGGGGGTGAGGAGGGTGGTGGTGGGGGTCGCGCTGGTGAGGGTGGCGGCGTAGCGGTAGAAGCCGGCGATCATGGCCTCGCGACCGGGGAGGTTGAACTCGCGGCCGAGCGATCGCATGATCGAGTTGTCGGTCGGCCGGTAGAGGCCGGTCGGGTAGTAGCCGCCGCCCTCGTACGCCCCGACCGTCCCGCCGTCGGGGGAGGTCCGGCCGAGCCAGCGGTACCACTTGCTGCGGGTGCGGCGCAGTTGGTCGGCGGTCAGCGCGGTGATGTTCGCCTCGGTGGGCTCGTCGCCCTGGTAGGTGCCCTGGCCGTCGTAGTAGTACTCGTCGGCGAGGAGGCCGAGGGAGTGGCCGGTCTCGTGCACGGCCACCTGCCCGGAGCGGTCGTTGCCGCCGGACACCGTGGCGATGCCGGAGTACCCGAGCGGGGAGACGACGTCGTTGTAGCCGGCGCCGCCGTACTTGGCGCTGTTGGCGACCACGAGGACGAGGTCCGCCTGCGGGGCCTTGGCGGCGTAGCGGTCGACGGCGTTGGTGTCGACGCAGAGCAGCCGCTCGACGTCCTCGCACCAGAAGTAGGAGCCGAGGGCGGTCTGCCGCACGGTGGCGCGGTCCGGGTCGCCGGTGACGCCGGACTGGGCGGAGACCGCCTGGACGGCCCAGACGTTGAAGAGCGAGCGGTAGGTCGTGTAGGGCTCGACGGCGGTGATCTCCTGCCACTTCGTGGCCGCGTCGGTGAGGAACTTCTCCTGCTCGGCGGCCGTGTAGCCGTCGCCGATCACCACCACGTCGAGCTTGCTGTCGGTGCCGCCGTTGTGGACGACGGGGGTGACGGTGCCGTCGCCGGCCGCGGGCCCGGCCAAGGGTCGGGGTGAGGCGAACGGGGAGTCCGCGGGCACCCGGGCGCGGCTGATGCTGCCGTCCTCGGCGAACACCTCGACCTGGTGCCCGGCGCCCGGCTGCGCACCACCGGGGGCGGCAGCGGCGGTGGCGGACGGGGCCGGGCGGGGCGGTTCGGCGGCGGCTGCCGCAGCGGCGGGGACGGGCCAGGAGCAGAGGGCTGCCAGGGCCGTGACGCCGGCCAGGGCGGTGGTGGCGAATCTGCCGTGACGCACGAGGGGACCTCCGGGGCAGGGGTGAACCGACAGGGGCGGGGCTGAACGACAGGGCGGTGGTGAAACGACAGGGCAGGGCTGAACCGACAGGGCGGTGGTGAACCGGCCAGGACAAGGGTGAACCGGCCGGGGCACTGGCGGAACGAGGCATGGCGATGGGGATTAAGTCTCTGGATAATCAGACTCAAGCGAGGAGTTAATGTAGAACACTGTCGCGTCCACGACAATGGGTCGGACAAGAACGGCAGAAACCCGACGGAAGGGGTGGCCATGACCTCGGAGCAGGATCCGGCCGGTATCGGTCAGCGCGTCCGACGGCTGCGCAGGGAACGGCACTTGACCCAGCGCATGGTCGCCGAACCGGCCTACACCGCGGCCTACGTCTCCACCGTCGAGGCGGGCCGGGTGCACCCCTCCGAGGCCGCGCTGCGCCACCTCGCCGAACGCCTCGGCGTCACCTTCGACGAACTCGCCACCGGCCGACCGGCCCACCTGGCCACCGAGTTGGGGCTCGCGCTGACCGAGGCCCAGGGCGCGCTCGCCGACGGCGACACCGCCGGGGCGGCCCGCCGCTTCACCGCCGTCCGGGAGCGCGCCGACCACTACGGCGTCGACTCCGTCCGGCCCGCCGCCCTGCTCGGCCTCGGGGACTGCGCGCTCGAGGCCGGCCGCCTCGACGAGGCCAGGGGGCACTTCGAGGAGGCGGAGCGCCTGCTGGCCGACGAGCCCCTGCCGCGCCGCGCCGCCGCGATCCGGGGCCGGGCCGTGGCCCACCTGCTGGCGGGCGAACTGCGCTACGCCTGCTACCTGTTGGAGACCGCCATCGACCGGCTCAACGCCGGCGGACTGCACGATCCCGACGCGCTGCTCCTGCTGTACTCGGCCGCCATCGGCCCCTACATGGACATGGGCGCCCACGCCCGGGCCGCCCAGGCCGCCGAACTCGCGCTCGCCCTGGCACCCGGCGCCACCGACCCCGCGCTGGTCGCCGGGCTGCACCGGAGCGTCGCCCGGACGTTGATCGCCGACGGCCGGGCGGCCGAGGCGGACGCCTCACTGGCCAAGGCGCAGGCGCTCTACCAGCGCCTGCGCCTCACCTCGGACCTCGCCAAGTGCCACTGGATGCGCGGCTACGTGCACGCCCAGGCCGGGGACCTCGCCCGGGCGGAGGACGAACTGCGCACCGCCCGCGCCATGCTGGTCTCCCGGCAGGCGGAGCTGTTCACCCACCAGGTCGACGTCGAACTCGCGGACGTCCTGCGCCGCCGCGGCCACCACGCGCAGGCCGACGACCTGCTCCGGAGCCTCCTCGACCGGATCGGCCCGGACCGGGGCGCCGTCCACGCCGCCGGGGCGCACCGGCTGCTCGGGCTCATCGCCGAGGAGCGGGGCGAGCCGGACGCCGCCGAGGAGCACTACGTCAGCGCCCTCGCCCTGCTCGAACGGGCCGGGGCGGCGGGCGACCTCGCCGACCTCTGCCGGCTCCTGGGCGACCTGCTGCGCCGCACCGGCCGGGTCGAGCGCGCGCTGGACGTCTACCGCACCGGCCTCGGCCACCGCGCCGCACCGGGGACGACGACGCTGGGCCCGGCACCCGCCGCCCCGCCGATCCCGACGGCCGGCCGGCTCGTGGCGGAGGCGTAGGTCCGCAGGGGGCCACCCGTGCCGCGCCCGCCCGAGGGCGTGCCGGCGGGCGGGGAGGCGGCCGGGGTCAGCGGTGGAGCCTGCTCGGCCGGTAGCCGAGGCTGCCGGGGTCAGCGGTGGAGCCTGCTCGGCCGGTGGCCGAGGCCGCCGGGGTCAGCGGTGGAAGTCGCTCGGGCGGACGCGGTAGACCTGCAGGTTGAGGCCGTAGTACTTGGTGGTCTCGCCGACCCACTCCATGCCCAGCCGTTTCGCCATGGCGATGGCGCGGGTGTTGTTCGGCCGCGCGACCGCGAACAGCTCCTCGGCCTCGTGGGTGAACGCCCAGGCGATCAGGGCCCGGCCGGCCTCGGTGGCGTAGCCCTTCCCCCACGCGTCGGGGGCGAGCTGCCAGCTCATCTCCAGGTCGTCCTCGAACGGCGGCAGCAGCCGGATGCCGAGGCCGCCGACGACCGCCCCGTCCTCCTTGCGCTGCACGGCCCACCGGCCCCGCGGGGGCGGCAGGTTCGGCTGGGCCTCCTGCCAGGCCTGCAGCACCGAGCGCATCGCCGCCACGTCGACGACGCGGTCCATCGCCGGGGTCAGCCAGTGTGCGACATCCGGCGAGCCGTAGATCGCCAGAGCAGCTTCGGCGTCGTCGGGGGACCAGTCCCGGACGATCAGCCGATCGGTGGCCAGCGAGATGTCCATGGGCCGGAACCTCCTCGCGCTTCCTGATGCACATCATCCCCCCGCCCGCCGGTGTGTGCGCGAGGAGCCCGCAGCCGCGCGCGCCCGCCCGGCCCGGCCTGGGGGCAGCGTGCCGCCGTCCCGGCTGCGCCGTGCCCACGGCACGGCGAAGAACGCGCCGGGCCGGATCAGACCCGGGCGATCAGGGCGTACCGCTCGTCGTGCACCGGTCCGCCCCACAGGTCGGCGTCGGCACCGAGCCGCTCGATCCGCAGGCCGGCGACCAGCGGTCGCACGGCGGCCGCCAGCTGGTCGGCGCCGACTCCGCCGCTCCACGGCAGGGATTCCGCCCCGGCCACGTACGGCGGCCCGGACTGCCCGGCCTCGCCCCAGCGGCCCTCGACGAGCAGCAGCCGGCCCCCGGGCCGCAGGCGCGCCACCCACGCCCCCAGCGCGGCCCCGGGGTCGGGCAGCGTCCACAGCAGGTGCCGCGCCAGCACGACGTCGAACAGCTCGCCACCGGTCGGCGGCCCGGCCGCGTCACCCACCAGGAAACGGCCGGACAGTCCGGCCGCGGCGGCCTTCCGGCCGGCCTCCTCGATCATCCTCGGCGCCAGGTCCACCCCGGTCACCCGGTGCCCCGCCGCCGCCAGGAGCAGGGACAGCGAACCCGTCCCGCAGCCGACGTCGAGCACGGCGGCCGGCGCGGGCGGCATCCACGCCCCGATGGTCCGCGCCCAGGCGGCACGCGTGCGCTCGGCCCTGAGCCCGTGGTCGGGCGCGTCGTCGAAGGACGGCGCGGCGGCGTCCCAGTAGTCGACGATGGCGGATCGATCGATCATGGCCGGCATCCTCGCACTCGCCACTGACATCCCCCGGCTGGCATCCCCCGCCCGCACGGTGCCCGCTCGGACGCACCCTGTCCAGGGGGCGCGGCGGCCTGAGAGGCGCAAGCGGGCGCGGCGGCCCGCGGTGGCGCGCGCCGCGTGCCCCGGCCGTGCCCCGGCTGTGCCCCCGGCCGTGCCCCCGACGCGGCCACTGCGGGCACGCCCGGGCCGGCCTCCGTTCCACCGGCCTCGCCCGGGAGCGATCGGTAAGTCCAAGCACTGGCAGGCGAGTTGCCGGCGCTTCCGGTCGCGCCGGAGGCGGTTCCCGATTCGGCCTTGTACGGAGCGCCCGCTGCCCCGGCCCGCCGCCCCGCTCGGCTCCGGCCGGGGTTGGCGGGCGCGGTACGGGGGCATGGGACACCCACGCACGGGGGCAGGGGGCACCCACGCACAGGGGCCGGTGAGGCCCCGAGGGGGAGACATGGCGTATCTCGTTGAGCTGCCGGTCGGTACGGCGGACGGCCGGCCGGATGTCGTGAAGGTCGAGATCGAGCAGACCGCCGAGGGCCTGGTGCAGGTCGCCCGGCCGGGCCAGGTGGTGGCGCGGGCCACCCGGTCGCTGGGGGAGATGTTGGCCGGGGTGCGGCCGGTGGCGCAGGACTTCGTGGACGGTTTCCGCGAGATGGTCAACGCACCGGACGAGATCGCCGTCGAGTTCGGGCTGTCGCTGTCCGCGGAGGCCGACGTGGTGATCTCCAGCACCTCGGCGCAGGCCAACTTCAAGGTCTCGCTGACCTGGCGCCGGGCCCCGGCCGACGACGCGGGCGGGGGCGTTCGGCCGGTGTCGGCGGAGCCCGCGCCGTGACACCGCCGGGCACCGGGCCCGTCGAGGGGGGCGGGGCGCGGTCGCTGGACGCGGCGGTGCTCCGGGTCCACGACGCGCTGAGCAGGCCGGTCGGTGCGGGGTTCCTGGTCGCTCCGGACCTGGCCCTCACCTGCGCGCACGTGGTCTCGGCGGCGCTCGCCGGTCAGGGTGTCGAGCCGGGGGTCGGGTCCTGGGTCTTCGTGGACCTGCCGTTGCTGACCGGGCCGTCCCGGCCGTCCGGCCCGGACCAGCCGGCGGTGGTGGGCGTGATGGCGGTGGTCGAGCACTGGGTGCCGCCGACGCCGGAGCGCGGCGGGGACGTCGCGGTGCTGCGGCTGGCCGCCCCGCCGGCCGGTGCCCGCCCGGTCCGGCCGGTGGAGTCCAGGTCCGAGGACGTCTGGGACCACCCCGTGCGGGTGTTCGGGTTCCCGGTCGGACGGTCGGACGGGGTCTGGCACTCGGGTGTGCTGCGGGACCGGCAGGGCGGTGGGCTGCTGCAGGTCGACCCGGTCTCCGAGGGCTACCGGGTCTCCGGGGGGTTCAGCGGGGGGCCGGTGTGGGACGACCGCCTCGGCGGGGTGGTCGGCATGGTCGCGATGGCCGAGGCGAGGGACCCCTCGGTGAGCTACCTGATCCCCACCGACGGCCTGATCGCGGCCTGGCCCGCCTTGCGGGAGCTCGCCCTGCCGCCGTCGCCGTTCCGCAGTCTGACCTCCTTCAAGGAGTCGGACGCACCGGTCTTCCACGGCCGGCGTGCCGAGAGCGAGGAGCTCGCCGTCCTGACGGCCCGCGAGCGCTGGGTCACCGTGGTCGGCCCCTCCGGCTCCGGGAAGTCCTCGCTGGCCATGGCCGGGGTCGTCCCCCGGCGCCGGGCGGCCGGGGCGCTGGCGGTGACGCTGCGGCCGGACTCCGGCAGCAGCCCGCTGTCGGCGCTGGCCGCCGCGTTGCTGCCGCTGCTGGAGCCGGCGCTGTCGGAGACCCAGCGTCTTGAGCGGATCCCCGTCCTGGCTGCCGCGCTGGCCAGGCCCCAGGGCATGGCCGACATCGCGCCCCGGCTCCTGGAACGCCACGGGGCAACTCAACTGCTGCTGGTGCTGGACCAGTTCGAGGAGCTGCTGGCACGAGGCCGGCCCGCCGTCGACGAACTGGCCGCGGCGCTGTTCACCGACACCCTGCCGAACACCGTCCGCGTCCTGACCACCCTGCGGGCCGACTTCCTGGAAGCGGCCCTCGCCCATCCGCTGCTCGGCCCGGTCATCGGCCGGCAGGTCTACGCGCTCGGGCCGATGAGCCGCGAGCAGCTGCACGAGGTCGTCACCGCGCCGGTCGACGCCGTCGCGGGGGTGCGCTACGCGCCCAACCTGGCCGAGCGCCTGCTGGACGACACCGGCGCCGAGCCGGGCGCGCTGCCGCTGCTGGGCTTCACCCTCGACCTGCTCTGGCACCGCCAGTACGCCGGTCTGCTGACCCACCAGGCCTACGAGGCGCTCGGCGGCGTACGGGGCGCACTGGGCGCCTACGCCGACGACGCCCTGCAACGGACGGTCTCGCCGGACGAGGAGAAGGTGGCCCGCCGCCTCTTCACCCACCTCGCCAGGGTCCCGCTGGGCTCGCTGGCGGCCACCCGCCGGACGGCGCTGCGCACCGACCTCGGCGAGGACGAGTGGCGCATCGCCCGGCGGCTCGCCGACGAGCGACTGCTGGTCACCGGCCGCAGCGCCGAAGGCGTGGAGACGGTGGAGCTCGCGCACGAGGCGCTGATCAACGCCTGGGAGAAGCTGCGGGCCTGGGTCGAGGAGGACCGCGCGTTCCTGGCCTGGCGGGAGGTCCTGCGGCACGACCGGGACCGCTGGGAGCGCGGCGGGCGCGACCGCGACCTGCTGCCGAACAGGACCACGCTGGCGGGCGCCCAGCCCTGGTTGCGCGGCCCGGTCGGGTATCTGAACGAGGCCGAACGGGACTACCTGGAACGCGGGCGCCTCCACCGCCGGTCGCGCCGCCGGAGGTGGCGGCTGGTGGCCGGGGCGCTGTGCGTGGCGCTGCTGGCCGCCGGAACCGGCGGTGTGCTCACCGTACGACAGATGGACGCCACCGAGCGGGAGCAGGCGGCCACCGAGCGGCAGACCGCGATCGTCGACTCCAAGGACCTGGCCGCACGCGCACAGGCCCTCGGCGGCACCGATCCCGGGCTGGCTACCCGGCTCGCGATCGCCGCCCACCGGACGTCCCCCACCCAGGAGGCCGCCGCCCAGCTGTACGACCTGGGCGGCTCGCTGCTGAACAGCGTCGTCGGCGAGGCCGGCGGCGCGGTCCTCGTCCTTGCGACCGCCGCCCGTGCGCCGCTGGCCGCCGCCGTGAACGAGGACGGGGCGGTGCGGGTCTGGGACCTCACCGACCCGGCCGCACCGGTCCTCCGGTCGACCGTCGAGGCCGCTCCGACGGGCATCGCCCTCACCCCGGACGGGTCCCACTTGGCGGCCGCCTGCGGTCACGACGGCGGCCTGTGCCTGTGGAGCCTCGCCGACCCCGCGAAGCCCGTGGTCGCGGCCAGGCTGCCGTTTCCGACCGACCCGGCGGAGGAGAAGACGAGCGTCCCCGCCATGGCCGTCAGCGCGGACGGCACGCTGCTCGCGTCGGCCTCGGGGAACGGCGACACCCGCCTCTGGTCGATCGCCCGGCCCACCGCGCCCGAGCAGCTCACCCGGCTGCGCAACCCGACCGGCCTCGGGCCGAACGCCCTCGCCGCCGTCGCGTTCTCGTCCCAGGGACACCTGCTCGCCACCACCGTTCAAGGCGGCAAGACCCAGCTGTGGGACGTCGCCGACCCGGCGAACCCGGCCAACCCGGCCGCCCTCGACACCGGGTACAAGTCGATCGCGTTCAGCCCCGACGGCAGCATGCTGGCCGCCGGCAGCCAGCGGGAGGTCGGTCTCTGGCGAGTCGGGGACCCGGCCCACCCCGACGCCGTCAGGGTCGCGATGGAGGGCTCCGCGAACGTGAGCGCGGTGGCCTTCAGCCGGGACGGCCGCCGGCTGGCCTACGGCGGGACGGACGTGAAGGACCCCAAGGGCGATCTGTGCGTCGCCTCCGTGGCCCCGGAGGAGCTGACCCTGGGGTCCGCGGAGTCGACCTGCATCAAGACGGCCGCCGGCCTCTTCGCCATGGCCGCGACCGTGGGCGGCGGGCTGGTGACCGCGGGCGACGACGGCGTGGTGCGCCGGTGGCGCTCCCCGGCGCGGCAGGTCGACGAGGCCCGGTTGCCGGGGGGTCTCCCGTCCTGGTCGTTCAGCCCGGACGGACACCTGATGGCCGCGCCGCAGCAGGCGGCGGCGGTGCCGACCCCGCGCACGCAGTCCGTCGGGATCTGGGACCTCTCCCCGGCCGCGGGCCCCGCCCTCCTGGCGACCCTGCCGGTCTCGGTGCGGAGCACCGCGTTCATCCGGGCGGGCGCGCTGCTGACCATCGGCTGGGAGGGCGAGGTCCAGCTCTGGAACGTGAGCGATCCGAACCACCCGGCCAAGGCGGCCTCCCTGGGCACCGCCGACTTCCCCGCCACCCCGTCCGGCGTCGGTGACGTGATCATCACCCTCGGAGTGACCTGGGACGACGGCGGCCGGCTGATGGCGGTGATCCGTGGCGGGGCGCTCCACCTGTGGCGGGTCACCGACACGCTCGACGCGGCGGAGGCCGGCTCGATCCCCGCCCCGGACTCCGGCGGCCACGACGCGGGCGTGCTGAACCACGGCCGCACGGCCTACCTGGCGAGCCGGACCGGCTTCGAGTGGTGGGACGTCACCGACCCGGCGAAGCCGAGGCGCACCGGCTCCTCGGCGATCAAACCCCCGGACGGTGTCACCGACCCCGGTGACGCGCTGAACCTGGGCTCCGCGCTCTCCCGGGGCACCCCGGCCGGTACCGTCCTGGCCGTCACGAGTTCACCGGACACCACCTGCAAGTGCGCGGCCCTGGAGCTGTTCCACTTCACCGGCGGCGGCGAGCCGACCTCGCGGGTGACCGTGCCCGGGGCCTTCAACGACGCCCTGGGACTGAGCAGCGACAACCGGCTGCTCGCCGCCGGCGGCAACAGCGGGAACACGGTCTCCCTCTGGGACATCGCCGACCCGCAGCACCCCCGCCCCCGAACGACCATCCAGACGGTGCAGGACGTCAAGGGCATCGAATTCGCCCAGAGCGGCACGCTCATGACCATCTGGAACAGCAACACGCTGGAACTCTGGGACGTCCGCACCCCCACCGCCCCCGTCCGGGTGGCCTCCGTCGCCAACCCGAGTGGCAACACGATCCGGGCGGTCGCGCTCGTGGCGACCGGCCCCACCCTCCTCGTGGCCTCCAGCCAGACCGTCTCACTGCTCGACGCCGACCCCGCCAACCTCGCCACCCGCCTCTGCTCCTACAGCACGGGCGCCATCAGCCCCGCACAGTGGCAGCGGTACGCACCCGCCATCGCCTACCGGGACCCGTGTCCGAACCGCTAGCGGCGGGTGAAGGTCGACGGCCCACCGGCTGCACCCACCCGTCGGCCAGGACGCACGGCGGCCCACGCTCGTTCCCCCCGCGGCTGCGGCAGCACGATGACCGCCCGACCGGTACGGAGGTCGACGGCCGAACGGTGTCCTCCCCGCACCCGCGGGGAGGACACCGCCCGGGCCGCCTTCTCTCTCTCCCCCCCGAGCTTGCGGGGAGGACGCCAGCACCTACGGCGACGGCTGGCTGGCCCCACAGCGCGTAAGGCAGATCGGGCTGCGTGGATTGCGACGGTTTCCTGGAAGCCAAGGTCTGTACTTCTTCAGCGAGGCTTGCCCGGGCACCGTAGGCCGTCGCGCTGTTCGCCGCCGAGGGCTCAGGGCAGCGGTACACGAGCTGTTCGCCGCCGCCGAGCAGGCCGAGGCCACTGGGGCACGGGCCTGGGCGGGCACCCGCCAGGTCGCGCTGCGCCGGGCGGCAGAGCTGCACCGCACCGGACCGTCCTAACTTCCGGCAAGCGCCGCACATGAAGGGACCCCTGGCCGTGATCGGTCCGGGGGTCGTCCCTCATCTCCTTCGCCTGCTGCTGGCTGCAGCCAGGCACGGCATCGCCCTCACTCGCGGCAATGCCCTGGATCATCACCCCCACCAGCGCGACGAGCACCGCGGCCAGGGCCGCGTTCCTGTGGTGGCCGGGAGCGACGGGAATACTTCGCGATCCTGATTCAACTCGGCGAGGACTGAGCTTCGCGGCCCACAGGCTCCTCTCCCGCAACTCTCGACTGTTCGAGCGCCGGCTTCGTCGGCTCGGTGAGTGCCCGGGTTGGTCGGCCGGGCCGGGGCGCCCCACTGGGGCGTTGGCGTCGAGGGGGTGGGAGGGGGCAAGGTGTCACCATGTCCGAACGCCGCGACCGTCGTCGCCTTCACGCCCGCGCCCGAGCTCTCGGAGTGCCCATCGGGCAGGCCCGACGCCGGGTTCCCCCTCGCCGGCCCGGGCCGCCGGTCGTGGAGCCCGCGTGGCCGCGTACTGCGGTGCCGGACCGGGACGAGGCTCCCGCAGTCGTCCGGGCGACGCTTCCGGTACCAGTGGAGTGCTGTTCAGCCTCACGCGACCGGCAGGTCACGGATGGCGGGACCGTGGTGATGCTGACCCGCCACACGGCCGACTGCCCGGTCTGGTCCGCCCGCTGACCACCGGCCCCGACGGGACCACCCGCGCGACGAGCGTCCAACCACTTTTGGGCGGACACCCGCCGCAGCGTCCCGCCGAACGCTCCGGTCAGGCTCCCGCGCCTGCCGGAAGAAGCGGCAGTGGTCCCGGATGGACGACCCCATGGGGGACCCCACCGAAGAGATCTACGAGCAGGCCTGGCGAGAAGGACACATCACCAGGGACAGCCCTGCCGCCTGCTCCTGGAAAGATCAGAGTTGGCACACCAAGCAGTGGCCGGGGGCTCTGGGGTCCACCAGAGCCCCCGGACCACTCCTTCGAGCGCCCCCCGCGCCCCACAAAAGCGGGCCGACGAGTCGACCCGATCAGGCGTCCTCGGCTACTTCCTCAGCCGGGCCCGGATCGCGCGGACCCCTGCGGTGCCAGCGGCGAAGGCCAGGGCAGCGGCCAGGCCGCCGAGGAACTCGGGCAGTGCAGCGTGGAGAAGCTCCCTCATCGGGTCACCTCCGCTCGAGCGAGGGCGCGAGCGGTGTACTGGCCACCGAGCCGCTTCACCTTTCGGCAAATCCGCTTGCCCATGGCGGTCGGGTCTTCGGCTCCGGCCAGTTCCGCTGCCTGCGCCCAGGAGAGATCTGGATGGAGGGCCCACATGGCGGCAACCCTCTGCTCGGCCGGCTGGAGCGAGCGGAGGACTGCCTCGATGCCAGGATTGTCCGCGATCCTGGACAGCAGGGTGTCCTCCGGCAGACGGTGGTCGGTGATCAGATCGGCGAGCTTCAGGCCGCCGGCCACTGGCTTGTCCAGCAGGTGAACCCGGTGGCCACCGGTCTTGCGCATCCATACGGGCTGGAGCTGCACGTGCGCGCGCCGCGTCTCTGCCTTGAGCAGGCTCAGCACGGAATCCTCCGCCGCATGCTTGCTGATGATGGAGCTCCAGTCGGCAAGCAGAGCCTGGGACACGGCCTCGCGCCATCGCACCGCCTGGCGAGGTGGCAGCCGTAGCCATGTCGTACTGAAGGCATCGATCACGTCGTCGCGGCCCTCGATCGCGGCTTCTCGGGCCTCGAATGCCGAGATCAGCACCGACCGGCTGGGTACGGGAGACGGGGCTCCGCAGCGAACAACCACCGAGACACGCTCGTCCCGGTACCTCACCTCCCGTAGGAGATACGTCCCGCCTTTCGGAGAGACGTCGAGATTGAGCCGCCCGCCAGTGGGGAGCCTCCGGCCCTCCTGGTACGCCATCTGGACCATGAGCCGCGGCACTTCGTCGTGGTGATGAACCTCCAGTGAGAGCTCACCCACCCGCGTCTCGGTCCGCTCTGCAGTCACCTCGTACGTGCGACCACCCAGGTGGCGTACGGACTTGATCTCGGTGCGAGTCGTCTCTTGTCTGGGCGACACCAGGTGGAGGCCGTTCATGGAACCGGAGCCTTTCAGGTAGTTGCGACAGCAGCTTCTACCTCCAGCCCCGGGATCGGGCCGGACTGACAAAGAATCTTGGAATCTTCGCTGTGACGGCTGTCACCCCGGATACGGCAGTGACGAGTTCACAGGCGCCGCCCATCAGTCCAGGCCTGGACGGGAAATGCGACATGAGGGACCCGGCCGTCAGCGTGCGTGCGTCTGATGGTGAGCCGGGAGCGGTTCAGGGGGTCAGGACGCCGGCCTCGCCCCGGACTGACTCGCGTTCACCATCGCTGTCCGTGCCGGCCGCGAGTCCGTCATCATCGCCAACTGCAACCTGCTGTCGCCTCGGACCGTCCCGGAACCGGGCCGGCTGGTCACCACGCTCCTCATAGCGAGGAACCTGCATGCGAGTGGACGCCGGACGGTGAACCGGCTGCTGCCCCCCAGCAGTAGCGGCGAAGCGGATCCCGCCATGCTGCCGAGTCAGTGGGCGTCGGTGCCGGTCCCGATGATGGTGTCACTGATGTTCTCCGACCCGGGACGCCGACGAGGTGCGGGCTCTAGCCTGGCGCTGTGACGAGTAGAAACCGAACCTCCCGTACCGGCGCGGTTGCCCTTGTGGCCGCCGGCCTCGTTCTCCTCACCGCGTGCGGCGGTGGCAGCAGTGACAGCAAGGCCCAGCAAGTCGGCTGGTACCGCACGGTCGGCGACCTCTGCGCGGTGGTGGGCGATCCGGGCCTGCCAGGGCAGCTGAGGAGCTCCATACCGGTGACGAGCGCGGGGATTGCGAGTGACCCGTCCAAGACGCTCAGCTGCAGCTACGACGGCGGTCCGGCATCGGAGGACTGGCGGGTGAGCATCGATGCGACGGTCTTCCGGGCGGCCCGCGGCTGCCACTGGCTGGAGGTCGAGGCGGACATCGCCAGGTCCCCGCTCGGCGGGCCCAAGCCGACCGAGACCCGGAAGTTCGAAATGACCGACGGCGGGGGGCTCGGTCAGGAGGGCTACCAGTCGTCGGTCCGGCACCCGCTCACCGACACCATCCCCGGGCCGGTCGACCAGCTGAGCTTCAAGTCGGGTATCTGCGACGGGAATCTGCGTCTGACGGTCGACGTCGACTACGGCGCGGGCTTGGGGATGTCCGCGGACTACCCGGGCGCGCTCGACAAGGCGGAGGAGGCGTCGCGGAAGAAGGCCGCCGAACTGCTCAAGCGGGCGCGGGAGAAGCTGTACGAGCGTGCGATGAGCCCGCAGCCGACGGTTTCGTGACAAGCGGGCGCCCAGGCCGGTTGCTGCCGTAGTCGGGGCAGCGCTGCTCGGCTCCGCTGCCCCGCTCCTTGATTTCGCCCATGAACGGCTTCGGCGGGTGCGCGCGCAGGTACTCCTCGAAAGCTGCCGGGTCCTGGACGTACCTCTGCATCTCCGGAGACAGAGGAACGTTCTCCGGGACCACAACGGCTCCCGAGTCACGGGCAAGAGCCACCGCCGTGACACCGCCGGCTGCCACCAGAACCCCGCCCAGTGCCAACAGGCCGGCGTCTCAACAGGGTAGGCAGAACCGATGGCACACGGGGCAGAACACCTGTGCTCCCGCGCGGCTCTCGGCCTGTATCGCCCGTCCGTCACCGGTTGATCATGTGCCACGAGAGTCCGGTATGCCGCGATCGGCTCACTCCACCGCCGCGTACTCGGAGCGCTCCCCGCCGGCGTCCGCGGCTTCGCGGGCTGGGCGGCTGTGGCCACGTCGGCCGGTGAGCCCGGCGACCAGTACGTCACGGCGCACATCGAGCCCTGACCGGCCGGCTCCTGTCCGGTACGGCGCTGGAACCCCTGCCGCCCGGTGTCGATGTTCAGCGCGTGGGCGACGGTGCCGCTGATGCCGCGTGGGTGGACCCCGACCGGGAGGGGTAGTGCCACTGGCCGGACCGGCGTGGCGGACGGTGGCGTTGTCCCGGATACGGCGGCCGCAGACCGGACACCGTTTCGGGGCCCAATGGATTGTTATGGCACTGACCTGCGGAAATGCCACAGCAGGGACGCCGTTTTGTTGCGTCGTATTCCGGACAGTCGCGCAAGAAGCCGAAGTCGGCGTGCGCGCCAGGGCAAAAGCCGGACGGGGGCTGCCGGGCGAAGTCCTGGGGGATCACGACAGGGTCCTGATCTGCGGTGATCCATCGCGGTCGGTGAAATTTCTTGCAGAAGGTTGGCGAAATCGTCGGCCCTCTTGACTGCGCCGGGTTGCGGGGTGGTCAAGACTTGCGCCCCAGACCGGCAGGAGCAGCGGCTCCCGCCGGGGCGAGGCATCAGGGCTGCGGCCCGGGAGGGGTTCGAATGGGTGTGCGACGTGGGCCTGGTGGTACGGATGACGAGGGCGGCGGTGTGCCGGCAACCGTGGCCCTGCTGGTTGTCGCGGTGCTCACGGCCGTCGTGGTGCTGGCGGCCATCGGGCTGTCGACGGAGGCCGTCATCGCGCTGTCGAGCACCGCGGTGCTGTCGGCGGCCGAGTTGGTGAGGCGGCTTGTGGCGGCACTGGCCGCTGGACGTCGGCGCGGGTGAGCGTGCCACGTGGGAAGGCCGAAGAAGGCGGTTGCCCCTGGAGCGGTCGCGGAGGATCTCGCGCGCTTCCTCCAGGAGCTGAGCGCGCGCAGCGGAAAGACCTATGACGCGATGGCGAGGGTGTGCGGGGTGTCGGCGGCGACGTTGTGCCGGGCGGATTCGGGTGAACGGCGGCCGCGGCTGGAGGTGGTGCGGGCGTATGTCGAGGCGTGCGGGGCCGGTTCGTCCGATCTTCGGAAGGCGGAGCGCCTGTGGGAGGGGACGCCGTCGCAGGTGTCGCTCTCCGGGGTCCGTTGGGTGGAGCCGGCCGGGGTGTGCGAGGTGCATCAGCTCGGTGAGCTGATGTGCGTGGCGCGGGCGTTGAGCGGCAGGCCTTCGCTGCGGTCGGTGGAGGAGCGTGCCGGGGCGTTGGGTCTTGTGCTGTCGCGAAGCACGCTGGGTGATGCGATGCGTCCCGGGGCGGTTCCGACCGAGACCGTGTTCTGTGTCTTCATGCGGGTGATCGGGGACTTCGACGGGTCGCCGGCCGCCGGGTACGGGCCCGAGGTGTGGGAAGAGGTGTGGAGGCGTGTTCAGCCCGGTCGCCGGCCGCGGGTGCGGGCAGGGACGGTCGGGGGCTCGTCGCGCAAGGCGTCGCCGGTGCGGGGCGCGTCCGCGGCGTCCCCGGTTCCGGCCGCCAGGGGTGCGGGCGGAGGGCGGGGAGGGCGCAGGCCCCGGGCCCGGGCGTGGGTCCGGCCGGGGCCGGTGAAGGAGTTCAAGGACCGGCTGTACCAGCTGTACCTGGGGGCGGGTGTGCCGTCGCTGGACGACATCGCGACCGCTGTCCTGCTGGACGATTCGCTGGAAGCGGCTCCCGGACGGGACAGCGTGTCCCGGCTGTTGTGGTCGGCGGAGCTCGGGCTGCAGCAGGACGCGGTGGCGGTCGCCGGGATCCTGGCCGTGATGGCGGGGCTGGACCCGGCGGCGGCGGCCGAGCAGGCGGGGGAGCTGTGGGTTCAGGCCGCTGCGGCGCGCCCGTACGGGTGCGCGGTCGGTGAGGCGGATCCGTTGGCTCTGGGCGTGCGGGAGGCGTTCGTCCTGCCGAGGGGCGGCAGGACGCTGCCTGCCCTGGTTCCGTACGTCCGGCGTCAGCACGACCAGGCGATCGAGGTCGTCGTCGGCAGGGCGGTCGCCGGCCGGAGTGGGATGGTCATCGTCCGAGGACCGCAGGCGGCGGGCAAGACGCGCAGCTGCTGGGAGGCGTTGCGGGGGATTCCCGCCGGCTGGCGGCTGTGGCATCCCGCGGATCCGTTCGACGGCACGCAGGTCGTCCAGGGGCTGGCCCAGGCCGGTCCGAGGACGGTGGTCTGGCTGGACCGGGTGGAGCGGTACCTGGACCCTGTTCAGTACCGGGGGGCCGGGACGGTGCAGGCCGAGCTCGGGAACGTGCTGCACGACTCCCGTCGGGCTCCGGTCCTGGTGATCGGGACGGTCTCCGCCACCGCCGGTGTCCTGACCCGCAGCGGCGGCCTGACTCCGGGGGCCGACACCGTGGTGCGCACTCTGATCGAGGACGCGGCGGTGGATGTGTCGCCGAGGTTCACGAAGGCGGAACTGGCGCGGCTGGCGGACCTCGCCGATCTCGACGATCGGCTGGCGACGGCCCGGGACAATGCCCGCGGTGCGGTGCCGAAGTTCCTCGCGACGAGCAGGAAGGCCTATCCGATTCTGGCCCCCGAGTCGTTCCACACGGCTGTCGAGCAGGGGGACACCGACACCCTGTTCATGGGCGGGGCGCTGCTCCAGCAATCGGGTCGGCTGGAGGAGGCGGCGGCGTGGTACCAGCGGGCGGCCGAGGCCGGCGACAGCCAGGCCATCGAGCCGGCAGCAACGTTGCTGACCGAGAGCGGCGAGCCGCAGGAGGCGATCTCCTGGCTGCGGACCCTGGCGGAGGCGGGTGATCCGGACGCCGCGGTGGCGGCCGCTCGGCGGCTGTTGGGGACCGGACGGGAGAACGAGGCGATCCGGGTCTACCAGCAGGCCGCGCTGGCGAGTGGTAGCAGCCGTGCTCTCCGGGCGGCGGCGGCTCTCCTGCGGCGCAGCGGGCGGGTGCAGGAGGCGGTCAGTTGGCTTCGTGACTGTGCGGCAGGGGGGAGGCCCGTGGCCTTGCAGGAGGCTGCCGACCTCTTGTGGGAGATGGGGGACACGGCCAGGGCGTTGAGGTTCTACGCGGATGCGGGATCGGCCGGTGAGCCGGGGGCCTGGCGGGAGGCGGCGGCGCGGTTGCAGACGCTGGGGCGGGGCGACGAGGCGGTGATCATGTACCGGGCCGCGGTGCGGCAGGGGGATCGCCAGAGTGTGCTGCCGCTCGCCGACCTGCTGGTGGAGCTGGGCCGGCGGGAGGAGGCGCTGGAGATCTATCTCGAGGAGGCCGAGAAGCAGAGGAAGCCCAAGGAGCAGAACCCCGATCTGGGGGCCCTGTGGCGGGTTGCGAACCTGTACCGGTCCAGTGGGCAGCCCGATGAGGCCCTGTCGTGGTTGCGGGAGGCGGCCGACCGTGGGGACGTGGCCGCGTTCATGCAGATCGGGTTGGTCCTGCGGGACAAGTGTGAGCAGGACGAGTGCTTTGTGGACGAGGCGGTCGCCGCGTTCACAAAGGCCGCTGCGGCTGGTGAGTGGCACGCCTACCGGGAGTCGGTGTGGCTGCTTCGCAAGTACCGGGGCCTCAAGGCCGCCGTGGCGTGGTTGCACCGGCGCATCGAGGACAAGGACCGACGGGCTGTCCGGGAGATGGCAGACCTCCTGCGGGAAGCGGGGATGCCTGAACAGGCGCTGGTCTGGTACCTGCGGGCCGCGGCGCTGGGCAGCGAGTACTCCGCCAAGTACGCCTTGCGGCTGCAGTCCCAGCTGTTGTCCGGCCAGGACGCCGAGGCTCAGCCGGGGGGCTCGGCATCGGAAGTGACCGAAGCGACCGAAGCGACCGAAGCGACTCAAGCGACCGAAGCGACCGAAGCGACCGAAGCGACCGAAGACCTGTGACGGGGGACGGGCCTTGCGGACGACACGCCGGGAGCGGTGCGGGTGACCGACCGGGGCGCTTCGGCCGCCGGCACTCAGTCGCCGGGCAAACATGCACCGGCGTGACGGCGCCGAACACCGCGACGAGCGGGCCCTGGCAGACGCCGCCCGCGCCCGTCGGCTCCGTGACAGCCACCGCGCCGCCCTCGCCCTCGCCGTCACCCACGGCAACGGCATCCCGCTGCGCACGACCCGCCGGCCGCCGCCGGCCCCCGCCCGCGGCGCTGCGTGGTTCCCCGTCGGCTGGGTCCGTGCGGACGGGACCGTACGGACGGGACCGTACCGGGCGAAGGCCAGGAGTCGGCTTGCCTTCGCGGAGCAGCGTGGTGCTGGGGAATGCCGGTCGTCGTCTCGGCAGGGGGCTACGGTCGGCTTGCCGGCCGTGGCGACGGGGTGCTGGTGTGGATGGTCGCGGTGAAGTCGTCGAATGCGGCGGTCACGTGAGTGTGTTCCCGGCCCGGTGGCACGATTTTGCGGGTCGCGGTGATGAATCTGTCCAGATCGGCCCAAGGCATCGTCAGGTGGGCGTGGCCTTGGGGCGAGTCCAGGCTGAGGTGGACGCGGCGTGCGTCGTCTGAGGTGAACAGCCCGGGTGGGTCGCTCCAGATCCGGGCGTCGCCTGTTCCGGCGGGGCTCGTGAGTCCGTCGGTGACGAGGTCGCGGGCGATGACCCACTTCACGGGGGGCGCACCGGCAGGTGTGAAGGTCAGCTCGATGGCGTAGGGGTCGTGGGAGCGGTAGGCGAGTTCGGTGGGCACGTCGACGTGCTGCTCGCCGGAGACGAGCAGGTGCATCTGGACCTGGGCACGGAGCGTGGTGCTGCTGTCGGTGGTCTCGGTGACGAGGTGCAGGTGCGGGCGCGAAGACTTCGGCCCGGGACGGTGGCGGGTCCTTCTGGGCGGGCTGGGCTTGGTCGTGCCGGTGCGGCGGGCTGCCCGCGCGGTGTCGGCCGGCCGGTGTGAAGTACCGGCCGAGCGGGGGTAGCCGTCGTCGGCTGCTGGGGTGCCGAAGGGTGCGGCGAGAGATTGAAGCGGGCGGTGTGGAGGGTCGAGAAGGAGCGCCAGGTCTGGCCAGGTCGACTGGTCGTGCGGTTCGAGGATTCCGTCGGTGTAGAGCACCAGCCGAGCATCGGAGCCGGTGAGTGATACGACCGGCGCCGTGACGGGGCCGGCCGGCATCGAAGGCAGCTCAACGGGTGCCCACGGCCCGTGATGGCCACCGAAGATGCGCAGCGGTGCCTTCACGGTGGGCTGTGAATCGTGCAGCCGATTGTCTGCGGCGAAGTTCGGACGCTGGCCGTACACGTACCGTAGGTTGGCCGTCGGCTCCGGTTCCCAGTCATCGGGGAAGGCCGAACGGACGGATGCGATTGGCACGTCCGGGAAGACGAAGAGGAAGTCGCTGTTCCACCGTCGATAGGGCCTGCTGTCGGCTGCTTCCGCTGCCTGGTGGCGGAGCAGCGTCCGGGTGTCCGGGCGCGCGTCGAAGGCCGAGGGCGGATTGCCTCGGCCGTTCAGAGCACGCAGTGCGAGTGCGGCGGAGCGGCTCGGGAACGCACCGGAGTCGGCGGACCCAGTGGTGGAGGGCTTGGTGGTCAGCACCTGGAGCGCGGCGTCGTAGAGCGCGTCGGGTTCCGGAGGCATGGAGGCGCGGTCGGCGGTTCCCAGCGTGTTGAACAGGATCCGAAGGAAGGTGGTCTTGGCGGATCCCGTGCAGCCGACCAGCGCCACTGTCAGTGGCTCGGGTGCGGAGGCATCGCGGCCCCGGCGGTCGCGCAGCCTCGGCCAAGTGTGTGCTTCGCATGGGTCTGGGAGGACCAGCAGGGTCTTGCTCGGGCGTGTTCGGCCGGCGACCGCTGCTCCGAGCGGCTCGGGTGCGGTTTCCACGGGCTCGGCCGGCTCGTACCTGTGCTCACGAGCCTGCAGGAACTGCTCGAGTAGGGCGCGAACGGCCGTGGCCCTGCCCACGCCGGAGGGGCCGAGAATCAGCAGGCGTCGCGGCCGCGGTGTGCTGTCGTGGTTGCGGGTCCAGAGCACGGGTCCGTGGTCGTGCTCGGTCACGGCTTGCTCGTCGGCGGCGTCCGGGTTGTCCGTGTCGGGGCTCCGGGGTGTGGGGGCGGGCTGTGACGGGCCGGTGTCGCAGTCAGCGGTGTCGCCGACGGCTCCGGTGTCGAGGTAGCGGGTGAAGCGTGCGCCGACTGTTGTGGGCAGAGGGGCCATCAGGGCCGTTACATGCGGAGCGCCCAGACTGGAGGAGGCCAGCAGATCATCAAACCCGGCGGCGTCGGGGACAGCCTCATCGGCAGCGAGTCCTGCCGGCGTCAGATCGTCTCGGACGGTCATCGTCCCCCCTCAGCTGTTGATGGATTCTGACGCGCTGTCGTTACGCAGTCTGGCCCGGGCTCGGCCGAGCCGGCTCTCGAAGGCCTTCGTGCCCAGGTCGACGCTTTCGGCGGCCTCGGCCTGGGTGTAGCCGGCGGCCCGCAGAACGAGGCCTTCGCGCACCTTGGGGTCGGTCAGGCGTGAGAGGGCCTCGGTGACCTGGCTGCGCAGGACGACGGCCTTGAGCGGGTCGACGGCTCGCTGGTCGGGCAGGGCTGCGAGCACCTGCTCGGCGTCGTCGCCGGCCAGGTGGTTGCGGGGCGCGATGTGGCGCCGGTGCCAGCGCTGGTACTGGGCCTTGAAGGTCAGAAGGCAGGCGCCCACGTAGTAGGTCGTCAGGCTCGCGCCGCCTTCCGGGTTCCAGCTGCCTTTGACCAGGGCGTGCCGGTGGAAGAGCCGCGCGCCGGCGAGGACCGTCTCGGTGGCGATCTCGTGGGAGTCGTCCCTGTCCAAGGTTGTGATCATGGCTTCGGGTACTGGTCGGCCGAAGGCGCGAGCCTGCCTGAAGATCGTGCCGGTGGCGCACCAGGGGGTGATCACGTTCCAGCCGTACTGCATCAGCTGCCCCATGACCTTCTGGTGCGGCTCCCCGGTGAAGCCGACCTGGCGCAGGCGGCGGACGATTTCCGCGTCGGCCGCGAGCCGGGCCGCACGGTCACCGCTGTGCCCACCACCGGCTTGGACCAGTTCCTCCTCGAGGACGGCCAGCTGGAGGCCGTGCTCAGCGGTGCCGGCACGCCGTGAGCCCGGACTGCTCGAAGCAGGTCGACGGCCTGCACGCCCAGCAACCTCGTGTGCCACACCCGCTCCTCCTGGACAGATCCGC
Organism: Kitasatospora sp. NPDC003701; assembly: GCF_053587085.1. Taxonomy (NCBI): domain Bacteria; kingdom Bacillati; phylum Actinomycetota; class Actinomycetes; order Kitasatosporales; family Streptomycetaceae; genus Kitasatospora; species Kitasatospora sp. NPDC003701. The sequence continues at coordinate 21,291 of NZ_JBSFNM010000097.1, forward strand.
GCCGGCTTCCTGACGGCCCAACACACGCTGTTCTAGGCCCGTGCCCGGCACCCGCCCCTCGGTCCAGGACGAAGATTCTCAAGTGACCCACATCACGCGAGGGGTGACGAGCCCTCGGCGACCTACAGCCCTGGTGCACGGGCACCGCGCACCAGCACGCCGCCCCAGACCCGCCCACGGGAGCAACATGAACAACAGCCCGGGACCCCTGCTCGGCCAACGCGCCGCCGTGATCTTCCTCCTCGGCGTACTCTGCGCCGTCACCGCCGGGATCCTCACCGTACTCTCGGGCGCAGCTCCGGCAACGGGCTTCCTGACGGCCGGAGGTGCCTTCGTCACCGCCGTGGCCTTCTTCCACGTGATCATTGAGTGAGGCGTCGGGGCGCGGATATCCAAGGGGCTCACATCACCGCACCCCGCCTGTCGGTCGGCCTCCGATGTCCGGTTGGCGGAGCGCCGAGCCTCCGCTTCGGCACCGGGCGTTGGTGTCAAGCAGGGCCGGGCGCCGACCGTCGCCCCATGAATCGGCCCGGGCGGCACTGCCCACGCGCCTGGTCGACTCGATCCTCAGCGGGGAGAAAGGAGGCGGGCTGTTTCCCGACGGCCTCCGACCTCCCCGCTCATCCCCGGTCGCGGCCTCCCCCGCGGGGAGGGACAAGCTCCCCCCGCGGGGGAGCCGCCTCCCGTCTGACTCATCGAGTGGCATGTCACCGCGCGATGTGGCGTGTCGCGTCCAGGGCGGGAACGAGCCACTCGATGGCTCGATCGCTGCCGAAGATCTTCTCGCCGGCGGCCAAACGGGCGTGGCGCGTTCCTCCAGCTCGTACTCCTTGACGCTGCTCGCCGTGGTGGTGAAGACGTTGATGGCCACGTTCGACAAGGTCCGCCGCTCGCGCTCGCCCAGCCGTTTCTCGACGAAGCCGATGCTCCTGGTCCGGCGGGTGATGGTCTCCAGGAAGACGAAGAGCATCACCGTGACTGCGCAGCCGGGGAACGACACCGCCCACCACATCGCCACGACCGGTCGGCCTTCCGCCCCCCGGCAGGACTCCTGTCGCGCCGTCACTCCCTGCGTTCGCATGAACGGCTCGCGGGGTCGGCCTGTTCCACGCGTCGTGCGATCAGTTGGGTGCGCGCGCGATGACCGCCGGTGGCTCCTCGCCTACTCGGCGGGGATGCCGCGGAGGAGGAAGGGGAGGTGGGCGCCGCGGGCGAGGGCGGTGAGGGCCTGGGTGACGCGGCGGTGCTGGTCGGTGG
>NZ_JBSFNM010000098.1:0-22228 GCF_053587085.1 Kitasatospora sp. NPDC003701
GACGAGGGCTCCTCGCCGCCGCGCACATAGGCCGGCAGGCCGATGATGCGGTCCTTGGGCTTGTCCGGGAAGCGGAGAAAGATCGAGTGCCTCGGAGCCCGGCTCCGAGGCCGCCGGCGTGTCAGCGGAGGTCGAGCTCGTGCTGGACGCGTCGCCTGATCCGGCGGGCCGCCTCGGGGAGGTGCTGCGCCAACTCGGCATCCAGGCGCCGCCGCTCGGCGCGGAGGAGCCGAGCGACGGGGAGGAGCCGAGCGGCGCGGGCACGCGAGCAGTGGCGGAACCACCAGGGGTGGAGGATTCGGATCACCGGTCACCCCCGGGGGCGGCCCCGGGGCCGCATTCGGCCCAGACGATCTTGCCGATGCCCTCGCGCGGGCAGCAACCCCAGCGCAGCGAGAGGGACTTGACGAGGATCAGCCCTCGCCCGGACTCGTCCTCACTGGAGCCCGCACGAAGCACCGGCCCCCGGTCCGCGCGGGCGTCGTGCACCTCGATCCGGAGACGCTCGTGGTCGACGGAGAGCACCAACCGCACCCGGTTACCGGTGGGCGTGCCGTGCAGAACGGCGTTGGTGACCAGCTCCGAGACGAGCAACAGCCCGACATCGGCGAAACGTTGGCCACCGGGAGCGCCGGCGAGGAGCTGCTCGAGGAGCCCGCGCGCCTCGGCGGGCGAACGGCGACTGCGCGGGAGCCAGCGACTCGCCGAACCGACGGAGAGGGGAGGCTGGTCAACGGTTTCGGGCATGGCGTAGCCACCTTCCGAGTGTGGGGCATCAGGCCACGGAAACGGCAGGCACGAGGCAGCGGGACACCTGGTGGCGAGCCGTCGTGGTCACTCACGTGAACTGCGAGGCGAGGAGAACGCGAAACGCAATGAGGGCGTGAACCATCAGCGGAGACAGCACTGCCACCAGCCACGCATGTCACTGTGTGTCATCACTCCGCTACGCCCAGCATGCTGCACAGCTCGATGGCACTGCAAGTCATGTCGAGCAAATATGAAAACTTTCACCCCCAGGGCCAAGGTGCCACCTCTAGGCTCCTGACGGCGGTGGCGAAGCACCACCGACGGCATGCACACTGGTCACGGACAGCTCAGGAGGGGTTACGTACATGGCAGTTGCAGTGCCAGCCGTGCGCTACCGACGCATCGCGGCCGAGCTCAGGAGACTTCGCGAGCTCAAGAACCTCTCGGCCGAAGAGGTGGTCGCCCAGGTCGAGGGCGTCAACCTGGTGAAGCTCAGCAGATACGAGAACGCCCGGGTCCAGCTGAAGCCCGAAGTCGTCCGCGCGCTCCTCGACTTCTACGAGTGCGACGCGGAGCTGAAGGAAGTCCTCGTCGAGATCCTTCGGGACAAGCGTAGGCCGGGGTGGATGGCTGGGTACGAGCAACTGAACCCGCTCTACACGGACTTGATCCGACTCGAAGAGACGGCTTCCGGCATGAAGTCCTATGAGTCCGCCTACATCCCCGGGCTACTCCAGACGCGCCAGTACGCGCACGCCATCATTGCCAGCGGTGTCATAAAGAAGCCGAGCGTCGAAGAGCGGGTTGACGTCAGAATCAATCGCCAGTCCGTCCTGACCCGAGCTGAGAATCCACTGAAGCTATGGGCGGTCATCCACGAGTCAGCGCTCTCCATGGGTGCGGCGGAGGGAGCCATGGTTGACCAGTTGGACAAGCTCCTTCAGTTCAGCGGACTCCCGAACGTCAATGTTCAGGTCATGCCTGCCATGGCCCCGCCGCACCCGGGGATGACCGGCCCCTTCTCCCTACTGGAGTTCCGGCAACGCGACCTTGACCTTGTCCTCCAGAGCGGCATGCTCGGCGGCAACTGGGTCGAGGACCCGGATCACGTGGACATCTATCGAGCTGCCTTCGACGAAATCATGGCCACTGCTCTCGACCTCGACCAGTCGCTCAGCCTCATCGCAGAGAAGAGAGAGAAGCTCAAGTGACCCACTTCCCCATCGCCTCAGCCCTTCCCGTGAAGTGGACGAAGGCACTGGCCAGTGACCCCAACGACAACTGCGTCGAGTGCGGCGCGCTGGAAGGCACCGTCATGGTCCGGGACAGCAAGGACGCCCACGGCCCCGCGCTCGCGTTCGGGGCCGACGCCTGGCGGGCCTTCGTCGCCGGAGTCCGCTCCGGCGACTTCTCCACCGAAGTCTGACCTACCCTCATGTCCGGTAGCCCCGCGCCGCATCGGCGCGGGGCTACCGGACGTTCGGCTCAGAACGCCGCGCCGACACCGGGCGGCGGGGTGATTCCGAACTCGGACTCCAGCACCTCGCAGAGCTCGTCCGCGCTCTCCACCTCCCGGACCGAGTCCGTACCCGCGGCATCGGTCCGGGTCAAGGTCCGCCCGTCGAGCCGCAGGTGACCGTTGGCCAGGGTGCGCTGGACGTAGAACCGCCGGAAGGGCGAGCGCGGGAAGGTCGCCACCGCCCAGTTGGCGATCTCGATGTCGGGGGTGGGGACCGGGTCCAGGGTGAACGCGCTCTGGTCTTCCCAGCTGTCGCCCTTCCTCGCCTGGAGCACCCACACCGGAGCGGGACCGTCCGCCCCCTCGACGACGAGGCGGTGGGTGCGCCCGGCACCCTCACGGACCAGGTCGGGGATCATCGGCAGGGGCTCCAGCAGGCCGCCGCGGGATCCGTAGCCGACGTCGGCGAGGTAGCGGCCGGAATCGCCGGGCACCCGGACGGCCAGCACCATGTGGGTCCGCGGCCGGATGTCCCCGGGCCGCGCGCCGGCGCGGACCCGGCCGGTGAGCCGGGTGACCTCGAAGCCCAACTGGTCCAGCACCGCGGCGAACAGGGTGCTGTGCTCGAAGCAGTAACCGCCGCGGGAGCTTTCGACGAGCTTGGTCTGCAGATCATCGACGTCCACCGACGGCACCGAGCCGGTGACCACGTCGAGGTTCTCGAACGGTATGCCGAGGACATGTGCGTGGTGCAGGGAACGAAGGGTCGCGGAGGTGGGCCCGGGCTCACCCTCCCATCCGATGCGTGCGAAGTACTTCTCCAGATCAACGGTCATACCATCACCGTACGAACCGGGCAGGAGTAGCGGCCTCCGCCTGTGGTCCCGATCCCGGTGGGCCGCACGTCCTAGGGCCTGTCCTCGAACTCCCGCCTGCGGCGCCGGGCCGGCGAGGAACGCGGACCTCCGAGAGGTGGCCCCTCGCTCCGGGGCCCGAGTCCGCCGTGGAGTCCGCCGGGGCCGGTGGCACCACCGCCCGGGCCGATCTGCCGAAGGGATAGTCTTGCCGCTCGATCAAGGGGGGTGGCCTGGCATGGTCTCGGACGGGGACTGGTACGCGCTGGTCGAGGAGGACCGGAACAACGGGAGCACCTCCGACTTCAGCCCCGACGTGCACCGGTGGCAACTGGCCAAGGAGCGGCAGGCCACCGACCGGGAGGCCGCGGACGCCCTGGCGGAGGAGCTGGCCAGGACCTACCTGCCGCAGTCGCGTTCCCACATCGGGGCGGGACACGGCCGACGGATCTACCGGCTGCCGGACGGCACCCTGCTGGTCCGGATCACCGACCGGTCCACCCGCGTCCACTTCCGGGTGACGGTGGCCGCGTTGGTGGCGGAGGTGCCGGAGGCGGCGAAGGTTCCGGAGCCGGCGCCCCAACCGAAGCGCAGGCTCTTCGGCCGCTGATGTTCCCGTAAGGCCCCGCCCCCGCGCGCCACCCGGACCCGGGTGACGCCCGGACCCGGGTGACGCGCGGAAATCACCCGCTACACCCCCAGGGCCAGCCTGCCCAGCCGTCCGGCCCGCCGGACCAGGACGGTCAGGGCGAGGTACGCCACCAGGCTCGCCAGACTCGGGACGGCCCCGGTGAGACGCAGTTCGTCACGCGTCAGCGAGAGCGCGTGCAGCAGCAGTACCGGCACCGGCAGGAGCCGCCAGACGGCCTGCAGCAGCAGGTGAACGGGCGTCGCGACGTCCGCGCCGGCGGCGTCGCGGAAGGAGAGCGCGGCCACCACCGCGAGTACCGCGCTCACCCCGGTGACGGCGGCCGCCGCGGTGGCCCAGGGCCCGCCGAGCGCGCAGGCCGCCCAGGCGGCGAGCGCCAACAGGACCGCCACCTGGGCGTAGGCGGCGGACGCGCGCCGGAAGTGCGAGCCCTTCTCGTCCGCCGCGCCGGAGCGCGCCGCACCGGCCCCGCCGGGCCGCGGCGCCCGGGCGGCGGCGCCCGGCGGGACGGTCCCCGGGGCCACCGTCGCCTCCACCACCGTGACCGGCGGCGCCGCCGGCTGCTCCGGCCGGGCCGGGTGGACGGCCGCCCGGGGGATCGGCTCCTGGATCCGGCGCACCGCCGCCCGGGACCTCCGGAAGGCGGCGGCGGCCTCGGTGGACCGGCCCGCCACGGTGAGCGCCGAGCCGAGCAGGGCCAGCGCCCACACCTCGGCGGGCACGTCGTCCTCCGCCACGGCCAGGGTCACCGCCTCCTGCAACGGGTCGACCGCCTCCAGCGGCCGTCCGGCGCCGTGCAGGGACCTGCCCAGACCGCTCAGCGCGGCCGACAGCACGGCCGGTCGCCCGGCCTCCCGGGCCCGGGCGACCGCCTCGACGGCCCGGTCCACGGCCTCGTCGTGGCGTTCCAGCCTTGCGAGGGAGGAGGCCAGCGCGGTCAGCGCCCGGGCCCGGCCGGCCGGGTCGCCGGCGTGGGCGCGGAAGTCGGCGACCGCGCGGTGGACGGCAGCGGCCTGCTCGTGCTGTCCGAGGTCCGCCAGCGTGTCACCCGTCTCCTCCAGCACGAGGTGGGCGGCGAGTTCGTCGCCCAGGTCGAGCAGTCCCTCGGCCGCCTCGGCCAGGAACTTCAGGCCTTGGTCGCCGCTCACCCGGCCGGCCAGTGCGAGGGCGACGAGGTGGCGGCGCCGGTCCCCGGCCTCGCGGAAGGCGTGGAACGCGAGCGCGAACAGCGCACCGGCGGGCAGGGCCCGGCCCATCAGGTCGAGGCCGACCAGGCCGAGCTGCACGTTGGCCACGCCGGTGCCGAGCTGGTCGCCGGCGGCCTCGGCCACCCGGACGGCCCGGCTCAGGTCCTTCGCGGCGGCCTTCGCCCGCCCCTTCTCCGCGAGCGCGATCCCCGCGTGCAGGCTCCCCCGGTACTCGACCTCCGGGTCGCCGCTCATCCGGGCGGCGATCGCGGCCGCGCGACGACCCTCCCGCGCCGCCTCCTCCGGCCGACCGACCGCCCGCCAGGCCTCGGCCAGCGCGGCCAGCGCCGACGCCGCGACCTCCCAGTGCCGGAGCCGCCGCGCTCCCTCCGCCGCCCGGCGCAGCAGCGCGAGGGCCTCCTCGGGGCGCCCGTCCAGGCAGCGCAGCCGGCCGAGCCGCACCAGGGCCGCCAACTCCGCGCCGGGGTCGCCGCGTTCGCCGGCCAAGGCCTCGACGAGGGCGGCGGCGTCGGCGAGCTCGTCGCGGTGCAGGCCGTGCTCCAGGTACGGGTCGAGCGCCTCCGCGAGGCCGGCCGCGGCGTCCGGCCCACCGGTGGACGCGGCCCGGCGCAGCAGCCCCGCCGAGGTCGGGTGCTCCGCGTCGAGCCAGGCGAGCGCGGCGGCGCGGTCGGCGAAGGCCCGCGGATCGGCCCCGGGGCTGCGCCGCAGGGGGCTCAGCCGGAGGCAGGCGGCCCGGACCCGCTCGGTGTGGGCGCGGACCAGCCGGTCCAGGGCCTCCCGTGCCTCGTCGGCCGCGCCGTTCGGCGTCGCCCTGCGGGCCGGAACCGTCAGCGGCAGGTCGTCGTCGGCGCGCAGCGTGGACCGCCACCGGTCGGGGGCGCCGCTCGGGGCGACCAGCCCGACCGCCAGCAGCTCGGCGAGGTCGGCCGCGACCGTGTCGGCGGAGGGCCCGGCGAGGTCCCGGACGGTGTCGGTGGAGAAGTCCGGCCCCGGGAGGAGGCGGGTCAGCCGCAGCAGCCGGGTCGGTCCGGTGCCCAGCGCGCCCAGGGCGAGCAGGTGGACGGCCGCCAGGGTCCGCACGGGTCCGTCGAGCCGTTCCAGGCCCGTCCGGAGCCGGTCGAGTTCCCGGCAGGTGTCGGCCGCCGTCGATCCGGTCCGGGCCATGGTGGCCGCCGTCACGAGCAGGGCCGGCGGCAGTGCGCCACAGGCCTTCGCGAGGCGCCGCAGGTCGAGTCCGTGCGCGGCGTCGGCCGGCAGCCGGGCGCCGCGGGCGGTCAGCTCGGCCCGCAGCAGGTCGGTGGCGGCCGCGGTGGGCAGCGGCGCCAGCCCGTGGAGGGTGCCCGGGACGTCCCGGGGGGTGTGGCGCGCCGTCACCAGTACTCCGGCCGTTCCGGGAGGGGGCAGGAGCGGTGTCAGGTCGTCGTCGGTGGCCGGGTCGTCCAGGAGCAGCAGCACCCGGCACCCCTGGGCGGCGTAGGCCGCCAGGGTGCGGTGCAGCAGTGCGGCCCGGTCGGCCGGTTCGGGCGGGATGTGCTCGGGCGGCAGTCCGGCGGCGCGCAGCGCGAGGCCGAGGGCACGCTCGGGGCGTTGGCGGCGGACGTGGTCGGATCCGTGGAGCTCGACCGTGAGCAGCCCGCCCGGGAAGTGCCCGTCCGCCCGGAGGGCGTGGCCGGTCCGACGCGCCAGCGTGCTCTTGCCGACGCCCGGCGGGCCGGTGACGACCACGCACGGTTCCCCCTCGCCGGTGAGCGCGGCGCGCAGTTCGGCGAGGTCCGCGTCCCGGCCGACGAGACCGACGGGGTCGGCGGGCGGGGGCCCGGCGATCACCCCCGGGAGGCGGACCGCGTACGGCCTGTCGCCCGTCGACCCGTGGCAGAGCACGCCGTCGCGTTCCCGGCCGGCCCACGACCAGTCCACCGTTTCCATCCAGCCCCTCGAAGAGTCCGTGCCGCCGACGGGGCGAACCGATCGGGACGGCCCACGGCCCGCCCGACTCGCTCCCCCGACCGCTGCCGCCCCTGCCCCTGCCCCCGCCCCGCCCCGGACGGGTCGCGTCCCCGGATCCGGCTGTGCGGAACTTATGACGCTACCTCACATCTCCTTCGCTGTAAGGGCTTTGGACTTCCATCGGAAAGCATCACGGACCTTCGCCCGTCACGGAGGAGGCCACCGGCCCCGGGCGCCCCGGGGGTGTTCCGCGCCGACACACGACCCGAGGGGCCGGGCAGAGGGGTCGAGCGGGGCGGCCACGGGAACACCGGGGGCACGCACGCGTGCCGGCGGGCCGGCGCCCGCCGGTTCGTCCGGTGTTCATGCGGCGCTCGCCCGGCGGCGGGCGTCAGTTGGGCCGGTGCCGGGATGGTGGTGGCGGCCTGTCAGGACGACCCCGGGACGGACATCGTGACCGAAGCGCGCGCACCGCGGTGGCGTCGAAGCCTCGCGTTCCTCCTTGTCGCCGTCGCCGGCCCGGTGGGGGCGCTGAGCGCCACGCCCGCCCGGGCGGCCGCGGCCGACGACATCCGGATCAACGAGGTGGTGACCACCGGGGACGTCGACGACTCCGTCGAGCTCTACAACAAGGGCACCGCCGCGGTGGACGTCTCGGGGTGGATCCTCAAGGACGACGACAACGGCTCGAAGTACGCGATCGCCGCCGGGACGACGCTGGCGCCCGGCGCCTACCGGGCCTTCGACGTCCACGGCAAGTTCGGCCTGGGCTCCTCCGACAAGGCGCGGCTGTACCTGCCGAACGGGAGCACGCTGGTCGACAGCTTCAGCTGGAGCGAGCACTCGTCCCCGTCGTGGTCCCGCTGCCCCGACGGCACCGGCGCGTTCGGCAAGGCCGCGCTCACCCTCGGTGCGGCGAACGCCTGCGGCACCACCGGCGGCAGCACGCCCGTGGCCTGGCCCGGCAGCGGCTCGGTGGCGACCGCCGACGCGTCCGGCGTCTTCGGCTCGGACCTCAGCGGCCTCTACCAGGAGGGCGGCGTGCTGTGGGGCGCGCAGAACTCCGGCAGGCTGTGGCGGCTGCTGCCGAACGGGTCCGGCGGGTGGAAGCCGGACACCGCGAACGGCTGGACCTCCGGCAAGACGCTGCGCTTCCCGGGGGGCTCGGGCTCTCCCGACAGCGAGGGCGTCACGCTCACCGGCGCCGGCGCGGCGGGCGGCGTGTTCGTCGCGAGCGAGCGCAACGGCGACTCCTCCGGGACCAGCAGGCTCTCCGTGCTGCGCTACGACGTGGCCGGCACGGGCACCGCGCTGACCGCCGCCAAGGAGTGGAACCTGACCTCCGCCCTGCCGCCGGTGGGCTCCAACCTCGGGCTGGAGGGGATCACCTGGATCCCCGACGGCTATCTGACCGGCGCCGGGTTCAAGGACGCGTCGACCGGCGCGGTCTACGACCCGGCCGGGTACGGCGCGCACACGGGCGGGGTGTTCTTCGTCGGCGTCGAGGGCGGCACGATCCACGGCTTCGTGCTCCAGGACGGCGGGGCGTTCACCCGGGTGGCCACCGTCGGCAGCGGCATGGCCGGCGTCATGGAGCTGCAGTGGGAGCCGCAGGCCTCGCGCCTGTGGGTGGTGTGCGACGACACCTGCGGCGGCCAGCACCGGACGATGCAGGTCGGCGCGAACGGAGCCTTCGCCACCACCGCGGTCTTCAACCGCCCGAGCGGCATGGCCGATCTGAACAACGAGGGCTTCGCGCTGGCCGGCGCCGCGGAGTGCACCGCCGGTTCGAAGCCCGTCTACTGGGCCGACGACGGCAACACCGGCGGCCACGCGCTGCGCAGGGGCACCGTCAGCTGCTGAACGGCCGCCGCCCTCGGTGGTCCCGGCCGCTCCGGCCCGGACCGCGGAGGGCGGCCCGTCAGAGCGACGCGCCGTGGTCCGCCAGCGCCGAACGGCGCTCGAAGACCTCGGGGCGGGCGGTCTCCAGGGCGGTCGCGACGGCGCCGAGCAGCACCGCCTCCTCCCCCAGCCCGCTCGGGGCGAGCTTCGGGCGCAGCGGGGTGAGCCGGTGCAGTTCGCGCTCCAGCGGCTCCAGCAGGAGGTCCGCGCTGCCGCCGACGCCACCGCCGAGCACCACCAGATCGGGATCGAGGACGGCCGCGAGGACGGCGACCGCGTAGGCGAGCTGCTCCGCCTCGTGCTCGACCGCCCGGGCGGCGAGCGGGTCGCCGGTCCGGGCCGCGTCGAAGACCTGCTTGGCCGTCAGCGGGCCGCGCATGCCGAGACCGAGTGCGGTGCGGACCACCGCGTCGGCCCCGGCGGCCTGCTCGATCGTCCCGGTCGGCCCGCCGTCGGCCCCGGGGGCCAGCGGCACCAGGCCGACCTCGCCCGCCGCGCCGTGCGCGCCGGAGAGCAGTTCGCCGTCCTTGAGGACGCCGACGCCGAGGCCGGTGCCGATCAGCAGGTAGGCGAACATCCGGCTGCCCCGGCCGGCGCCGAGGGTGAACTCGCCGAGGGCGGCGAGGTTGGCGTCGTTGCCGACGGTGATGGCGGTCTCCAGCCCCTCCGCGATCCGGTCGAACAGTCCGCGTCTGCCCCAGCCGGGCAGGCTGGTCGCGTACCGCACGCCGCGCCGCTGCTCGTCCCAGACGCCCGGGGTGCCGATCACGGCGTGGACGATGTCGGTGGCCGCCAGCCCCGCCTCGGCGGCGGTCTCCCGGGCGGCCGCCACCACGGCGTCGGCCACCGCGTTCGCCGAGCGGCCCTTGTTGGGCACGTCCCGGCGGGCGACGATCCGCCCGGCGAGGTCGGCCACCGCGACCCGCAGCCAGGCCCGGCCGATGTCCACGCCGAGCACGTGGCCGGCCGTCGGGTCCGGCTCGTACAGCACGGCCGTCCGGCCGCGCTCGGGCACGAACCGGCCGGCCTCGCGGGCCAGTCCGGCCTGCTCCAGGGCGGCCAGGGCCGCGGAGACGGTGGGCTTGGACAGCCCGGTGTCGCGGGCGAGCTGGGCGCGCGAGGACGGTCCGCCGGTGCGCAGCAGTTCGAGCAGCAGCCACTCGTTGTTGCTCCGCAGCCGCTGCCGGTTCCACGGCTGCGCCGGCGTCCCGCCCGGCGGAACGGTGGTCGGCAGGTGGCGGCTCATCGGTTCCTCCGGTCTGGGCGGTGCGGCGCCGTCGTCGGCGCCCTGGCCCGTGCTGAGGCCTCGCCCAGTATGACCGGTCGTCAATCCGCCCATCGGCCGGAACCCCCGCGGGGCATGTGCCGCGATCCACCCGCTGACCTGGCATGTCCTCGACCGGAGGGTCCGTGGCGGCGCCTCCCGCATGCGGGCCGCCGCCCCGCCCGGCGGGGGTCAGCCGACCCAGCCGCCGGTGAGCTGCTGCACCGCGGAGCCGTCCAGGTCGGCGAGCTTGGCGCCGACGAACGCGCGGGCCCGCTCGGAGGTCTGCACCCGGAACGGCGGGTGCTCGGCGGTCAGCGCCGCCACCACCGACTCGGCGGCCTGCTCGGGGGTCTGCGCCTGCGTGAAGGCCGCCCGGGTGCGCTCGACGTAGGCGCCCAACGCGGGGGCGTACGGGCCGGCGGCGGCCAGCAGGGCGGGGATGTCCAGGCCCTGGCTGGCGACGAACTCGCTGGCCACGGCGCCCGGTTCGACCACGGTGACCTTGACGCCCACGGTCGCGGCGACCGGCGCCAGCGACTCCATGAAGCCCTCGACGGCGAACTTGGCCGCGCAGTAGGCCTCGTTGAAGGGCTGCCCGACCACGCCGCCGACACTGGTGACGGCGACCACCCGGCCGCCGACGGCCCGCAGGTGCGGCAGCGCGGCCCGGGTGACGTCGACGACGCCGAAGAAGTTGACCTCCATGGTGGCCCGGACCGGCTCCAGGCCGTCCTGCTCCAGGGTGCCGACGTAGCCGGCGCCGGCGTTGTTGACGACGGCGTCGAGGCGCCCGTGCCGGGCGACGGCCTCGGCCACGCAGGCCTCGACCGAACCGGGGTCGGTGACGTCCAGCCGGGCGACCTCGATCCGGTCGGCGACGCCCGCGGCCTCGGCGGCGGCGAGCAGCGCGCCGGAGCGGGCGGTGTCGCGCATCGTGGCGACGACGTGGTGTCCGGCGCGGGCGACGGCCACGGCGGCGGCGAGGCCGATGCCGGAGGACGTGCCGGTGATCAGGGCGATACGGGTGGTGGTCATGCGGGCGCTCCCGGCGGACTCGACGTTGTGTGCGTGCACACACACCATAAATCCGTGTGCACGCACACGCAAACAGGTAGAGTGACCGGCATGGCGCGCACCGAACTCACCCTGGGCGAGCTCACCGCCCGCGACCACGCCTTCTACGGCCTCGTCTGGGCCGGCACCACCCTGAGCACCAAGGTCGACCAGGCCCTCGGCAAGGCCCACGACCTGCCGCTCTCCTGGTTCGAGGTGATGCTCTGGCTGCAGGGGCAGGACGAACCGGTGGCCGCCTCCGACCTGGGCGCCAAGACCCTGCTCAGCCGGAGCCAGGTGTCCCGGGTGGCCGACTCGCTGCAGGCCCGCGGCCTGGTCGAGCGCGCCCCCTCCCCGGTCGACGCCCGCTCGGTGCGGATCGCCCTCACCCCCGAGGGCCGGCGGGTCTTCGCCGCCGCCGACGCCACCCGGCGCGCCGTGCTGGCCGAGGCCTTCGACGACCGGCTGGACGACGCGGACATCGCGGCCCTGGAGACCGTCTGGGCCAAGCTGAAGCGGCCGGCCACGCCCGCCCCCGGGGCCTGAGCGGTCCGGCGACCGACACGACCGGCAGCACCCGGACCCCGGCGGGCCGATTACAACACCACCACCGGTCGGTCAAGCTTTGGCCGGTCCTTGGGCGTGCCGCAGTCCGGGGCGTGATCATGTGAGTATGCGGTTCCGGCACGGCGAAGCAGGAGAGGGCGCCACCCCCGCGGGCCCGGACGCGCGGTCCCGCGCGACGGCGGCGGCGGCCCCGGCCGCGGGCACCGGCGCGGTCACGGAGGGCGACGGCCCGGATCTGCTGCGTGAGGTGCTCGCGGTGGCGCCCGTCGGCGTGGCCCTGCTGGACGAGCGGCTGCGCTGGAAGTACCTGAACGCCGCGTTCACCACCGTGACCGGCCTGCGCCGGGCCGACCTGCTGGGCCGGCCGGTCGACGGCACGGCGTTCGCCGACGCGGCCGACACGCTGCGGCGGGTGCTGGCCGACGGCCGGACCCGCGAGCGGGCCACCGGCGGCCCCGACGGCGCGGGTGCGCCCGTACCGCCCGGCCTGCGGGTGCGCTACCGCCCGCTGGAGCGCGCCGGGCGGATCACCGGGGTGGTGGTGGTCGTGCTCGACGACCCCGACCCGGAGCGCGAGCTGCGGCGCGAACTGGAGCGGGCCCGCGCCCGGCTGGCGCTGCTCGACGCCGCCGCCGACCGGATCGGCAGCACGCTCGACGTCGACACCACCTGCGCCGAGCTGGCCGCGTTCGCCGTCCCCCGGCTCGCGGAGCTGGTGACCGTCGACATCCTGCCGCCCGAGGCCACCGCCCGCACCACCGGCACCCCGCGCGTCCGCCTCCACCGCGCCGCCGTCGACTGCGTCCCGGGCCTGCGCGAGGCCGTGGCCGCGCTGGCCCGGCCCGGCGAGTCGGTCCGCCACCGGGACGGCTCGGCCGCCGCCCGCGCCCTGACCGGCGGCATCGCGGTGCTCGTCGACCGCCTCCCGCAGGACGAGGCGGCCGGCACCGCGCCGGATCCGGCGACCTCGGCCGCGTACCGGGCCGCCGGGGTGGTCTCGCTGCTGGTCGTGCCGCTGACCGCCCGGGGCCACCTGGTCGGACTGCTCACCCTGGCCCGGACGGCCGCCTCGCCCGGCTTCACCCCGGACGAGGCCGCGCTGATCGGCGACCTGGCCGGCCGCGCCGCCGCCGGCATCGACAACGCCCGCCGCTACACCCGCTCGCAGGGCATCGCCCTCGAACTCCAGCGGGCCCTGCTGAGCGAACCGGGCAGCCCGCACCAGAACCTCGAACTCGCCTCCCGCTACCTGCCGTCCGGCACCAGCTCGGTGGTCGGCGGCGACTGGTACGAGACGGTGCGGCTGCCGTTCGGGCGGACCCTGCTGGTGATGGGCGACGTGATGGGCCACGGCGTCGAGGCGGCGGTCGACATGAGCACCTACCGCTCGACGCTGCGCGACGTCGCGGGCATGGACCTGCCGCCGCACCGGATCCTGCGTCAGCTCGACACCGTCATCGCGGCCAACGAGTCGGCCCGCCCGGCGACCTGCCTGCTCGCGCTGGCCGACCCGGGCCGGGGCCGCTGGACGCTCTCCAGCGCGGGCCACCTGCCGCCCGCGCTGATCGCCCCCGACCGGCCGAACGAACTGCTGCGGATCCCGACCGGCCCGCCGCTCGGCACCGGGTTCGGCGGCTACGAGCAGGCCACCCGCGAGCTGCTGCCCGGCCAGACCCTGCTGCTGTACACCGACGGCCTGGTGGAGCGGCGGGGCGAGGACATCGACGCCTCGCTCGACCGGCTGGCAGGGCTGCGGCTGCCGGCCGCCGGCGAGCTGGACGACCTGCTCGACGCCGTGCTGCACGCGCTCGGGCCGTCCGCCGCCGGCCCGGCCGAGGACGACATCGCCGTCCTGGCCGCCAGGCCCCGGGCCCGGCCGTAACCACCGCGGCAGCGTCCCCGCGCGTGCTCAGAGCTTGGCGAGCGCCTGGTCGAGGTCGGCCCAGAGGTCCTCGGGGTGCTCGATGCCCACCGCGATGCGGACGGTGCCGGGGCCGATGCCGGCCGCGGCCAGCTCCCCGTCGTCGAGCTGGCGGTGCGAGGTGCTGGCCGGATGCAGGACGAGGGTGTGCACGCCGCCCAGCGAGGGGGCGAGCGAGGCCAGCCGCACCGACTCGGTGAAGGTCCGGGCCGCCTCCCGCCCGCCGGCCAGGTCGAAGGCCAGCACACCGCCGTGGCCCTGCGACAGTAGCCGGCCGGCGAGTTCGTGGTCCGGGTGGGCGGGCAGGCCCGGGTAGTGGACGGCGGTGACGGCCGGGTGGGCGGCCAGCCGGCCCGCCAGCTCCAGCGCGCTCTCGCAGTGCCGGCGCACCCGCAGGGCCAGGGTCTGCAGGCCGCGCAGCGTCAGCCAGGCACTGTGCGGGTCGGCCGAGGCGCCCAGTTCGACGGCGTACTTCCACACCGTGCGGTGGAGTTCGGCGTCGGCGAAGACGGCGAGGCCGGCCAGCACGTCGGAGTGGCCGCCGAGGTACTTGGTGGCCGAGTGGACCACGATGTCGGCGCCGTGCTCGATCGGCCGGCAGAGCAGCGGGGTGGCGAAGGTGTTGTCCACCACGCTGAGCACCCCGGCCTCCCTGGCGACCGCGATCAGCCCGGGCAGGTCGGTGACCCGGGTGGTCGGGTTGGAGATCGTCTCCAGGTGCAGCAGCCGGGTGTTGGGGCGCAGCGCGGCCCGCACCTCGGCCGGGTCGTCGCCCGCGACGTGGGTCACCTCCACGCCCCAGCGCCGGGCCAGGTCGGCGAGCACCGCGAAGGTGCCGCCGTACAGGCTCCGCTGGGCGATCACGTGATCGCCGGAGCTCAGCAGCGCGAGCAGCACGGTGTTGATCGCCCCCATGCCGGAGGCGGTGGCGATCGCGCCCGCGCCGCCCTCCAGCCCGGCGACCGCCGTCTCCAGCGAGCGGACCGTCGGGTTGCCGTAGCGGTTGTAGACGAACGCCTGGTCCGGCCCGCCGAACGCGCGCGTCAGGGCGTCGTTGTCCTCGAAGGCGAACAGGTGGCTCTGGTGCAGCGGCACCCCCAGCGGGCGACTGCCGGTCACCTCCTGGACGGGCGGGTGGACGATCCGGCTCTCGGGGCGCAGCGCGCTGTCGAAGTCGTTCATGCCGTCCATCCTCGGCCGGTGCGGCCGGCCCTGCCCAGGGCCAATCACGATCAAGTGGCCCCCGGGCCCGCACGGGGCGGCCGTCATGCGGGGCCAGGCGGAGAACGAGGCGGCCGTCACGCGGTGCGGGCGGAGAGCGAGACGGCCGTCATGCGGTGCGGGCGGAGAGCGAGACGGTCAGAGCCCGCCGGCCGGCAGCAGGACCACCCGCGCCGGGTCGAACGGCTCCCAGTGGGCCGGGCGCCCGCTCCGGGCCACCCGCAGCCGGCACCAGCGCAGCCCGCCCGCGTCCTGCCACCATCCGCTGATCCGCCCGAGCGCCCACCGGCCGTCGCCGAAGTGCACCTCGACGGGCTGGTAGACCCACTCCACCTCGGCATCCACCGGGCCCTCGCCCGGCCCGGTCCCGACTCCCGCGGACCCGACCCGCCCACCGCACTCGCCTTCGAGCACGGGCATGCCCCGACCCTCCACCACGGTTGCGCCCTCCCGTTCCGGTGCGGCCGACGGCTCCCGGACGGAACGGCCGTGCGACCGGGCGTACAGCCCACCCCAAAGACTCTACAGCCGTGTAGAGATTCCTGGCCGGAACACCCGGGCGGTCAGGCCGACTGCAGCGACCTCGCCAGGTCCTCGGCCTCGCGCAGCTGCTCGACGCCCAGCCGCCGCAGGCCCCGGAGCAGCAGGGCGCCGTCCGCCACCGCGTCGTCCGGCCGGGACGCCTCCGGCGGCAGCGGCATGCCGAGGAGCGCCGCGAGGTCGCCCGCCGGCAGGCCCAGCACGGTCGCGAAGTCGGCGACCAGCTCCGGGGTCAGCGCCTCCGCACCGGAGGCGATCCGACCGTAGGCGTCGGACATCCAGTAGCGGCCGGTGAGTTGGCGGAAGACCTTCGCCGTTCCGGTCCATCCGAGGTTGCGCGACGTGACCATCCGCATCAGCAGGTTCCCGGCGGACGACGGGTCGGCGGCCGGTGCCGAGGCGGGCAGCCCCTCGATCCGTCCCACCTGCCGCGCGGGCGGCAAGGAGGCGACGAAGGCGCGCAGTTCGGCCCGCCGGTCGGCCGGCAGCGCCGTGCCGAACCGCACCACGCTCGCGATCGAGGTGGTGACCATCCCGCCGACCGGCGCCAGGTCCTCCGGCAGCGGGAGCGCCGCGATCTCGAACAGGTCGGCGGTGTCCAGGCCGAGCACGGGCGCGAGACGGCGCAGCAGCGCCGGATCCGGCGCGCCGCCGGCCAGCACCGCGGTCAGTTCGGCCTCGGCGACGCCCGCCCGGCGGGCCTGCTCGGCGGGCTCCACGCCCCGGTGGTCCAGCAGTCGGGCCAACAGCACGGCGAAGCCGGGAAGTTCAGTCATGGCGCCAGCATAGGGCGGCCCGGCCGGTCCGCTGGACCACCGCCGACCTGGGGCGATGCCGTGGGCCATCGCACCAGGGGCAGCCCACCCCGGGGCTGGCTCAACCGGCTGAGCAACGCGCTGCTTCACCCGCTACCGCTCAGCGACAGTCCAGCACGGGAGTTCGAGCGGGCCCTGTTCACCGAGCAGGCTGCCCTGAACTCCGTAACGGCACGGCTCGGCCGGCGCGGTGAGGTCGAGGTCATCGTCCGTAGCACGGAACGGAACAGCGTGAAGAGCGCGTTCGCACAGCCCTCCAGGTAGCCAAGGAGCTGCGGGTGTGAACAGCTTTGCCCGGCGCCCGCGTCGGCGCCGGGCTCGACGGCCGAACCGGGAACCCTTGACAGACCCCAGTGGCATCCTGTTTGGAGACATCAATGACCAAGGGGGAAACTTGCGTTCGGTGCATGCTGCCTTGCAACGAAGGGTCGTCGCCAGGGGCACCGCAACGGCGGACGCCCTGAATGACGTCCTCTCGCGTGCCCACGTGACAGAGGGCGAGATTCCCAAGCTGGACATGACACTCAGGCGGCTGTGGGACTACGAGTACAGCTTCTCCGCAGTCCTGGTGTTCGCACCCCTCGTGCTGGTGGTTGGCTATGACACGCTTCCTTTCCTTTATCACGAAGTCGGACGACTGGCTCATCTAGCCGGACTTCCCCGATCTTCAAATCCCGCTCCTCCCATAGCGGCCCTCCGCTACCTCCCCACATTCATCCCGCTCATCTACCCGGCAGCCGCCAGTCTCATCGCATGGTGGATCCTGCCTTGCCCAAATGCCTTCGAGACCTACCGCACACGTGCCCGCTATCGCTTGGTGGACGCGTTGGTCCGCGCCGCCGTGCTCTGCGGATCAACCGGCAGCGACACGGTCAGACCGGTACAGGAGCCTGTGAAGCTGCTGAAGCGGATGGTGTGGAAGCACATAGACATCCCGCGGTACCGCCGAAAAGACATCCAGGCCCACGTGAAGCGCGTCGTGGCTACACTCCGCGCGGCGGAAGGTCGTTTGGACGCCGACCCGGCAGCCGCGCGACGCGAACTACTCGTGTTGCTCTTGACCATTGCTGAGAACTACTCGCGCGAGGCGTACAAGGAGCTCCTTCCCGCCGAACAGCTCGTACAAGACGACCCTCATCAGTCGCGCGATCGGCTCTGGATTCTCCCGTGCTGGGTTGCCGGACTTGCGATGGCATGGGGGACAACACAGCTCAGCCTGCCTGCACCTCTGGACTCCCTTGGGCCCCTGGGTGCTATGACGGTGCCGTTCATGGTCAGGTTCGGGATCGAGCGCGGAGGCGTCATCTCTGGCATCTTCCGCGGGCAGTAGACGTACGCGGTGATCGAGGAGCGGCCGGCGACCACGTCGGCGCGGTCCGGCCGGCCTCCGTTCACCCGTTCGGCCGCCGATTTCCGGCCGACACACTGACGGAGAGTGACCTTCACGGTGCGCAGCGCCCGTTCCGGGCCTAGCGTCGGCGGAGGGCCGCAGCCGTGCGGCACCGGGCCGATCGAGCGGCTCCGCCCCGGCCGCCGCCCCGGCCGCCCCCGTTCCGCATCCCGTTCCGCATCTCGTGCGAAGGAGCACCATGCCCACGATCACCACCGGCGACGGCACCCGGATCTTCTACAAGGACTGGGGCAGCGGCCGCCCCGTCGTCTTCAGCCACGGCTGGCCGCTGAACGCCGACGCGTGGGACGAGCAGCTGCGGCTGGTCGCCGAACACGGCTACCGCGCGATCGCCCACGACCGGCGCGGTCACGGCCGCTCCGACCAGCCCTGGCACGGCAACGACATGGACACCTACGCCGACGACCTCGCCCAGCTGATCGAGCAGCTCGACCTGCGCGACGCCGTCCTGGTCGGTCACTCGACCGGCGGCGGCGAGGTGGCCCGCTACCTCGGCCGGCACGGGACGGCGCGGGTGGCCAAGGCCGTCCTGCTCGGCGCCGTCCCGCCGGTGATGCTGCAGGGCCCCGGCAATCCGGAGGGCTCGCCCCTGGCGGGCTTCGACGACATCCGGGCCGGGGTCGACGGCAACCGCTCGCAGTTCTACTGGGAGCTCAGCGAGGCCTTCTACGGGTTCAACCGCCCCGGCGCCGACCTCAAGGGCGCCGAGGGCATCCGCCGGGCGTTCTGGCTCTGGAGCATGCAGGTCGGCGCGCGCGGCGCGTACGAATGCGTCCGGCAGTTCTCCGAGACCGACTTCACCGAGGACCTGCGGCGCATCGACGTCCCCACGCTGATCGCGCACGGCGACGACGACCAGATCGTCCCGATCGCGGCCGCCGCGCTGAAGACCGCGAAGATCGTCCCGGACAACGTCCTCAAGGTCTACCCGGGCGCCCCGCACGGTCTGCACGGGGCCTACCGGGCCGCCTTCGAGGCCGACCTCCTGGACTTCCTCAAGGCCTGAGCAGCTGCCCCGAGGCCCGAACGGCCCCCGGGGCAGCTCGCGCGCAGCCCGTCACCCCGGTCCCGCGGGTGACGGGCTGCGCGGCGCTCCGCCTCAGGACTCCCGGCTGCTCTCCCGGTGTGCGCGCCCCTCGGCGCCTCGGCGGCGGCGCCAGAGCGCGAACGGGACGGCCGCGGCGAGCGCGGCGGCCTCCGGCGCCGGCAGCTCCTCCAGCGCCCCGGGCCCGCCCAGCGGCTGCGGCCCGCCGGTCTGCTGCTGGTCCGTCTGCTGCTGGCCCGTCGCGTTCTGGTTGTTCAGCGCCTTCTGGTCGAAGGTGCCGGGGACGGGGAGCGTGTCCCAGTGCCCCAGCGGCCAGGCGACGACGAACGCGCGGCCGATCACGTTGTCCACCGGGACGAAGCCGCCACCGGGCTCATCGGTGTGGTACCGCGAGTCACGGGAGTCGTTGCGGTGGTCGCCCATCACCCAGATGCGGTCCTTGGGCACCTTGACCGTGCCGGCCGGCGCGTCGCCGCAGGGCGTCGCCCCCGGGTAGAGGTAGGGCTCGTCCAGCGGGACGCCGTTGACCTTCACCGGGCTGCCGGCGTTGCACTCCACGGTGTCGCCCCCGACCGCGATCACCCGCTTGATCAGGTCCTTCTCGTCCTCCGAGGGCATCAGGCCGACCACGCTCAGGGCCTTCCTGATGCCCTGCACCACGGAGTTGCCGGACGGCGCGGCCGGCTCGTCCAGCCAGCCGCCGGGATCGCGGAAGACCACCACCTCACCGCGCTCGGGGGTGGCGCCGAACCACGGGGTGAGCTTGTCGACCAGCACCCGGTCACCCTTCTCCAGGGTGTGCTGCATCGACCCCGAGGGGATCGAGAAGGCCTGGACGAAGAAGACCTTGATGCCCAGTGAGAGCAGCAGGGCCACGACCACCAGGATCGGCAGCTCCTGCCAGAACGGGCGTTTCCTGCGCTCCGCCCGGCGGGTCCGGCCCTTCGAACCGGGGGGCGGGTCGTCATCACCGGCACCACCGGCAGCACCGTTGACGCTCTCGACGCCGGACCCGGCACCGTCGACCGCGCCCGTTCCGACCGGACCGCCGCCCACCACGCTCCCCGCGGTCTCCTCGACACTCATCCCTGGGCCCCCTCCGAACGGCCTGGCGGGGCCCGGTTCGGAATCCCCGCTGTCAGCTAACGAACGGAGGTTCCCGGCCGCGCCCGGACGTGGATGCGTTCGCCCTGCGCCCCGAACAGGCTGAGGAACTCGACCGCGTTGGGGCCGGCGTTGCCGAAGGCGTGCGGGGTCCGGGTGTCGAACTCCGCGGCCTCCCCGGCGGTGAGGACGAGGTCGCGCGTGCCGAGCAGCAGGCGCAGCCGCCCGGCCAGCACGTAGACCCACTCGTGGCCCTCGTGCACCCGTGGCTCCAGGTCGGGGCCGGCGCCATGGCCCGGGGGCATGATCTGCTTGTAGGCGTGCAGCCCGCCAAGGTGGCGGGTGAGCGGGACGAAGGTCTGACCGGCGCGCGTGAACGGGCGGGCGTGGACCCGGGGATCGCCGGTGGCCGGGGCGCCGACCAGTTCGTCCAGCGGCACCCGGTACTCCCGGGCGAGCGGCAGCAGCAGTTCCAGGGTGGGCTTGCGCTGACCGGACTCCAGGCGGGACAGCGTGCTGAGGGAGATCCCGGTCGCCGCGCTCAGCCTGGCCAGGGTGGTGCCGCGCTCGCGCCGCAGGGCCCGCAACCGGGGGCCCACCGTGGTCAGGACGGCGGCGAGGTCGTCGTCGGCGTCGCCGGTACCGGCCTGGGCGGTGGAGCGGGGGGTGGCGTGGGCACTGTCATGGGGGTGGTCGGCCATGGCTCCTATCTGCCGCTCCGGCAAGGGGATTTGTCAAACGGGCATCGGCCGACCGGGTCCGGGGGTGACCGAGGCCTCGACCGCCCCGAGCTCCCTCCGAGCCCGCGCCGAGCCCGCGCCGAGCCCGCGCCGAGCGACCTCGGTGAGTGGCCGCCCGTCAGTGGCCGCCGCCGAGCATGATCCGTGCGATCAGTTCGCGGCGGCTGGCCACCCCTGCCTTGGCGAACACCGACTTGAGGTGGTCCTGCACGGTGTACGGCTTCATCGCCAGCAGCCGCGAGACGTCCCGGGTGTCACAGCCGCGCACCAGCAGCAGGGCCACCTCCTGCTCGCGCGCGGTCAGCCCGTACGCGGAGAGGTAGAGCGGCATCGCGTCGGCCGGGGTGGCCGGGGCCGCCACGACCGTCACCTCGCCGGCCGCCGAGCCCTGCAACGGCGAGGCGTGCAGCACGTACCAGCGGCCGTCGCGGGCCTGGATGCGGATCTTCGACTGGGGCACCGGCAGCCCGCACGCCGTCCGGCGGGCGTGCTCGGCGGCCATCGCGAAGGCGGTCGGCAGCCCCAGCGAGGTGCGGGAGGGGTCCGCGAGCCGGGCGAGCAGGTCCTCGGCCGGGCCGGAGACGGCGAGCAGCCGGTTCGACGCGCCCAGCACCACGACGGCCGGTCCCGCGTCGACCCCGGCCCCGCCGACCGCCTCGCCGCCCGGCGGCAGGTGGCTGGCCCGCAGGGCGTTGCCCAGGTGCCGGGCGGCGGTGTCGGCGAGCTGGCGCTGGCGGCCGAGGAAGGGGCCGCGATCGGGGGCCCGCATGAATGCGGCGCAGCCCCACATCCCGCCGTGCGCGTCGAACGCCGCGCGCATCTCGTCACCGAACCCGGCCGGGACGATCTGCTCGCGGTAGCGGACGGCGCGCTCCGGCCGCCCCTGCGTCACCCGGCTGAGCGTCTCCGCCCGGACCCCGCTGCGGCGGATCTTGGGAAAGGTGGCGGGGTCGTCGGTCCAGACCTCCAGCCGGACGGCCTCCTCGAAGGAGTCCAGGCTGAGGTCGTCGCTCAGCACGGAGTTGACCAGCCCGGTCGCCGGATCGGCGGTGTGCCAGCAGACGGCGTCGTACGCCAGGACTTCACGCAGCAGTTCGTCGGCCCGCCGGAACACCGCCTCGGCCGTCAGCCCCGCACCGGCCAACTCCCTCAAGCCCTCGATCGCCTGTTGTGCCGCGGCCGCGCGTACCCCACGTGATCCCATGGCCCGGAAACTAGCACGCACACCAAGCACCGCACACGGGCCGATCGGCGGGGGTCGGATCCACCTCCGGGAGGGGGTCGGGGACCGACTTCGGTACCGGCCCGGGAGTCCGGCCGGCCGGGAGCGTGCCCCCGGCCGGCGAGGACGCCGCCGCCCCGCCCGCCCGTCGTCCCGGACCCGGCGGCGCGCCCCGGACGACGGGGACGGACGACGGGAACGGACGACGAGGACGGACGACCGGGCCGGGTGAGGACGGGCGGGCGGCCGGGAGTGCCTCAGAGCCAGTTGCGTCGCTTGAAGACCAGGTAGAGCCCGGTGCAGACGAGGGCCATCAGACCGATCGCGAACGGGTACCCGAAGGCCCACTTGAGCTCGGGCATGGCTTCGAAGTTCATCCCGTAGACGGTGCCGATCAGGGTCGGCGCGAAGAGGATGGCGGCCCAGGAGGAGATCTTCTTGATCTCGTCGTTCTGCACGTGCCCCGCCTCGGCGAGCTGCTTCATCTCCTCGTTCTGCCGCTGCGCGACCAGCGTCGCGTTCACCGTGAGGATGTTCTGCAGCATCTGCCGGA
>NZ_JBSFNM010000099.1:0-21547 GCF_053587085.1 Kitasatospora sp. NPDC003701
TGGTCGGTGCTCAGGAGCATCGACTGGACCATCGGGTAGAAGGTGAAGCCCAGGATCACCAGCAGGGCGGGTGCCACCGACAGCCAGCCGGCCAGGGCGCCGCTGGAACGCCGCCGCCGGGGCTGCCGGGCCTTCGCGGTCCGGCTCGGGCCGCCCCCGGCGGCAGGGCCGCCGGGAGGGTGGTGCACGGGGAGTTCGGTCATGGTCGTCATCGGCTTTCCGTCACTCCTTGCCGAGGGCCTGGCCGACCACGTCGTCGATGCTCTTCAGCGCCTTGTCGACGGGGGCCTGGCCGTTGACGCCGGCGACGATGTTGGCCTTCTGGGCGTCCCAGCGGGCCTGGAAGGCGTGCCGGTCCTGGAGCAGCAGGTCGGGGGTGTTGCGGCCGAGCTGCTCGAAGATGGCGTTCCAGTTGGGGTCGGCCTTGACCTTGCCGTCCACGGTGGCCTTCACCGCCGGGTCGACCTTGTCCAGGCTGTAGGGGAAGATCGCGTGGAAGTCCATGTACTGGGCGCTGCGTTCGGGGGAGGCCAGCCAGCGCATGAACGTCCCGGCGCCGCCCAGGTTCTTGCTCGCGGAGCTGGCCACCAGGCTGTGGCCGCCGACCATCGAGCAGCCGCTCTTCGGGCCGGCCGGCATCGGGGCGACCGCCCACTTGCCCGCGACCTTGTCGCCACCGGCCTGGACGTTGGCGATCACCGACTGGAAGAACGGGAACATCGCCACGTCACCGCTGATGAAGCCGTTGAGGGCGCTCGTCCCGGTGGGGGAGACCTTGTCGGTGTAGAAGGACTTCATGTAGTCCATCGCGGTGCGCCCGGCCTCGGTGTTCTGGGTCGAGGTCTTGAAGTCGGGCGAGGTGAGGGTGCCCCCGGCCTGGCAGAGGAAGCTCTCCCAGGTGGAGTTGATGGCGTTGAGGTGGTCGTCCATGCCCTTGAACTGCCAGCCGCTGACCTTCTTGCCGGCCTCCGCGGACTTGGTGGTGATGGTGGCGGCGGTGGACTTCAGCTCGTCCCAGGTCTTGGGCGGGGCGGTGAAGCCGTACTGCTGGAGGATGTCGGTGCGGTAGAGCATCACGTCGACGTCGAAGTAGAGCGGGGCGCCGTAGGTCTTGCCGTCGTAGTCGTCGACCTTGGCGAGCGGCAGGAACTTGTCGGTGTCGGCGGCGGTGTAGCCGAGCTTGTCGAGCGGGGCGAGGGCACCGGACTTGAGGTAGTCGAGTTCGAGGCCGTTGTTCATCAGCCAGACGTCGGGTCCCTTGCCGGCCGCGATGGCCTGCTTGATCTTGTCGCGGCCGTCCTTCCACTCCAGCAGGGTGAGCTCGACCTTCACCTTGTCCTGGGAGGCGTTGAACTCGTCCACCAGCGCCTTGACCTTGGTGTCCTGGCCGATCCAGTAGGGCATCGACCAGAACTTGACGGTGGTCGGGCCGGCCGACTCGGAGGACCCGCTGCCGGAGGAGCAGGCCGAGGCGGCGAGCGCGAAGGCGGACGCCAGCGAGACGGCGGCGGCGATTCTACGGCGGAGTGGTGCCATGGGTGGGTCTCCTTGTGCGACGGGCTGCGGCTGGGTCGGCCGTCCCGGTACGTGCGGGGGCAAGGACTGCGGGCCGGTTCGGCGTCTCGGGCGGCGAAACGCCACTGTCACGTACCGACCTGACGCGTAACGTATGCGATATACGAAATGAGCGCCAGAGTGTGTTGCCGTTTCGTGTTGTTCACGAGACCGTCCGTAGGCCGGAGCGTCACCTCGGGCCGGGACGGCCGGTGCGTCGCACTCCGCCGGGTGCGACGCACCGGGGCGCCGTGCCGCCATCGCCCCGGTCGGGAAGATCGCGACACTTCCAGCAGAGCCGGGCGGGTCGTAGGTAATCAATCCGGATGACTACGCATGTGCGCCGCCGGGCCCCTGGTTCTCGCGGGCGAGGCGGGTCGGCCGCGGTTCGCGGGATTCGCCGGAGGCGGTTCGGTGACGCCTCTGGTGCGTTAGTCGTATATCGCATACCTTGGCCCCCGCGTCGGCGAACCCCGGGGGCCGCCGCTGCCGCGCCGGGCGCCGTCAGGGCCGCGTCGGCGTCCGCAGCCCGCCCGCCCTCGGCCACCGGTCCGACGGAGGTGCCGCCGGCCGTGCCGCGGCCCGCTCCGCACCACCTCCCCCACCCACCCAGGAGGCCCCGCAATGCAGCGACCCGAATCCACCCGCCTCAGCCGCCGGACCCTGCTCCGAGGCGCCGCCGTCGGTGGCGCCGCCGTGGCGGCCGCGCCGCTGGTGAACCTCTCGGCGGCCCGGGCCGCCGGGCTCGACTCGGGCGACTACACGATCCGCTACGACAACGGGGCCCGGCAGACCATCAAGGGCCTGGGTTTCGAGATCCAGTCCGATTCGATCGGCTCGGGCAACAACGGCATGCCCGACCTGGTCAGCGGCGTGCCCTACGACCTGACCCCCGGCGAGCGCACCCGCTTCTACCAGCAGATGCTGAAGATCCGCTCGGACCGGGGCTTCCGCTACTGCCGCCTCGCCCTCGGCCTCTACCACCGCGGGGTGACCGCCGACGGCAGGCGCCTCGTCGACCGCTACGAGGGCCAGACCGCGCTGCTCGCCGAGATGATCAGCCAGGCCGGCATCGAGGGGGTCGCCGCCGAGTACTGGTCCCCGGCCCCCGCCTGGAAGATCAACAACAGCCTGGTCGGCAAGGCCCCCGACGGCAGTCCGTACGGGCTCGCCTCCTTCGCCCCGGCGGACCTCGACGCCCTGGGCGATGCGATGGTCGCCGACCTCGACCACCTCGCCACCCGCGGCGTGCCGATCAGCATGTGGGGCCTGCAGAACGAGCCCGACTCGCCCGCCTCCTACTCCTCCTGCTTCTACGACGCCCCCCAGTACCTCGCGGCGTTCAAGGCGGTTGCCCCGAAGATCCGCGCCAAGTACCCGAACGTGATGATCCAGGCCGACAGTCGCGGCGGCTGGAGCGGCGTGCGCGGTCAGGCGCTCATCGCGGACGCGCAGGCACTGCGCTACGTCGACGCCTGGACCTACCACCGGATCGGCACCAACGCCGACGAGCAGATCACCGGCGACTACACCTCGGGCGCGCTCGGCCGGCCGGTCTTCAACAACGAGTTCGAGTACCTCCACCCGACCAGCTCGTTCAACCGGACGATCAACACCGCCCACTCGATCATGAACTGGATGACCTTCCAGAACGCGCCCACCTGGTTCTGGCTGCACGCCCTGAAGCCCACCACCAACTCCGAGTCCAAGGGCTACTCGCTCGGCTTCTGGCGGCCCCCGGGCGACACCGACTTCAGCCGCTACCCGAACATCAAGCCCGGTCACTGGGACTTCAACCCGGAGAACTGGAACGCCGTCGCCGGTTTCGTCCGGTACCTGCCCTGGGACTCCGTGCGCCACCACGTCGAGGAACCCGTCCACGACGACGGCAGCGCCTACACGGATCACCGGATCATGGCCTGGAAGACCGCGCAGGGCAAGCAGATCTTCGCGCTCACCAATCGCTCCTCCAGCCGGTCGTTCACCTACAACGTCGACACGCAGACCGCCGCCTCCTTCCAGGGCCACCGCTACGGGCCGACCACCCACGGCCAGACGCTGAGCACGCTGACCGGCCCCACGCTCGCCCTGACCGTCCCGCCGCTCTCCATCGAGTTCTGGGTCCGCAACCCCTGAGGGCCCGGGCGTCGGCCGGTCCGGGCCGGCGCGGCGGCGCCCCGGACCGGCCGACCCGGTGCATCGTGCCTGCTCGGTCACCCTTCGCTTTCCTGGGCATATCGCATACGATGAACGGGTGACACAAGCGAACTGGGCCCGGCTGCCCGTAGTGAAGAGCAAGGCCGACCTCGTCTACGACAGCCTGCGCGCTGCCATCGCCGAGGGTGACCTCAAGCCGGGTGAGCGCATCAACATGGACGAGCTCGCCCGCAACCTGGGCGTGAGCAAGATCCCGATCCGTGAAGCCGTGAAGCGGCTGGAGGCGGACGGTCTGGTGACGGCCCGGGTCCACTCGGGTGTGACCGTCGCCGAGGTGGACGCGACCGAGATGCGCGGGGTCTTCCTGGCCCGCGAGGCGATCGAGGGGCTGGTCGCCGGCCTCGCGGCGGAGCGTGTCACCGATGCCCAGCTGGCCGAACTGGACGCGGTCCAGCAGCAGATGCGGGGGCGGCTGGGTACGCGCTCCTTCCAGAAGCTCCCGGAGCTGAACTCCGACTTCCACCGGATCCTGGCCGAGGCCGCCGGCTACCGCGTGCTGACCGAACTGACGGACCAACTACTCCTCACCGTCCGCCGGCACCGCATCGCGGCACCGATGGACCCGGACAACTGGGCGGAGGTCATCGCCGAGCACGACGAGATCATCGCCGCCCTGCGGAGCCGCGATTCCGAGGCGGCGGCACGGGCGGCCAAGGCTCACATCAGCGCACAGGCCGACCACGAGGTCGCCGACAAGGCGTGAGCCCGCCGAGGCGACCGGCGGGCCCGGTCACCTCGGTGCGCCGCCGCGCCCCGCGACGGCGGCGGAGGGGGGCGCGGCTCAGTCCCCGCGAGTGCCGTGGCCGCGGGTTCGAGGAGTCGCCGCGCCTCGACGAGTTCCAGCAGGGTGTTCCCACTCGGCAGTTCCACCGCGGAAGAGAGGCCTTCCAGGAGCGGGCCCGCTGCCAGGCTGGTCACGTAGGTGCCGTTGCCGCGCCGGATTTCGAGGACCCGTGCCACCACCAGGGCCTCGACGGCCTCGCGCACGAGGCTGCGCGAGATGCCCGGCGCGGCCGCGAGGTGCTGCCCGGGGGGCGGCTTGGCACGGGGGGCAACTCGCCGGACCGGACGCGTTCGCGGATCCGGGCGATGGCCATGTCGGTCAATGACATCCGTGGATTCCTCGGCGGTCGGGTGACACGCGGCGATGCGTGCGGTCCAACATTGCCAGACATCCCATTGCCGGGGAGTGGTGAACGGCGGATCGGCCGAGGAGATCGATGAACGATCGGCCACCAACTGGCAAGTTCGTGATTTCTTGTGCACGGGTCTGGACAGGACAGGGCTGACTCCCCGACAGTCATCCCATGTCTCGGCTGCATGGCGGGTGCCGATCGACCGTTGATCCCCGCATGCCTTCCCGCCTGACCGCTCATCTCCGCACGCCTTCCGCCTGCCGTTCGCAGGCCATCGCACACGCCTTGAAGGGCTCCTGCTGATGAACCGCACCATCGGGGTCGAAGCGCTGGACGTGCGCTTCCCCACCTCCCACGAGCCCGAAGGCTCCGACGCGCACAGGCCCGGACCGAGCCGACCGGAGCAGCCGTGACCGGCACGCGGCCACCGACTCACCCGGTGCTGGAGGACCGTCTCGCCGCCGGCTCCGGCTGGCGGGACTTCCTGAGCGGGCTCGACCCCCTCTGGCGGGCCGTCCCCGGCAGCTTCTACGACGGCCCCTTCCTCGGCAACGGCGGCCTGGCCGCCTCCGTCCGCCGCCCGGAGGGCGAAACCCGCCTCCGCCTCGTCCTCGGCGACAGCCGGGTCCGTGACCACCAGGACGTCGGCGGCCCGCTCTGGGGCGGCACCCGGTTGCCGGTCGGCCACCTCACCCTGTGCACCGAGGGCGAGGTGACCGGTGTGGACCTGCGGCTCTCGCTCTGGGAGGCCGAACTCACCGGCACCGTCACCACGACCAGGGGAACGGTCGCCCTCACCGCCCTCGTCCACGCCGAACGCGACCTGTTGATCGTGCGCTGCCGCCCGACGGCCGGTACCGAACAGGTGACCTGGACCTTCACCCCGGCGCCGGCCGTCGCCCCCCGGGCGGCCTTCTACCCCGAGCAGCGGCCGGCCGGCCTCAAGGACAACCCGCCGCCCGTCCTCACCACGACCGGCTCCGGCGGCAGCTGCGTCCAGGACCTCGCCTGCGGCGGCCGCACCGAGACCCGCTGGCGCACCACGACCGGGCCGGACGGCACCACCCTGCTCTGCACCGTGGCCCACAGCGCCACCGGTCCCACGGCGAGCGACACCGCCGCCGAGACCCTGGCCGGGGCCGGGCGGACGACCACCGACCGGCTCACCGAGACGCACCGGGAGTGGTGGCACGCCTACTACCCCAAGAGCTTCCTCTCCGTCCCCGACGCCCGGCTGCAGAGCTTCTACTGGATCCAGCTCTACAAACTGGCCTGCGCCACCCGTGCCGACCGGCCCGTCCTGGCCACCCACGGCCCGTGGCTGGAGCACACCCCCTGGCCCGCCGCCTGGTGGAACCTCAACGCCCAGCTGGAGTACTGGCCGATCAACGCCTCCGGGCACCCGGAACTCGACTCCCTGCGCACGGCGTTGGAGAACGGCGCAGCCGGCCTGCTGGCCTCCACCCCCGAGGCCTACCGCGCCGACTCCCTGGTGATCGGCCGCGCCAGCCAGGACGATCTGCGCAGCGAACCGGCCGGCGTCCCCGGAGGGACCTGGCCCCTCCCGGAGATCGGCAACCTCACCTGGGCCCTGCACACCGCGTGGCTCGCCCACCGGCACACCATGGACGAGCCCTACCTGCGGGACACCGTCGTCCCGCTGCTGCGCAAGGCCGTCAACTATTACCTGCACTTCCTCACCGCGGACGAGCAGGGCGTCCTGCACCTGCCGGCCACCCACTCCCCGGAGTACGGGACCACCGCCGACTGCAACTACGACCTCGCCCTGCTGCACTGGGGCTGCCGGACCCTGCTGGACGCGACCGCCCGGCTCGGTACCGCCGACCCGCTGGCCCCCACCTGGCAGCACGTGCTCGACCGCCTCACCGCGCCGCCGCAGGACCCGGACGAGGGCCTGTGGATCGGCCGGGACCTGCGGCTCACCAGCTCCCACCGGCACTACTCGCACCTGCTCTGGTTCCACCCGCTCCACCAGCTCGACCTCACCGCCCCCGCCCATCGCGCCCTGCTGCGCCGCAGCATGGACCACTGGCTCGGCCTCACCGGCGAGCTCCGGGGCTACAGCTTCACCGGCGCGGCCTCGATGCACGCCCTGCTCGGCGACGGCGAGTCGGCACTGCGCGGACTCGACGAACTCCTGGACGTCCACGTCCGGCCGAACACCATGTACGCCGAGACCGGGCCGGTCGTCGAGACACCGCTGTCCGGGGCCCGGAGCCTGCACGACATGCTGCTGCAGAGCTGGGGCGGCGTCCTGCGGATCCTTCCCGCCGTGCCGGACGGCTGGGCCGACGTCACGGTGCACGACCTGGTCGCCGAGGGCGCCTTCAGGATCAGCGCCTGCCGCCGCGACGGCGCCACCCGCTGGATCCGGATCCACAGCGGGGCGGGGGAGCCGTGCCTGGTCGCGCCGGGCCGACTGTCCGGGCCGGCGGACGTCCGGGCGCTGGGCGACCGGCCCGGCCCGGCCGGCTGGACGCTGCGCGCCGACGGCCTGCTGGAGATCGCGCTGCCGGCGGGCGCCGAATGCCTGGTGGTCGCCGCCGGGGACACCCCGGACCTCACGGTCGAACCGGTCACCGCTCCGGCCGGTTTCCGCTGGGGCCTGCCCGCGGGCCCCGACCTCTCCTGAGCGCGTCCACCACCACCTCCCACCACCACCCACCGCCCACCACCCACCAACGAAACGGGACCTCGCCGATGGCCACGCACTCCCGCACCAGACGCCTCCTCCTCGCCGCCGCCGCGGCCGCCCTCGCCCCGGGCGCGTTGAGCGGCTGCGCCGCCGGCGCCGACGGCGGCGCCTCCTTCACCTACTGGTCGATGTGGAACCAGAACGAGCCGCAGGCCAAGGTCATCCAAGCGGCGGCGGCGAAGTTCACCGAGGACACCGGTGTCAGGGTGACCATCCAATGGCAGGGCCGCCAGGTCATCCAGAAGATCACCCCGACCCTGAAGAACGGCGCCGCGGCCGATCTGGTCGACAACTCGGTCAACGCGCTCGGCGCCCTGGTCGCCGCCGGCCAGAGCACCGACCTGAGCCCGGTCTACGCCGCGCGGATCCCCGGCGAGGCGGGGACCGTCGGCGACGTGATCCCGGACAAGTACAAGACCTACCTCAACGACCGCGACGGCAAGCCGTTCATGGTGCCGTACTCGGTCGCCACCGAGGGCGTCTGGTTCAACGCCGCCGCGTACCCCGAGCTCGCCGCCGGTCCGCCGAAGACCTGGGACGAGCTCGTCACGAAGCTCGACGCCATCAGGGCGACCGGAGTCGCCCCGATCGCCCTGCCCAGCAACGACCCCTACTGGACCCTGCTCACCCTGCAACGCCAGCTCGGCACCGACGGCGTCCGCGCGCTCGCGGCCGACCGCAGCGGCGCCGCCTGGGACGACCCGAAGGTCCGCGCCGCCGTCGGCAAGGTCGAGCAGCTGCGCAAGAACTACTTCATCAAGGGCTACGAGTCCACCCAGGGCACCCAGGCGCAGACCAGCTGGGCCCAGGGCAGGGCCGCGCTCTACCTCAACGGCACCTGGGTGCCGGGCGAGAGCCGGCCCAACGTCCCGGCCGGCTTCAGGTACGGCAACTTCCAGCTGCCCGCGATCGACGGCGGCAACACCGCGGTCGGCGTCAACTTCTTCGGGTTCGCGGTGCCCAGGACGGCCAAGCACGCCGGCGACGCGCAGAGGTTCATCGCGTACTTCATGAACAAGGACCGCCTGGCGGGCATCGCGACCCAGGCCCTGAACATCACCCCGCGCGCCGACATACCGGCGCCCGAGGAACTCGCCGCGGTCGCGAAGGCCATCGACGGCAACGACGTCTACGCCGACCAGGCCCGGTTGTTCGTGGACTACGCCGCCTGGGCCACCAAGGCGTACACCCCGAACGTGGTCCGCTTCGTCCAGGGCGTGACCACGGCGGACGAGTTCGTCGCCCAGACCAGGCAGGCCTCGGTCGACTTCTGGAAGGCCAACCCGTGAGCGCGACCGCGTACTCGCCCCTGGAGCGGCGCTGCGCACGGATCTTCGGGCCGTTCGTGGCACCGGCGACGGCCCTGTACACGGTGCTGTTCATCGGGCCGACCCTGTACGCGATGTACACCAGCCTCACGGACTGGGACGGCATCAACGCGCCGCGGTGGGTGGGCACCCGGAACTACACCCAGCTGCTGCGCGACCCCGCCTTCGGCTCCGCCTTCGGCAACACCCTGAAGATCGTGTTCGGGGTCGGCGCGGTCGTCTTCGTGCTGAGCTTCGGCTTCCTGCTGATGCTGCGCGAGATGCGCGGCCGCAGGCTGATCCGCGGGGTGGTGTTCCTGCCGCACATCGTCTCCTCCGTCGTCCTGGCGATCTTCTGGGGATCGCTGCTCAGCCTCGACGGCCTGGTCAACCGGGCGCTCGGGCGGCTGGGGATCGACGCGGTCCAGTGGCTGCGCCCCGGCTGGACGACGAACGCCGTCCTGCTGGCACTGGTCTGGATCAACACCGGCTACTACGTGACCATCCTGATGGCCGGCGTCGACCGGATCCCCGACTCCTACTACGAGGCCGCCCGGCTCGACGGCGCCAACGCGTGGCAGCGCTTCCGCCACGTCACGCTGCCGCTGTCCTGGGACGTGACCGCCGCCGCGGCGGTGCTGTGGACGGTCACCTCGGTCAAGATCTTCGAGTTCATCCTGGCCTTCGGTGGGAACCAGGGCGCCCTGCCCCCCACCTACCAGTGGAACAGCGCCCTGTTCGTCTACGGCGAGACGGTCGGCGGCATCACCGCGCTCAACCAGTTCGGCTACGCCGCGGCCTCCGCCGTGACCATGCTGGCGTTCGTCGCCGTCCTGGTGGCCGTGCTGCGGCGGCTGATGCGCCGCGACGCCCTGCAGTTCTGAACCCTCCGACGAAAGGTGCCGCGATGACCACCGTCACGACCGGGGAGGACGGTCCCCGGGCCGCGATCCGGAGCACCCGCCGGAGGCGGGCGGCCGCCGTGCTGGGCCGGCTGCCCGGGACTGCCGCCGTCTGGCTGTTCACCGGGTTCTGCCTGTTCGCCTTCGCCTACCTGCTGATCGGCTCGCTCAAGAGCAGCCGGGACGTCCTGGAACACCCGTGGTCGCTGCCCACCGCGCTGCACTTCGAGAACTGGTCGAGGGCGTGGAACGACGGCGGCTTCGGGCCCGCGTTCGCCAACTCGGTCCTCCTGGTGGTCGCCGCCTCGACGGTGACCGTGGTCGTCGCCGGCCCGGCCGCCTACGTGCTCGGCAGACGGCCGGGCCGGGTGTCGCACGGCCTCGGCCTGTACTTCGTGCTCGGCCTCGGGATCCCCGTCCAGGTGATGGTGCTCCCGCTGTACGCGCTGATGAACCGGCTGGGGCTGATCGACAGTCTCTTCGGCCTGTTCGTGCTCTACGTGGTGACCTCGCTGCCGTTCACGGTCTTCCTGCTGACCTCGTTCTTCGCCTCCCTGCCGGCCGAACTGGAGGAGGCGGCCGCCCTGGACGGGGTGTCCGCGGCGATGACCTTCTGGCGGATCATGCTGCCGCTCGCCCGGGGCGGCCTGGTGACCGCGACCCTGCTCAACGCGATGGCGATCTGGAACGAGACCCTGCTGGCGCTGATGTTCATCCAGACCGACGACAGGTTCACCCTGCCGCTGGCGCTGCTGAACTACTTCCAGCAACAGCAGTTCACCGGCTCGGACTTCGGCGCCCTGTTCGCCGGGGTGTCGATCTCCATCCTGCCGATGATCGGGCTCTACGCCTGGCTCGGCCGCCGCCTCACCGAGGGGCTCACCATGGGCGCCGGCAAGTGACCCGGACCTGAGGGCCCAGGCAGACCTCAGGCCGCCGGGGCCGGCTTCGCGGCCTCGGCGGCCTCGGTGACATCGGCGACGCCGGCCGGCTCGACGGCCGGGAACGGACCCGGCACCTCGTCCGGCCGGAGGTCGTCCTGGTGCAGGGCCCGGGTCTCGGCCTTCAGGATGCGCACCGAACGGCCGAGGCCGCGGGCGAGTTCGGGCAGCTTCCTGGAGCCGAACAGCAGGGCGATCGCCGCGACGACGACGAGGAGGTGCCAGGGTTCGAGAGCATTGCGGAGCATCTTCGCCCACCGGTCCCTTCGTGGGGTGTCGTAGGAGGGGGAATCAGGGGGCCGGGCCGGCCGGCCGGTGGTGTCCCGGCGTGCCGGCCCGACCGCGGCCCGGGTCAGGAGTTGCGGACCCAGAACTCGATGGACAGGGGCGGGACGGTGATCTCCAGCGTCGGGCCGGTCTTGTTGGCGAGGCTCTGGTCGGTGGTGGCCGGGCCGTAGCGGTGGCCCTGGAAGGTTGCCGCGGTCTGGGTGTCGACGGTGTAGGTGAAGGGCTCGGTGGCGGAGCGGTTGGTGAGGGCGAACACCGGCTTGCCGGCCGTGGTGCGCCAGGCCATGATGCGGTGCTCGGAGTAGTAGGAGCCGTCGGTGTGCAGGGGCTCCTCGACGTGGTAGCGCACGGAGTCCCAGGGCATGTACTTCACGAAGCCGGCCACGGCGTTCCAATTGCGCGGGTTGAACTGCCAGTGGCCGGCCTGGAGGTCGGGGTAGTGGCCGGCGCTGAAGTCGGTGTCGGCCGGGGGGCGCCACAGGCCCAGTGAGTAGTTCTCGGACTCCGAGTTGCCGATGGGCTTGAGCGCATGCAGCCAGAACCAGGTCGGTGAGTTCTGGAAGGTCATCCAGTTCATGATGGACTGCGCCGTGTTGATGGTCCGCCAGTCCGTCATCGCGCCGCTGAGGTACTCGAACTCGTTGTTGAACACCGGCCGGCCGGCCGCGCCGGTCACGTAGTCGGTGGTGATCTGGCCGGTGCTGTCCGTGCCGATCTTGTGGAAGGTCCAGTTGTCGACGTACTGCATGGCCTGCGGGTCGGCCAGCAGGGCCTGTCCGTAGGCGCCCTTCCAGCCGTACTGGCTCTCCGCGTTGATGATCGCGTTCGGGTACTTGGCGCGGATCTTCGGCGCGACGGCCTTGAAGGTGTCGCGGTACTGCGCCGGGGTGTACACGCAGGAGGAGTAGGGCGTGCCGTTGTCGGGCTCGTTCTGCAACCCCCAGTAGCTGATCCTCAGGCCCTTGGCCGCGAGGTGGTCGAGGTCGGCGACCATCGCGTCGCCCAGCGCGTCGAGGTCCGCCGGGGCGAAGGAGGCGAGGCCGTAGTCGGTCTTCTTGTCCGGGCTCTCGCCGACCAGGCTGTTGTTGGTCTTCCAGCCGGGGGCCGGGGACCAGTACTCGGCCATCAGGCCCTCGATGCCGGCCTGGTTCACCATCTCCGCCAGCAGGTCGGTCTGCCCGGGGTAGCGGTCGACGAGCCGCTTGCCGTCGGCGGTCACGCCCCGGTGGTAGAGGCCGAGCGCCAGCCGGCAGAAGCGGAAGCCCCGGTCGGAGCGGCCGGCCTTCAGCATCTGCTGGTAGAAGCGGGTGCGCTCGGAGGTCGTCAGGTCGTACGGGACGCCGCTGACCGCGTTCGGCAGGCCCCCGTTGCCGGAGGCGATCGAGTCGGACTGGATCTCGAAGCCGAGGCCGAGGATGGTCTGCTTGGCGGCCTGGTCGAAGCGGATCCGGTAGCTACCGGTGGAGATGCCCGCGGCCTGTGCGCCGGCCGGGTTGATCGCGGGAGCCAGGGCCGCGGTGGCACCGGCGGCGAGCATGCCGCGCAGGACGGACCTGCGGTCGACGGGGTGGGACATTCCGGTCACGGGGGGCCTCCATGGGTGGGGGAGGGTGATGGGGATGCCGTGCGCGCGGGCCCGTCGCAAGGCCCGGCGCCGGCAGTGGTGAGAACGTATTCGATATACGAAAGTTTGGCCAGGGTCTGGTCGGAAGCTTTCCTCCCGGCCCGGTGTCGACGTGTGCGGGGCCTCGTTCCGCTCCACACGGCAAGCGCGCAGCACGAGGCCGAGGCGGCTCCCCCGCGATGGGGACCCGCCTCGGCCTCGTTCCGCTTCACACGGCCTCAGTCGTCCGTGGTGGAGAGGACGAACGAGAACTCCGCGGGCGCGGCGGCCAGCCGGTACCCGGGCAGGACGCCGGGCCCGCAGGACGCCGAGCCGATGCCGTGCTGGGCGTGGTCGAGGTGGAGCCAGACCGTGTCGCCCGGCACGAGGTCCGGCCGGTGCCGGGCCGCGTCGAGCTGCTCGGTGGTCCAGCGGCGGGCGGCGAACCAGAAGAGCGGCTCGCCCTCGATCCGCACCCTGGCGCTGCCGTCGGTCAGTTCCACCCAGCGGACGTCCGCCCGGGCGCCGTTCTCCTGCGGGCGCACGTACGGGGTCTGCAGCTCGTCGATGCTCATCGCGTAGCGGCCCGGCAGGGAGGCGGAGCGGCTGTCCGGATACGCCTCGCCGGGCCCGCCGCCGAACCACCGGGCCCGGCCGAACCCGGCCGGCAGGCCGAGACGGATGCCCAGCCGGGGGAGCGGCACGGTCCACTCGCCCTCGGGCGTGACGGTGACGGTCAGGCGCAGCCGGTCCGCGTCGGCGGTCCAGCGGTAGGCGGTGCGCAGCGCGAGGGAGGTGGCGGCGGGCGCGACCCTGGTCCGGACCGTGAGGGTGTCCGCCGTCCGGTCGATCCCGTCCAGCCGGTGGTGCAGCCGGTGCAGGCCGAGCCGGCGCCACTGCCGGTCGAGTTGTTCCTCGGGTCGCCACTGCGGCCCCTGGTCGTTGTCGGTGGGGGCGCGCCACACCTCCAGCCCCGGGCCGGTCACGGGTACCGGCCCGAGCGCGGTGAGGGCGCCGCTGCGGGCGTCGAACACGGCGGGGCCGAGCAGGATCCGGCCGTCCGCGGCCCGGGGTGCGAGACCGCGGGCCGCCGGCAGGGCGCGCCGTCGGCCGAGGGGGATCCGGCCCCAGGCGACGGTGTGGCCCTCCGGGGCCCAGGGGGCGTCCTCGGCGAGCACCGCGCGGACGGTCCAGCCGGCCTCGCCGTCGCCGCCCGGGCGCCGCGGCGCCGGGGGCAGCTCCACCTCGGCGGCCGCCCCGGGGTCGAGTGCGGGTACGGCGAGGACCCCCTCCAGCGCCGGAGCGCCCTCGATGTCGTAGGAGTACGTGAAGGCGAGCCGCGACAGGTCGGCGAAGTCGTGCAGGTTGGTCACCCGGACGGTGCCGGCGGTGGTGCCCGCCTCGATGCGGACCGGTTCGATCACCTTCTTGAACTCGGTCAGGCCGGGGGAGGGCGTGCGGTCGGGGAAGAGCAGGCCGTCGCAGACGAAGTTGCCGTCGTGCAGTTCCTCGCCGAAGTCGCCACCGTAGCCGTGACCGTGCTCGGGGTGGGCCAGGCCGTGGTCGATCCACTCCCAGACGAAGCCGCCCTGGCAGCGCTCGTACCTCTCGAACAGCCGCTGGTACTCGGCCAGCCCGCCCGGGCCGTTGCCCATCGCGTGGGCGTACTCGCAGAGCAGGAAGGGGAGTTCGCGCCGGCGCGCGGGGCCCCCGTCCTCCCGCCGCCCGATCCGCTCGACCTCGGCGTGGTCGGCGTACATCCGGGAGTAGACGTCGGTGTCCCGGCAGGACGGGTCGCCCTCGTAGTGCAGGGGCCGGGACGGGTCACGGTCGCGGATCCACCGGGCCATGGCGGTGAGGCCCCGGCCGGTGCCGGCCTCGTTGCCGAGCGACCAGAGGAGGACGCAGGGGTGGTTCTTGTCGCGCTCGACCGTGCGGGCGGCGCGGTCGAGCAGGGCCGGGGTCCAGCGGTCGTCGTCGGCGGGGTTGCCCCGCCAGCCCGAGGGCTCGAACCCGTGGGTCTCCAGGTCGCACTCGTCGACCACCCAGAGCCCGAGTTCGTCGCAGAGGTCGAGGAAGGCGGGGTGCGGCGGGTAGTGGCTGGTGCGGACGGCGTTGATGTTGTGCCGCTTCATCAGCAGCAGGTCGGTGCGCATGGTGTCGCGGTCCAGCGTCCGCCCGGTGACGGGGTGGAACTCGTGGCGGTTGACGCCCCGGAACAGGATCCGCCGCCCGTTGACCTTGAGCACCCCGGCCTCGACGGCGACCGTGCGGAACCCGATCCGCAGCGGGATCCGCTCGCCCGGCGTCACCAGCTCGGCGGTGTACAGCCGCGGGGTCTCGGCGGTCCAGGCCTCGACGGCGGCGGTGGCCCGCTCGCCGGTGGCGAGGTCGAGGCCGAGCTCGGGCACGGTGACCCGGCCCGGCACCCCGCTCTCGACGCACAGCGTGCCGGTGCCCGAGCGGTGGTCGTACGCGGCGTGGACGAAGAAGTCCCCGGCCGCCCCCGCGGGCCGGTGCAGCAGCGTCACCTCGCGGAAGATCCCCGGCAGCCACCACTGGTCCTGGTCCTCCAGGTAGCTTCCGGACGACCACTGGTGGACGCGGACGGCGAGCACGTTCCCGGCCGGGCGCAGCAGGCCGCCGACCGGGAGCTCGTGCGGCAGCCGGCTGCCCTTGAACTCCCCCAGCCGGCAGCCGTTGAGCCAGACGCGGGCACACGACTCGACCCCCTCGAAGCGCAGCACCGCCTCGCCGCCGGTCGGCCAGTCGTCCGGCAGGTCGAAGTACCTCAGGTGGTCGCCGGTCGGGTTCTCGGTCGGCACCCTGGGCGGGTCGACCGGGAACGGGTACAGCGTGTTGGTGTACGCGGGTGCGCCGTGCCCCTGCAGTACCCAGTGGCCGGGTACGGCGAGTTCGTCCCAGCCGGAGGCGTCGTGACCGGGCTGTGCGAAGGACTCGTCGTGGGTGTCGGCCGTGGGGGAGAGGCGGAAGCGCCAGCTGCCGTCCAGGGCGACCCGGGGGGCGGTCGACTCCGCGTACCAGGCCCGGGGCGCGAGGCTGCCCGAGCCGGGTGAGAAGTCCTCCAGGTGGGCGGGGCCGGTGTTCTGAGGGGAGGTCATGGGTCCTCTCGGAGGGGCGGTGGCCGGAGAAGAGCCGTGCGATCGAGCCGGCGGCCCGGGCTGCCGACGGCGCAGCGGTCGGCCGCAAGCCATCTTGGGGATCCTCGCGGATCGGAGTCAAGGCAAACTGATTGAATGACCTGAGAGTTGATTATCTGATGGTCAATCGGTCCGATTGCATTGACCGGATCACATGACCGACCTATCGTCCTGGCGGGGCACCCCTGTCGCAGGGTGTCCCCACGGACCGTTTCCGGCAGGCCAGTTGCTTCGCCGCCGGCACGGCTCACCGCTCCGCGCACCCCGGCAGCACCACACGATTCGCGTGATGCCGCTGCCCGCTCCGCCGAACCCGGCCACCCCCAGGTTGGAGATCCCGCATGCGCACCCCACCAAGCCCGTCACGAACGGCCCACCGGACACCCGTCCCCGCCCTCGCCGCCCTGGCGCTCTGCTTCGCACTGCTCCTCGCCTGGAGCGCCCCGCCGCCCGAGGCGGCCGCGGCTCCCACCGCCACCGCGATCACCGTCGACGGCGGCAGCGCCGGCCGCACCTTCGACGGCGTCGGCGCGATCAGCGGCGGCGGTGGCAACACCCGGCTGCTCCTCGACTACCCCGAGCCGCAGCGCTCGCAGATCCTCGACTACCTCTTCACGCCCGGGCAGGGCGCCGCCCTGCAGCTGCTCAAGGTCGAGATCGGCGGCGACACCAACTCCACCGACGGCGCCGAGAGCAGCCACGAACACACCCGCGGGGCGGTCGACTGCCAGTCGGGATACGAGTGGTGGGTGATGGAACAGGCCAAGCTGCGCAATCCCGCGATCAAGCTGTACGGCCTCTCCTGGGGCGCGCCGGGCTGGATCGGCAACGGCCACTTCTGGTCCCAGGACATGATCGACTACCTGATGGACTGGCTGGGCTGCGCCCGGCAGCACAACGTGGGCATCGACTACCTCGGCGGCTGGAACGAGCGGGAGTTCGACGCCTCCTGGTACAAGAAGCTGCGCGCCACCCTCAACGCCAAGGGCTACGCCGCCGTCAAGGTGGTCGGAGCCGACGACAGCTGGGACATCGCCACCGCGATGCGCAAGGACGCCGAACTCGCCGCCGCCGTGGACGTCGTCGGCGCCCACTACCCCTGTCAGTACCGCTCGGCGATGACCACCTGCGCCAGCAGCGCCGACGCCCGCGCCACCGGCAAGCAGCTGTGGGCCGCCGAGAACGGCTCCGACGACGCCCACGCCGGGGCACCCGCCATCGCCCGCGGCATCAACCGCGGCTACCTGGACGCCAGGATGACCGGCTTCCTCAACTGGCCGCTGGTCGCCTCGATCTACCGCAACCTCGACTACAGCACGATGGGCCTGGCCATCGCCGACCAGCCGTGGTCCGGCGCCTACAGCATCGGGCGCAGCACCTGGGCCACCGCCCACACCACCCAGTTCACCCAGCCGGGGTGGAAGTACCTCGACACCTCCTCCGGCTACCTCGGCGGGAACCGCGCGAACGGCAGCTACGTCAGCTACCGCTCGCCCGACACCTCGGCGTGGTCCACCGTCCTGGAGACCATGGACGCCACCGCCGCGCAGACCGTGACCCTCAAGGTCTCCGGTGGGCTGCCGGGCGGATCCCTGCACGTCTGGTCCACCGACCTGTCCGGCCCGGCCGCCGCCGGCCGGATGGTCCGTGCCGCCGACCTCACCCCAAGCGCCGGGACCTACACGCTGACCCTGCGGCCCGGACACCTCTACACCGTCACCACCACCGGCGGCCAGGGCGCGGCCACCGCGACCGGCCCGGCGCGGTCGCTGCTCCCGCTGCCCTACACCGACGGTCTCGCCGACGCCGGCACGGGCCGGGAGGCGCGGTACTTCGCCACCATGAACGGTGCCTTCGAAACCGCGCCCTGCGCCGGCGGCCGGTCCGGGAACTGCCTGCGCCAGCAGGCCCCCGCCTCCCCGATCCGCTGGACCGACGAGGCGTCCAACCACCCGTACACCCTGATGGGCGGGCTCGACTGGTCCGACTACACGGTCAGCGCGGACACCCTGCTGGAGCAGCCCGGAAGCGTGGAGGTCCTCGGCCGGGCCGGTACCCAGCGCCACAACAACAAGGGCCTCAACGCCTACCACCTGCGCCTGTCCGACACCGGCGGGTGGTCGCTGACCAGGTCCGACGGGAACTGGGCCTTCACCACCCTCGCCGAGGGCAGGGTCACGGCGCCCGGGACCGGCACCTGGCACAACCTCGCGCTGGCCTTCCAGGGCAGGACGATCACCGCGCGGATCGACGGCGCGGTCGTCGGCACCGCCCAGAACGGCGACTACGGCGCCGGCCAGATCGGGCTCGGCGCCGCCGGCTACTACGGCGTGCAGTTCGCGAACCTCGCCGTCACACCCGGTGCCGGTGCCGCCCTGGACGGGACGTACACCCTGGTCAACGCCGACAGCGGCAAGGTCCTCGACGCCTACGGCCGGGGCACCGCCGACGGCACCCCGGTCGTCCAGTGGGACGGCAACGGCGGTGCCAACCAGCAGTGGCGGCTGGCCGCCGCCGGGAACGGCTACTACACCGTCACCGGTGTCGGCAGCGGGAAGGAGCTGGCCGTCGCCGACGACTCGGTCGTGCCCGGTGCACGGCTCGACCTCCGGACCGGCGACGGCAGTACCGGCCGGCAGTGGCTGGTGGCGCCGTCCGACGGCGGCGGCTACGTCCTGGAGAGCCGCTCGGACGGACAGCTCGCCGACACCGGTGGTTCGAAGAGCAACGGCGCCAAGGTGTCCCAGCAGCCCGCCAACGGCAAGGCACAGCAGCGCTGGAAGCTCCTCCCCGTCCGCTGACCGCGACACCGCGCGGGCGGCCGCGCCTCCGCCCTGACCACCCGTCACCCCGCACCCGTCACCCGTCACCCGTCACCCGTCACCCCTCACCCCGCATCGAGAGCAGGGAACCGATTCGATGAAGAGCTCGCAGTTCCGATTCCCACCCGCACTGGCCACGGTGGTGGCCGCGGCCCTGGGCATCGCCGGTCTCACGGCCCCCGCCGCCCGTGCCGCCGACCCGGCCCGGACCTGGAGCGTCGGGCAACCCGGCACCCCGTCCGGCCCGAGGCTCACCGCCGTCGTCGCGCTCGACGGCCGGGGCGCGCTGACCCTCGGCGTGCGGCGCGGCGACACCACCGTGCTGGAGCCCGCGCCGCTCGGCCTGGTGACCGACCGCGCCGACCTGTCCACCGGCCTGAACCCGCAGGGCCGGTCCGACCGCCTCGTCCACGAGGACTACCACGCCACCACCGGCAAGCGCCTGGACCGCGCCACCACGATGACCGAGTCCCGGTTCTCCTTCACCGGCGGGCGGGGAACGCGCGTCGACCTGGTCGTCCGGGTCTCCGACCAGGGCGTCGCCTACCGTTACGACCTGCCCGCGACCACCGGCGGAACGGTCCAACGGGAGGTGTCCGCCTTCCAGTTGCCCGGCGACGCCACGGCCTGGCTCACCCCGTACGCCCCCGGTCACGAGAAGCACCACGGCCGGAGCACGGCGTCCGGCGCCGCCACCGGCTCCTTCGGCTACCCCGCGCTGTTCCAGGTCCGCGACAGCTACGTCCTGCTCTCGGAGTCCGGCGTGGACGGCCACTACGCCGCGAGCCGGCTCGACCACACCGCGGGCAGCGGCCGGTACACGCTGCACCTGGACGACACCGACGTCGACATCAACGGCCCGCTGACCACGCCCTGGCGCACCGCGACCGTCGGGGACCTGGCGGGCGTGACCGGCTCGACGTTCACCGACGACCTCGCACCGCCCTCCCGCATCGCCGACACCTCCTGGATCAAACCCGGGAAGGTCGCCTGGTCCTGGCTCGCCGGCGCCCGCGGCGTCCAGGCCGACTTCGAGGCGCAGAAGTCCTTCGTCGACTACGCCGCCGCCCACGGCTGGCCGTACACGGTCGTCGACGACGGCTGGGCCGGTCAGACGTGGGTACCGGATCTGGTGCGCTACGCGCGGGAGCGCGGCGTCGGGATCATGCTCTGGATGCACTGGCACGACCTGGACACCCAGGCCGAGCGGGACACCGTGCTGACCCGGATGAACGACTGGGGCGTGGTCGGGTTGAAGATCGACTACATCGAGTCGGAGGCCCAGGCGCAGTTCCGGTGGTACGACGACATCCTGAAGGCGACCGCCGAGCACCGGCTGATGGTCACCCTGCACAGCTCGACCATCCCCAACGGGATGCAGCGCACCTGGCCGCACGTCGTGACCATGGAGGCGGTCCGCGGGGCCGAGTACAAGGGCGCCTCCATCGACGACATGACGACCATCCCCTTCACCCGCAACGTCGTCGGTTCGATGGACTACACCCCGATGGACCTCCAGCGCAGCGGGCACCCCAACTCGGAGGCCGCCGAACTCGCGCTGACCGTGGTCTACGAGTCCGGCTTCCAGCACCTGGCCGGCTCGTTGGACGTCTACCGCAAGCGCCCCGAGGCGGAGCGGTTCCTGGAGCAGGTGCCGACCGTCTGGGACGACAGCGTGCTGGTGTCCGGCCGCCCGGGGGAGGGCGCGGCCTTCGCCCGCCGCAGCGGCGACCGGTGGTTCATCGGCTCGATCGCCGCCGGCCCGGCGCACACCGAGCGGGTGCCGCTCGGCTTCCTCGGCAGCGGGGGCGGCAGCCGGCTCGTCGAGGTGATCCGCGACGGCGGCAACGGGCTCGTCCGTGAGAGCCGCAAGGTCCTCCCCACCGACGTCCTCGACGTACCGGTGCCCGCCAACGGCGGCTTCGCGGCGGTCGTCTGCGCCGACCGGCCCGGCCGCACCACCTGCGACGACCCCGTGGAGCGGGTCGCGCCGGCCACGCTGACACTGTCCTCGGCGAAGGCCGAGCTCGACCCGGGCTCCACCACGAAGGTCGACGGCCGCTTCACCGTGGACCGCTACGGCCCCGTCACCGACGTCTCCGTGCAGATCGACGCCCCGGCCGGATGGCGGGCCGAGGGCACCGGCACCTCCGCGGCCACGCTGTCCGCCGGTGAGGCCATCACGCCGAGCTGGACCCTCACCGCCCCCGCCGACGCGGCGCCCGGCACCGGCCACGACCTGGTGGTCACCGCCCGCTACCACGTCGTCCGCGGGGGGACCACGGTCGCCGTCACCAAGCAGCGCACGGTCCGGGTCCTCGTCCGTCACCCCGGCGCCGTGTACGTCAGCGAACTCCCCTTCACCGCCGAGACCCCCGGCCACGGCCCCGCCGAACGCGACACCTCCAACGGCGAGTCCAAGGCCGGCGACGGCACGACGCTGCGCATCGGCGGCCGGGCCTTCGACAAGGGCCTCGGGATGCACGCCAACGGCTCCGTCACCGTCCACCTCGGCGGCGCCTACCGGCGCTTCACCACCCTGGTCGGGGTGGACGACGAGGTCGCCGCCGGCGGACGGGGCAGTGTCGTCTTCGAAGTCGTCGCCGACGGCAGGGTCGTCGCCACCACCCCGGTGATGACGGCGCAGAGCCCGGCCCGCAGCATCGACGTCGACACCTCCGGCGTCACCGACCTCGTGCTCCGCGTGACCGACGCC
Source organism: Kitasatospora sp. NPDC003701 (assembly GCF_053587085.1). Classification (NCBI taxonomy): domain Bacteria; kingdom Bacillati; phylum Actinomycetota; class Actinomycetes; order Kitasatosporales; family Streptomycetaceae; genus Kitasatospora; species Kitasatospora sp. NPDC003701. The sequence continues at coordinate 21,364 of NZ_JBSFNM010000099.1, forward strand.
GGTGACGGCCGCTCGTACGATCACGCCGACTGGGCCGACGCCCGCGTGATCAAGGCCTGAGCACCCACCCGAGCGGGCCCCGACCACCACCCCGGCGCCGGACGGGTGAGCGGTCGGGTGCCCCGGGCCGGCCGCCGGCCCCGCTGCTCCGCCCCGGTGCCGGTGCACCGGCACCGGGGCGGAG